>NZ_JBIAZD010000003.1:0-142544 GCF_042898795.1 Streptomyces sp. NPDC000348
GGGGGGGGGGGGGGGGGGGGGGGGGGGGGGGGGGGGGGGGGGGGGGGGGGCGGGGGGGGGGGGGGGGGGGCCCGGGGGGGGGGGGGGGGGGCCCCCCCCCCCCCCTCGGCCGGGTGAGGCCGTGTCAGCCGTTGCGCTTCCAGCGCGGCTTGTCCTCGCGGCGGCCGAAGGAGCCGCCGCGGTGGTCGTCACGACGGCCGTACGGACGGTCGTGGGAGCCGGAGTGGAAACCGGGGCGGTCGCCCTGGCGGTCGCGGTTGAACGGACGGTCGCTGCCGCGGTGGCCGCCGCGGTCGTCACGGCGGAAGCCGCCACGCTCACCGCGGTCACGGTCACGGTTGAAGCCACCGCGGTCGTCACGACGGTCGTCACGGCGGAAGCCGCCGCGCTCACCGCGGTCACGGTCACGGTTGAAACCGCCACGGTCGTCACGGCGCTCGAAGGAACGCCCGCCACGGTCGTCACGACGGTCGTCACGGCGCTCGAAGGAACGCCCGCCGCGGTCGTCACGACGGTCGTCACGGCGGAAGCCGCCGCGCTCACCGCGGTCACGGTCACGGTTGAATCCACCGCGGTCGTCACGGCGCTCGAAGGAACGGCCACCACGGTCGTCACGGCGCTCGAAGGAACGCCCGCCGCGGTCCTCACGACGCTCACGCCGCTCGTACGGCGCCGGTGCCTCCGTGCGCTCCACGCGCTCGGTCCGCTCGACGTCCCGCGCGGTGGGCTGCTCCGGCAGCGCGGCCTCGGCCTCGGCCGCCTCGGCGACCACCGTCTCGACGTCCTCGCCCCGCTCGCGCGCGACCCGGGCCAGCAGCCGGTCGGCCTCCTCGCGCAGCTCGGAGGCGCGGCGCTGGGCCCGCTCCAGCTCCTTGGTGAGCTGGGAGACCTCGCGCTCGGCCTGCTGCGCCGCGTTACCGGCCGACTCGGCCTGCACCTCGGTCATCGACCGGGCGCCGGTGATCTCGGCGACCTCGGGCTCGAAGGCGGCGCCGCCCTGGATGATGTGGCGCGTGGCGTCGACGCCCGCGTCCTCCATCAGCCGGAAGATCTGGCGCCGCTGGTGCGGCAGGGACAGGGAGACGACGGTGCCGGTGCGGCCGGCGCGCGCCGTGCGGCCCGCGCGGTGCAGGTAGTCCTTGTGGTCGCCGGCCGGGTCCACGTTGAGGACCAGGTCGATGCCGTCGACGTGGATGCCGCGCGCGGCGACGTCGGTGGCGACCAGGACGTTCACGTAGCCGTCCTTGAAGTCGGCCAGCGTGCGGGTGCGCGCGCCCTGGGTCATGCCGCCGTGCAGCGCGTCCGCCTTCACGCCCGCGTCCCGCAGCTGCTCGGCGACGCGGTCGGCGCCGAGCTGGGTGCGGACAAAGATGATGGTGCGGCCCTTGCGGGAGGCGATGGCCGCGGTGACCGGCGCCTTGTCCTTGGGCTTCACGACGAGGATGTGGTGCGACATGGTCGTCACCGCGCCCTGCGCCGCGTCGACCTCGTGGCTGACCGGGTTGTTCAGGTACCGGTCGACGAGGGTCTTGATCTCGTTCTCCATGGTGGCGGAGAACAGCATCCGCTGGCCGCCGGCCGGAACCTGGTCGAGCAGCTCGGTGACCTCGGGCAGGAAGCCCAGGTCGGACATCTGGTCGGCCTCGTCGAGGACCGCGATCTGCACGTTCTCCAGGGAGCAGGCGCCGCGGTTGATGATGTCCCGCAGACGGCCCGGGGTGGCGACCAGGATGTCGACGCCGCGCTCGAGGGCGTAGATCTGGTTGCCCATCGAGGTGCCGCCGCAGACGACCTTCATCTTCAGCCCGACGACGTCCCCGTACGGCTGGAGCGCGTCGGCGACCTGCATGGCCAGCTCGCGCGTCGGCGTCAGGATGACGGCACGCGGCTTGTGCTTCTCGGTCCGGCCGCCGGCCAGCGTGGCCAGGGTCGGCAGACCGAAGGAGAGGGTCTTGCCGGAGCCGGTGCGGCCCCGGCCGAGGATGTCCTTGCCGGCCAGGGCGTCCGGGATGGTCGCGGCCTGGATCGGGAAGGGGGTGGTCACGCCGTTCTGCGCGAGCTTGCGCACGACGCCCTCGGGCAGGCCGAGGTCGGCGAAGGTGAACTCGGGGGCCGCCACCTCGGTGGTGACGTCGATGTCGGTGTCCTCGGTGTTCTCGGGCACGACGACGTGATCAGTACTGGCGATGGGCATACGAATGCGAAACCTTCCGGAGTCTCTTCGGCACGCGCCCGTCAACTCCGTGATTCGCGATTCGCAATACGACCGCCTCGATGCGGTCCACCACGGCAAGGGAGAGAGTACGCGCCACACGGCGCGCTCTGCAGTGGCGCCGGGCAAATAGGATCAAACGATCTGCCACCATACGCACCCGGGACCCCCTAAGGCAAACCGGCAGGTGAGAGCGGGGTCCGGCGGGTGGGGAAGCGCGGGGAGAAGGGGCTCAGACGGGCTCCCCCGCTTCCGGCGCCGGTTCCCGCTGCGCCAACTGCGTCTCGGGCGGCTGGTGCGCCGACGAGGAGGGCTCCGCCTGCGTCGGCTCCGGTGTGACCGACGGCTCGGGCGGTGTCGGCGAGGGCTGCGGATCCGGCGTCCGCGAGGGCTCCGGAGGAACGGGCCCCTCGCCCGGGGCCGGCCCCGCGGGCCCGTCCGGCCCGTCGCCGGCCGGCGCGGACCGGCTCGCCCCCGCGGACGGCGAGGCCGCCGCGGACGCCGTCCTCCCCGCCCCGCCCTTCTTCCTCCTGGCCTCGCGCCCCTTGCCCTTGCCCTTGCCGTCCCCGCGGGCCCCGTCGGCCGACGCGGCGCCGTACCCGGCACCGCCGTCCGACACCGCGGCGCCCCCGTCCGGCGCCTCACCGCCCGGCCTCTCCTCGGAGTGCGACGGTCCGGCACTCCCGCCCGCACCGTCCTCACCCACGCTCATGCAGCCGGCGGCAGCGGCGACGGCCACGACCGTGGCGGCCAGGCGGACGGGTACGTACAAGCGGCGCACGGGGCCACCTCCGATGGGAGTACGGGGTCAACAACCCCAACTCCCACCACCCGCAAGAAGACACGCGCACGACCCGGAGGGTGTCGTTCGGATCCCGCCGCGGACACGGGGTCCGGCACCGACGAGGTGGTGCCGATTCCCTGCGGCCCGATCCGAACGACACCCCCTATCCGTAGCCGAGCGCGTGCAGCCGGGCATCGTCGATCCCGAAGTGGTGCGCGATCTCGTGCACCACGGTGATCTCCGTCTCGGCGACGACGTCCTCCCGGGACTCGCACATCCGCAGCGTCGGCCCCCGGTAGATGGTGATCCGGTCCGGCAGCACCCCCGCGTACCACTCGCCCCGCTCCGTCAGCGGAGTCCCCTCGTACAGCCCGAGCAGCTCCGGATCGTCCGCCGGCGGCTCGTCCTCCACGAACACCGCGACGTTGTCCATCAGTCGCGTCAGCTCCGGCGGGATCCGGTCCAGCGCCTCGGCGACCAGCTCCTCGAACATCTCGCGCGTCATCTCCAGCACAGGGCCATTGTCGGGCACGAGCCGTCCGTACGGGTCGCGCGCGAGCCCCGCATATCCGGCCACCGACGTGGGCATACGGGACCAATGGCCCGCGTCCCCTCCGCCGTCCCGAACATCCTCCTTCGCCTCCCACGGGCCCCGCGGGCCCTCACCCGCCGCCGCTCCCGCCGGCCCACCACCGCGACGCTCGTCCTCGCCCCGCAGCCGCGCCCCTGGACGCGCGCGGCCGGCCTCGTCGCCGTGGTGGTCCTCGGCGCCTGGCTCGGCCTGCTGATCGTCGGCAACGTCCGGGTCCCCGTGGGCCCCATGAACACCACCATGACCCTGCGTCCCTCGGTCACCGGCGGCACGAAGATCAACATTTCCCCGCTGGGCGCCCTCCAGCTCGACAGCCACATCGCGCCCGTCCGCCTGGACGTCAACGTCGACCAGCTCGACCCCGAGCGCTCCCAGGCTCTCGTCGACCATCCCGAACGCCTCTCCGGCCTCCAGGACGAGGTCACCCGGGACATCACCCACGGCACCGCCGACCTCGCCGTGCGCTCCTGCGTCGCCGTGGTCACCGGCGCCACCGCCCTCGGTCTCGCCGTCTACCGCCGCCCCCGCCGCGCCCTCGCCGCCGGCGGCCTCGCCCTCGGCCTGCTGGCCGCGTCCGGCGGCACGGCGTACGCCACCTGGAACCCCGACTCCGTCCTGGAACCCAGGTTCTCCGGCCTGCTCTCCTCCGCCCCGTCCCTGGTCGGCGACGCGCGCAGCATCGTCACGGAGTTCGACGTCTACCAGAAGGAGCTGGCGCGCCTGGTCACCAACGTGACCAAGCTCTACGACGCCACCTCCACCCTCCCCGCCTACCAGCCCGACCCGACCACCATCCGTGTGCTGCACGTGTCCGACATCCACCTCAACCCGGCCAGCTGGAAGATCATCGCCTCGCTGGTGGAGCAGTACCGGGTGGACGTGATCGTCGACTCGGGCGACACGATGGACCACGGCACCGCCGCCGAGAACGGCTTCCTGGACCCCGTCGAGGACCTGGGCGCCCCCTACGTCTGGGTCCGCGGCAACCACGACTCGCTCGTCACCCAGCGCTACCTCGAGGGCATGGGGAACGTCCACGTCCTCGACGACGGCAGGGCGAAAACCATCGCCGGCCTGCGCTTCGCCGGCATCGGCGATCCGCAGTTCACCCCCGACCGCTCGAAGAGGACCGGGGCCGAGCAGTCCCAGGAACTGGCGGGCGCCCGTCTCGCCTCCGCCCTGCGCGACCAGCGGACCGCCGGCACCCCGGTGGACGTGGCGATCGCCCACGAACCGTCCGCGGCCCGCGAGGTCGACGGCACCGTGCCGCTGGTGCTGGCCGGCCACATCCACCGCGAGGAGACGGAGGTCATGAAGTACGGCACCCGGCTCCGCGTCGAGGGCTCCACCGGCGGCAGCGGCCTGCGCGCCATCGAGGGCAGGTACCCGGATCCGATCGAGACGTCAATCCTCTACTTCGACCGCGACACCCGCCGCCTCCAGGCCTGGGACTCGATCGAACTGGGGGGCCTCGGCCTCACCACGGCGGAGGTCAGCCGCCACCTCCCGGAGGAGAACCAGCCGGGCGCGAGCACCTCGCCGTCCCCCTCCTCCGGGACCCCCTCGGCCACCCCGCGGACGCCCGCGCCGTAAACCGTTTTGGCGAACCCTCCCGCCATCCCATATGCTTCTCACGTCCCCGACGCGCTGAGAAGCGCCCAGGCGGGCCGATAGCCCTCATCGTCTAGCGGCCTAGGACGCCGCCCTTTCAAGGCGGTAGCACGGGTTCGAATCCCGTTGGGGGCACGCACCACCCTGTGCGACACTGTCGTACGACACGCTTGGTCCTGTGGAGCAGTTTGGAGTGCTCGCCACCCTGTCAAGGTGGAGGCCGCGGGTTCAAATCCCGTCAGGACCGCTGGTGTTTCACGTGAAACACCGCGGCTGGGTAGCTCAGTTGGTACGAGCGATCGCCTGAAAAGCGATAGGTCGCCGGTTCGACCCCGGCCCCAGCCACAGCAAAGGCCCCGATCCTCGATCGGGGCCTTGTTGTGTGCCCCGGCAAAATCATTGGCCGCGAATTTTCGCGGGATGAGATCCTGGAGTCCGTATGTCTACGCACTCTGCCCCCGCTCTCGGCTCCCTCGCCTCCCGGCTCACCGAGTTGTCGCTGCGCGACGCGCACCGGCTCGGACGCAGGCTCGAAGGCGCCCGCAAGATCCGTAAGCCGGAGGCCCGCGCCGCCGTGCTCGCCGAGATCGAGGCGGAGGTCGCCGCCTCCGAGGAGCGGATGGCCGGGCGGCGCGCCCGGGTGCCCGCGGTCACGTATCCCGAGCAGCTGCCCGTCAGCCAGAAGAAGGACGCGATCGCCGAGGCGATCCGTGATCACCAGGTGGTGATCGTCGCGGGTGAGACCGGGTCCGGCAAGACCACGCAGATCCCGAAGATCTGCATGGAGCTGGGCCGGGGTGTCCGGGGCATGATCGGGCACACGCAGCCCCGCCGGATCGCCGCACGCACGGTCGCGGAGCGGGTGGCGGAGGAGCTGGACACGCCGCTGGGCGAGGCCATCGGCTGGAAGGTCCGCTTCACCGACCAGGTGAATCCGGACGCCACGTTCGTCAAGCTGATGACCGACGGCATCCTGCTCGCGGAGATCCAGACCGACCGCGAGCTGCGCGCCTACGACACGATCATCATCGACGAGGCGCACGAGCGGTCGCTCAACATCGACTTCCTGCTCGGCTATCTCGCGCAGCTGCTGCCGAAGCGCCCGGACCTCAAGGTCGTCATCACGTCGGCGACCATCGATCCGGAACGTTTCTCCCGGCATTTCGGGGACGCGCCGATCATCGAGGTCAGCGGGCGTACGTATCCGGTGGAGGTGCGGTACCGGCCCCTGCTGGAGGAGGACTCGGAGGACGCCGACCGCGATCAGATCACCGCGATCACGGACGCCGTCGAGGAGCTGATGGCCGAGGGTCCCGGCGACATCCTGGTGTTCCTCTCCGGCGAGCGGGAGATCCGGGACACGGCGGACGCGCTCACGAAGAAGCGGTACCGGTCGACCGAGGTGCTGCCGCTGTACGCCCGGCTGTCGCACGCCGAGCAGCACCGGGTGTTCCAGCAGCACAGCGGCCGCCGGATCGTCCTGGCGACGAACGTGGCCGAGACGTCCCTGACCGTGCCGGGGATCAAGTACGTCATCGACCCCGGGTTCGCCCGCGTCTCCCGCTACAGCCATCGCACCAAGGTGCAGCGGCTGCCGATCGAGCCGGTCTCGCAGGCCAGCGCCAACCAGCGCAAGGGCCGCTGCGGCCGTACGTCGGACGGCATCTGCATCCGGCTGTACAGCGAGGACGACTTCCTGGCCCGTCCGGAGTTCACGGACGCGGAGATCCTGCGCACCAACCTCGCCTCGGTCATCCTGCAGATGACCGCGGCCGGCCTGGGCGAGATCGAGAGGTTCCCGTTCATCGACCCGCCGGACCACCGCAACATCCGCGACGGCGTGCAGCTGCTCCAGGAGCTGGGCGCGCTCGACGCGGCGCAGAAGGATCCCCGCAAGCGGCTGACGCAGACCGGGCGGAAGCTGGCGCAGCTGCCGGTGGACCCGCGGCTGGCCCGCATGGTGCTGGAGGCGGACAGGAACGGCTGCGTCCGTGAGGTGATGGTCATCGCCGCCGCGCTGTCCATCCAGGACCCGCGGGAGCGGCCCGCCGACAAGCAGACGCAGGCCGATCAGCAGCACGCCCGGTTCCGGGACGAGTCCAGCGACTTCCTCGCGTACCTCAACCTGTGGCGGTACGTCCGCGAGCAGCAGAAGGAGCGCGGCTCGTCGTCGTTCCGGCGGATGTGCAAGCAGGAGTACCTGAACTTCCTGCGGATCCGCGAGTGGCAGGACATCTACACGCAGTTGCGCACGGTCGCCAAGCAGATGGGCATCCACCTCAACGAGGAGGACGCCCCCGACGACCGCGTCCACGTCTCCCTGCTGGCCGGTCTGCTGTCGCACATCGGCATGAAGGACGTGAAGGAGTCCAAGGACTCCGGTGCGGGCGCCGGCCGCAAGGACGGCGGGCGCAACGAGTACCTGGGCGCGCGGAACGCCAAGTTCGCGATCTTCCCGGGCTCGGCGCTCTTCAAGAAGCCGCCGCGGTTCGTGATGTCGGCCGAGCTGGTGGAGACGTCCCGGCTGTGGGCGCGGGTCAACGCGAAGATCGAGCCGGAGTGGGTGGAGCCGCTCGCGGAGCACCTGCTCAAGCGCACGTACAGCGAGCCGCACTGGGAGAAGGACCAGGCGGCCGTGATGGCGTACGAGAAGGTGACGCTGTACGGCGTGCCGATCGTGGCGCAGCGCAAGGTGAACTACGGCCGGATCGACCCGGTGGTCTCCCGGGAGCTGTTCATCCGCAACGCCCTGGTCGAGGGCGACTGGCGGACGCACCACAAGTTCTACGCCGACAACCGGCGGCTGCTGACCGAGGTCGAGGAGCTGGAGCACCGCGCCCGGCGCCGGGACATCATGGTCGACGACGAGACCCTGTTCGACTTCTACGACCGGCGGATCCCCGAACACGTGGTGTCGGGGGCGCACTTCGACTCGTGGTGGAAGCACAAGCGGCACGAGCAGCCGGACTTCCTCGACTTCGAGCGCGAGATGCTGATCCGCGAGTCGGCGGAGGCGGTCACCAAGGCGGACTACCCCGACTCCTGGCGGCAGGGTCCGCTGAAGTTCCGGGTCACGTACCAGTTCGAGCCGGGCGCGGACGCCGACGGTGTGACGGTCCACGTTCCGCTCCAGGTGCTGAACCAGGTGACGGACGAGGGCTTCGACTGGCAGATCCCGGGGCTGCGCGAGGAGGTCGTCACGGAGTTGATCCGTTCGCTCCCCAAGCCGATCCGGCGGAACTACGTGCCGGCGCCGAACTACGCGAAGGCGTTCCTGGAGCGGGCGGTGCCCCTGCAGGAGCCGCTCACGGTGACGATGGCCCGTGAGCTGAAGCGGATGGTCGGGGTGCCCTTCGAGGCGGAGGACTTCGACTGGTCCCGGGTTCCGGACCACTTGAAGGTGACGTTCCGGATCGTCGACGAGCGGCGCCGCACGATCGCCGAGGACAAGGACCTGGAGGCGCTCAGGCTCCAGCTGCGGCCGAAGGCCCGCAAGGCGCTCTCCCAGGCGGCCGCCGCGACCGCCCAGCGTCAGGGTGGCGAGTCCCTGGAGCGCAGGGGGCTGACGGACTGGACGATCGGTTCGCTCACCCGGGTGTTCGAGACCCGTCGTGCCGGTCAGCCGGTGAAGGCGTATCCGGCGCTGGTCGACGACGGTGACACGGTGTCGGTCCGGCTGTTCGACACGGAGGCCGAGCAGGCGGAGGCGATGTGGAAGGGCACGCGCCGGCTGATCCTGCTGGGGATTCCGGTGAACCCCGCGAAGTTCGCGTCCGAGAAGCTGACGAACGCACAGAAGCTGGCGCTGTCCGCGAATCCGCACGGTTCGGTGCAGGCCCTGTTCGACGACTGCGCGACGGCCGCGGCGGACAAGCTGATCGCCGACTTCGGCGGGCCGGTGTGGGACGAGGAGTCCTACCGGAAGCTGTACGACAAGGTCCGCGCGGAGATCGTCGACACGACGGTCCGCGCGGTGGGCCAGGTGCAGCAGGTGCTGGCGGCGTGGCAGGCCTGTGAGCGCCGTCTGAAGGGCGTACGGAGCCCCGCGCTGCTGCCCAACCTCCAGGACGTCCGGGAGCAGCTGGACGGGCTCGTGCGGCCCGGTTTCGTGACGGAGGCGGGGCTGCGCCGGCTGCCGGACCTGATGCGCTATCTGGTGGCCGCGGACCGGCGCCTGCAGCAGATGCCGACGAACGTGCAGCGGGACACCACGCGCATGGCGAAGGTGCACGAGATGCGGGACGAGTACGCGTGGCTGCTGGAGCAGCTGCCGCAGGGGCGGCCGGTGCCGCGGCAGGTGCTGGACATCCGCTGGATGATCGAGGAGCTGCGGGTCAGCTATTTCGCCCACGCGCTCGGTACGGCGTACCCCGTGTCGGACAAGCGGATCGTGAAGGCGATCGACGCGGCGGTGCCGTGACGGGTCCCGCACACAGGGTGAGTTCGACCAGGAGGCTCCACCTCCTGTACAGTCCTTCTCGCAGCGCAACGCAGGCGGAATCCGATCGAGACTCCGTCGCGTGAAAACTGCGAAACCTGGTCCTGTGGAGCAGTTTGGAGTGCTCGCCACCCTGTCAAGGTGGAGGCCGCGGGTTCAAATCCCGTCAGGACCGCAGTTCGGAAGGCCCGCATCCCGCAAGGGAATGCGGGCCTTCCGCATGAGGGCACGGCCGGGGCCGCGCCCCGCGGCGGAGCCGCGATCGGACGCGGCACATCCCGTCAGGACCGCGGCCGGCGGAAGAGCCCGGGCCTTACGGACCCGGGCTCTTCCTCGTGCGGGGCGCACAGGGCCCCGCTGCCGCCTTGACGGGTTCGCCGCCCCCCGGTACTCCAGGAAGCGGGGCACCCCTCCGTGCGGTCCCTGGAGGTGGCACATGACGGCATCCGCCGGGCACGGGACACGGGCACCGCTCCGGGCACACCTGTCGACCGCGTCGTCGTACCGGCACCCCACCCGCCACTGCCCGATCCGCCACCACCTCCTGCGGCCGGTGACGGACTCCGCGCCCGAGCCCTCGGACACCCCCGGCCCGCCGGGGAACATCCCGGCCTCAACGCCCTTTCCCTCTAGCGCATATGCCACGGGCTCAACAAGCCGACTGGTATGTGACGGGTGTCACCGCATAAGTTTCGGGATGCTCGGTGCTTACACCTCTCCTACAACAGGTCAATTTAATATGTGCAATTGCACCACTCGAAGAGGTCCGCGCCGGCCTGCGCACAGGTGATCCCCCACTCGTCCCCAGAGTCCGACAAGCCCGCGCACAGAACGTTCTCCGGATGCCGTCAGGGCCGAGCCGGTCCCCCAGGAGCGCACAAAAAAGATCGCGCTGGACCCGGCGGGGTCCAGCGCGATCGACGACGCACCCTTGTTCAGTCGCCCGGAAGGCTCTGACCGGCTTGGGCGAGGGGCCTGTTGGGGCAGTCCCCGCGTCGCTTGGAGCCAGGGTTCCCGGGCGTCCCGGCCGGTGGGGGACCAGCCGGTCGTGCCCGGTTCATGCGGTTGTTCAGGCCTCGCTGCGCTGCTGCGGAATGCCCGCGAGCAGTGCGCGGACCTCGGCCTCGCGGTAGCGGCGGTGCCCGCCGAGCGTGCGGATCGACGTGAGCTTGCCTGCCTTCGCCCAGCGCGTGACCGTCTTCGGGTCGACGCGGAACATGGTGGCGACCTCAGCCGGGGTCAGCAGCGGCTCGGCATCAGGGGTGCGAGCGGTCATGAGCGGCCTCCTCGGGAGAACCGAACCTTCTCGGTTCTTTCCTCTAAATTCTGCACCTTGACCCGCGTTGCCCGAAATGGCGGACGCGAGTCGAGTCGGTTATAGGACGAACGGCTTGTCCTCGGCACTACAACTACACCATCTGTCCAGCCACGTCGGCCAAACCGATGGAATTGCCCTCCCAGGTGTTCATCAGCCGCGGAAGCCGATGGACCATGCCATAGCGGACAGTCACGCTGTTGTGACGATCAGTCACAGCAACGATCAGGAGTCACCGGACCCCCCAAAGCACGCAATACCGAGATTCCGCCCACAGTCGAGCACATCAGGACGGAGGAGCCCTCCCCGGACTCCTTGTCCTATTTTGGCATGAGGGTGGGCAAGGGGCGCAAGGGCCACGTAAGTGCGGTCCGTCACGCTTGACACGCTTGGGACTTACGCCCGGATCGGCGGCTACGTCCGTTCCCGGACGCGCGCTGACGGAACCTCAGACACCTCAGGGCGAAGACAAAACCCCAAGAAGGGCGTTTGGTCAAACGTCAGTTCGCCGAGCGCAGGTCGCGGACCGACCGCCAGCGCTCCACGAGGCGCCCGTAGGCGGCTCCGGCGCCCTCCTCGTCACCGCGCCGCAGCGCCGCGATCCCCTCGGAGACGTCCGCCGCCGAGTGGTCGCCCTCGAGCGTGCCGGCCGGCAGGGCGTGCACCAGTCCGCCGTAGTCCAGCTCGACCAGCGAGCGCGGGTGGAACTCCTCCAGCCAGCGCCCGACGTCCACGAGGCCGTCGATCAGCAGGCTCTCGTCCATGGCGTCCCTGAGCGCCCGCAATCCCCGCGCCACCCGTCGGCGGGCCTGGACCATGGGGGTCCGGTAGCGCAGGAAGGGCGCCTCGTCGGTGGAGCCCTTGCCGTACTCCCGCTCCTCGTCCGCGAAGAGCACGAACCAGTTGATCGGCACCTGCCAGGTCGCGGTGCGGATCCACGGCCGGGCGTCGGGGTGGTCGGCCAGCCAGCGCTCGTAGTCCCGGGTCGCCTGGTGCCGCACGACCGGGGGCAGGAGCGCGTCCAGGACCGGCAGCGGGAAGTCCTCGGCGAGCTCGCCCAGGGCCTGCCAGCCGCGCAGCCGGGTGCGCCAGGGGCAGACGCAGACCACGCCGTCGGCCTCCAGGACGAACGCGTCGTCGCTCTCGTGCACCGGCACCGGCACCGGCGGGGTGGGCGCGAGGTCCGCCAGGGCCCGGCGGAGTTCGTCCTGGTACGAGGGGCGGTCGGGCCGGCGGGCGTAACGGGCCCAGTGGCCGCGCTCCGGCTCCGGGAAGGCGGCCAGCGGTTCGTACACGCGCAGGTAGGTCGCGTAGGGGACGATCACCGAGGACACCTTGGGCACGCCTGCTCCCTCCCCCGAGGACCGTCGCGAAAACCTGCCGGGCCCCCGCCCGGACGGGTGGGAAACCCCGCAAACCGCCGCACGGCGGTACTCCGGACGGAGGTGATCCGGGACACGGTGCCGCCGGCGGGCGCGTGAGGATCTAATCTCGTGCCACAGCCCCCGCCACCTCTACGGGGACCGACCCCACCCGCCGCTACTTACTCAGGAGTCACCACAGTGACCGACGTATCTGACGGCGTCCTGCACACCCTGTTCCGCTCGGACCAGGGAGGCCATGAGCAAGTCGTGCTCTGCCAGGACCGTGCCACCGGCCTCAAGGCCGTCATCGCCCTCCACTCCACCGCACTGGGCCCCGCCCTCGGCGGTACGCGCTTCTACCCGTACGCCTCCGAGGAGGAGGCCGTCGCCGACGCGCTGAACCTCGCGCGCGGAATGTCGTACAAGAACGCCATGGCCGGGCTCGACCACGGCGGCGGCAAGGCCGTGATCATCGGCGACCCGGAGCGGATCAAGTCCGAGGAGCTGCTGCTGGCCTACGGCCGGTTCGTCGCCTCGCTCGGCGGCCGGTACGTCACCGCCTGCGACGTCGGCACCTACGTCGCCGACATGGACGTCGTGGCCCGCGAGTGCCGCTGGACCACCGGCCGCTCCCCGGAGAACGGCGGCGCGGGCGACTCGTCCGTGCTCACCTCCTTCGGCGTCTACCAGGGCATGCGGGCCGCCGCCCAGCACCTGTGGGGCGACCCCTCGCTGCGCGACCGCAAGGTCGGCGTCGCGGGCGTCGGCAAGGTCGGTCACCACCTGGTGGAGCACCTGCGGGCCGAGGGCGCCGAGGTCGTGATCACCGACGTGCGCGAGGACGCCGTGCGGCGGATCCTCGACCGGCACCCCCAGGGGGTGTCCGCCGTCGCCGACACCGAGACGCTGATCCGCACCGAGGGCCTGGACGTCTACGCCCCGTGCGCGCTCGGCGGGGCGCTGAGCGACGACAGCGTGCCGGTGCTGACCGCCGCGGTGGTCTGCGGCGCCGCCAACAACCAGCTCGCCCACCCGGGCGTGGAGAAGGACCTCGCCGACCGCGGGATCCTCTACGCGCCGGACTACGTGGTGAACGCCGGCGGTGTCATCCAGGTCGCCGACGAACTGCACGGCTTCGACTTCGACCGGTGCAGGGCGAAGGCCGCGAAGATCTTCGACACCACGCTCGCCATATTCGCACGTGCGAAGGAGGACGGGATTCCGCCGGCCGCCGCGGCCGACCGGATCGCCGAGCAGCGGATGGCGGAGGCGCGCCCGGTGCGGTGACGCGTGCACGGGCGGTCCGACCCGGGACGCTTTCGCACATATGAGCGGTACCCGCCGGAGGGCACTTGGAGAGAACTCTCACTTCTCCCGGCGGGTCGACCGTCCAGAAGTGGTTAAAATCGCGGTTGACCAGCGAGGACGGGGCGCCTCGAAGGTCCTGGGCGCGGGCACGTCATGCGGGCGACGTACCGTATGGGCGCGGGCTCAGGTACCGTGGAAGCCCTACGGACCGGACTCTCCGATGAGAGTCCGTTCTGGACCATGAACGCGTGTCAAGACTCTGGGGCCGTCGAGCCCCGTCGTTGAGGGGGTCGAGCCATGGGGCGCGGCCGGGCCAAGGCCAAGCAGACGAAGGTCGCCCGCCAGCTGAAGTACAACAGCGGTGGGACTGATCTCTCACGCCTGGCCGAGGAGCTGGGCGCATCGCCGTCGAACCAGCCACCGAACGGTGGCCGTTTCGAGGACGATGAGCAAGACGACGACCTGTACGCACGGTACGCCGACCTCTATGAGGACGACGACGAGGACGAGGACGGCCCGTCCTCGCAACAGCGTCGCGGCGCTTGACCTTGCGCTGAAACACCAGCCCGGTCGGTGACTCCGGTCACCGACCGGGTTTAGTGCTGCCCCGGCCGGCCGTGGCCGTCCGATGGGCCGCCCGCACGTTCACCGCGCGGGCGGCGCACCGTCGCTCACTTCGCGTAGTCACCGACGAGGGCCGCGCCCGTGGTGTGCTCGCCGCGGTCGGTGATCTCGCCGGCCACCCAGGCCTCCACCCCGCGGTCGGCCAGCGTCGCCAGCGCCACGTCGACGGAGTCCTGCGGCACGATCGCGATCATGCCGACGCCCATGTTCAGCGTCTTCTCCAGCTCCAGCCGCTCGACCGAACCGGTCCGGCCGACCAGGTCGAACACCGGCGCGGGGGTCCAGGTGGAGCGGTCCACGACCGCGTGCAGCCCGTCGGGGATCACACGGGCCAGGTTGGCCGCGAGCCCGCCGCCGGTGACGTGGCTGAAGGCGTGCACCTCGGTGGTGCGGATCAGCGCCAGGCAGTCCAGCGAGTAGATCCTGGTGGGCTCCAGGAGCTCCTCGCCGAGGGTGCGGCCCAGCTCGTCGATCCGGCCGTCCAGGGCGAGCCCCGCCCGGTCCAGCAGCACGTGGCGGACGAGGGAGTAGCCGTTGGAGTGAAGACCGGAGGACGCCATGGCGATCACCGCGTCACCCGTACGGATGCGATCCGCGCCGAGCAGCCGGTCGGCCTCCACGACGCCCGTACCGGCCCCGGCGACGTCGAAGTCGTCCGGACCCAGCAGACCGGGGTGTTCGGCCGTCTCGCCGCCGACCAGGGCGCATCCGGCCAGCACGCAGCCCTCCGCGATGCCCTTGACGATGGCGGCGACGCGCTCGGGGTGGACCTTGCCGACACAGATGTAGTCGGTCATGAAGAGCGGCTCGGCGCCGCACACCACGATGTCGTCCATGACCATGGCGACCAGGTCGTGGCCGATGGAGTCGTACACGCCCATCTGCCGCGCGATGTCGACCTTGGTGCCGACGCCGTCCGTGGCGGAGGCGAGCAGGGGCCGCTCGTAGTTCTTCAGGGCGGAGGCGTCGAAGAGGCCGGCGAAGCCGCCGAGGCCGCCGAGGACCTCGGGGCGCTGCGTCTTCTTCACCCACTCCTTCATCAGCTCGACGGCGCGGTCGCCCGCCTCGATGTCGACGCCCGCCGCTGCGTAGCTGGCACCAGTGTTCTGGGACATGACTGTGAGAGCTTTCGTGTCGTCCGTCAGGGCTTACGGGCGGCGGATCGCGTCGACCGAGGCCGGGGCGGCGGTGCCGGCGGCCAGCTCGGTCTCCAGGAGCTGCTTGCCGAGGAGCTCGGGGTCGGGCAGCTCCATCGGGTACTCGCCGTCGAAGCAGGCGCGGCACAGGTTCGGCTTGGCGATGGTGGTCGCCTCGATCATGCCGTCGATGGAGATGTACGACAGGGAGTCGGCGCCGAGCGAGGTGCCGATCTCGTCGATCGTCATGCCGTTGGCGATGAGCTCCGCGCGGGTGGCGAAGTCGATGCCGAAGAAGCAGGGCCACTTCACGGGCGGCGAGGAGATCCGGATGTGGACCTCGGCGGCGCCCGCCTCGCGGAGCATCCGGACCAGGGCGCGCTGGGTGTTGCCGCGCACGATCGAGTCGTCCACGACGACCAGGCGCTTGCCCTTGATGACTTCCTTGAGCGGGTTCAGCTTCAGGCGGATGCCGAGCTGCCGGATGGTCTGCGAGGGCTGGATGAACGTACGTCCGACGTACGCGTTCTTGACCAGGCCGGCGCCGAAGGGGATGCCGGACGCCTCCGCGTAGCCGATGGCGGCCGGGGTGCCGGACTCCGGGGTCGCTATGACCAGGTCGGCCTCGACGGGGGCTTCCTTCGCGAGCCTGCGGCCCATCTCGACGCGCGAGAGGTACACGTTCCGGCCGGCGATGTCGGTGTCCGGGCGGGCCAGGTACACGTACTCGAAGACACAGCCCTTGGGCTTCGCTTCCGCGAACCGGGAGGTGCGCAGCCCGTTCTGGTCGATGGCGACGAACTCGCCCGGCTCGATCTCGCGCACGAAGCTCGCGCCGCAGATGTCGAGGGCGGCGGACTCGGAGGCGACGACCCAGCCGCGCTCCAGGCGGCCGAGGACCAGCGGGCGGATGCCCTGCGGGTCGCGGGCCGCGTACAGGGTGTTCTCGTCCATGAAGACGAGGCTGAAAGCGCCCCTGACCTTGGGGAGGACCGCGTGCGCGGCCTGCTCCACGGTCACCGGCTCGCCGTCGGCAGCGCGCTGGCCGGCCAGCAGGGCGGTGATCAGGTCGGTGTCGTTGGTGGCCGCCACCTTGGGGGCGCGGCCGTTCTCCTTGGGGAGCTCGGCGACCATCTCGGCGAGCTGCGCCGTGTTGACCAGGTTGCCGTTGTGGCCGAGCGCGATGGATCCGTGCGCGGTGGCGCGGAACGTCGGCTGGGCGTTCTCCCACACGGAGGCGCCCGTGGTCGAGTAGCGGGCGTGTCCGACCGCGATATGACCCTGGAGCGAACCGAGAGAGGTCTCGTCGAAGACCTGGGAGACCAGGCCCATGTCCTTGAAGACGAGGATCTGGGAGCCGTTGCTGACCGCGATACCCGCGGATTCCTGGCCCCGATGCTGGAGGGCGTAGAGCCCGAAGTACGTGAGCTTGGCGACCTCTTCGCCCGGAGCCCAGACACCGAAGACGCCACAAGCGTCCTGGGGGCCCTTCTCGCCGGGGAGCAGGTCGTGGTTGAGTCGTCCGTCACCACGTGGCACGCCACCGAGTGTAGGCGAGATCGACCACTGGTCCGAATGCGGGATATGCCCCCGGCCGTGGATCAGCGCTCTGCGACGGCCCGGACACTGGTGCCGTTCTCGCTGGTCAGCGTGAGGGTTCGGCCTTCGATCCGGTAGTCCGCGGTCCCGTCGAACAGCTTCGTCAGCGCCCTCTCGTCGTCCATGAGTGAGTCTTCGCACATCATTCGGGTCAGGGACGGCACCCCGAGGGTGATATGGCCGTCGCGCACGGTGGCGTCGGCGTTCACGTGGTTGCAGCCGAGGCGGCCGGAGACGGTGCCCTCCTTGTCGAAGGTCAGGTGGGCGCGGCCGTCGACGGCGGGGGTGGTGAGGGTCCACCTGGTGCCGTACAGCGGGGCGTCCCCGGCCCTGCTGAGGCGGACGGTGTCGCCGGAACCGGTGGTGAGGGTGAGGCGGTCGTCGTCCACCTCGGACCTCAGGGCGCCGTCGGCGAGGGTGCGGGAGAGGGCCCGTTCGGCGTCCATGGGCTTGTCGTCGCAGGCCATCTCGGTGGACGCGGTGTCGCTGAGCGTGATCCGGTCGCCGTCGACGGCGGCGCCGGCGCCGAAGGTGTTGCAGCCGTAGCTGCCCTCGGCCCGGCCGTCGCCGTCGAGGGTGAGGTGCGCTCCGTCGGGGGCGCGGTGGGTGGTGCCGTCGACGGTGAGGCTGTCGATGCTCCAGCGGACCCCGGTGACCGGCGGCTCCTCGTTGCCGCAGGCCGCCAGGAACGGGACGAGCACGGCGGCGGTGGTCAGGATCGTCATGCGCTGCTTGTGCCTCTGCCTGTACATGCCGATTCGACGGGGGCGGGGAGCGGACGGTTCCCCTTCCTCCCCCGGCTCATCCCAGCAGCGGCAGGTACGGTCCGAGGTCCGCCCGTTCCCCGCTCGCGCTCACCTGCGCCCCGGCCACCGCGTCCTGCCAGGCCGTCCGTCCGCCGGCCAGCCGGATCCAGGTCAGCGGGTCGGTCTCGACGACGTTCGGCGGGGTGCCCCGGGTGTGCCTCGGCCCCTCCACGCACTGCACGACCGCGTACGGCGGGATCCGCACCTCCGTGGAACCGCCGGGGGCCCGCACGGCGAGCGCGTCGGCCAGCAGCCGGGTGCAGGCGGCCAGGGCCTGACGGTCGTACGGGACGTCGAGGCCGGGCACGGCGGCGTTCAGGTCGTCGGTGTGGACGACGAGCTCGACGGTGCGGGTGACGACGTAGTCGGCCAGGGTCAGGGCGCCCGCGCCGGTGGGCAGCAGCCGGCCGCCGGGGGTCCCGTCGAGGCGGGCGGTGAAGCGCTGCTCGGCGTCCGCGAGGTGGGCGTCGAGGTCGGGGTGGTCCGCCGCGAGCCGGCGGGCGGTGCCGGCGATGGCGTCCGCGTCGGCGGCGACGGCCGACGGCCAGTCGGCCGGCCGCCCGTCCTGCCGCGCGGGCGCCGGCTCCGCCAGCAGCCGGTCCACGGCGGTCAGCGCCATGGCGATGTGCGCCACCAGCTCCCGTACGGTCCAGTCGCCGAGCCGTGTCGGCAGCGCGAGCTGCTCGGGGGTGAGGGTGCGCACGGCCGCCCGTACGTTCCCGAACTGCGCCAGTACGGCGGCGCGGGTCCTGGCGGGGTCGTAGGAGCGGGCGCGCTTCTTGGCCGGTGGCATGGCGGAAGCCTATGCGGGGCGACGGCGGGTGCGCCGAAGCCCCCGGCCGGCGGACCGGACGGGGGCTTCGTGCCGCGGGGGCGGGAGGATCAGGCCAGCAGCGCCGGGATCGTGCCCTCGTGGGCCTCGCGCAGTTCGGCGAGGGGGAGCGCGAACTCGCCCTGGAGCTCCACCGCGTCGCCGTCGACGACGCCGACGCGGGTGGCCGGGAGACCGCGCGCGCCGCACATGTCGTTGAAGCGGACCTCCTCCGAGCGCGGCACGGCGACGATCGCGCGGCCGGCCGACTCGGAGAACAGGAAGGTGAAGGCGTCGAGCCCGTCCGGTACGACCAGGCGCGCGCCCTTCTCCCCGAGCAGCGCCGACTCGACCACGGCCTGGATCAGACCGCCGTCCGACAGGTCGTGCGCGGAGTCGATCATGCCGTCCCGGGAGGCGGAGATCAGGATCTCGGCGAGCAGCCGCTCACGCTCCAGGTCGACCTTCGGGGGCAGACCGCCGAGGTGGTCGTGGACGACCTGGGACCAGGCCGAGCCGCCGAACTCCTCACGCGTGTCGCCGAGGAGGTACAGCAGCTGGCCCTCCTCCTGGAAGGCGACCGGCGTGCGGCGGGCCACGTCGTCGATGACGCCCAGCACGGCCACCACGGGCGTGGGGTGGATGGCCGCCTCACCCGTCTGGTTGTAGAGCGAGACGTTGCCGCCGGTCACCGGGGTGCCGAGCTGCCGGCAGCCGTCCGCGAGACCGCGCACGGCCTCCGCGAACTGCCACATGACGGCCGGGTCCTCGGGCGAGCCGAAGTTCAGGCAGTCGGAGACCGCGAGGGGCTTGGCGCCGGTCGTGGCGACGTTGCGGTACGCCTCCGCGAGGGCCAGCTGCGCGCCCGCGTACGGGTCGAGCTTGGCGTAGCGGCCGTTGCCGTCGGTGGCGATCGCGACGCCGAGGCCGGACGCCTCGTCGATGCGGATCATGCCGGAGTCCTCGGGCTGGGCGAGGACGGTGTTGCCCTGCACGAAGCGGTCGTACTGCTGGGTGATCCACTGCTTGGAGGCCTGGTTGGGCGAGCCCACCAGCTTCAGGACCTGGTCCTTCAGCTCCGCGGAGGTCCGCGGACGCGGCAGCTTGTTCGCGTCGTCCGCCTGCAGCTCGTCCTGCCAGGACGGGCGGGCGTACGGGCGCTCGTACGTCGGGCCCTCGTGGGCGACCGTGCGCGGGTCGACGTCGACGATCTTGCCGCCGTGCCAGTAGATCTCCAGGCGGTCGCCGTCGGTCACCTCGCCGATGACGGTGGCGATGACGTCCCACTTGTCGCAGATCTCGAGGAAGCGGTCGACCTTGTCGGGCTCGACGACCGCGCACATGCGCTCCTGCGACTCGCTCATGAGGATCTCCTCGGGCGAGAGCGTGGAGTCGCGCAGCGGGACGTCGTCCAGGGTGACGCGCATGCCGCCGGAGCCGTTGGAGGCCAGCTCGCTGGTGGCGCAGGACAGGCCCGCGGCTCCCAGGTCCTGGATGCCGACGACCAGCTTCTCCTGGAACGCCTCCAGGGTGCACTCGATGAGGAGCTTCTCCTGGAAGGGGTCGCCGACCTGGACGGCGGGGCGCTTGGAGGGCTTGGCGTCGTCGAACGTCTCGCTCGCCAGGATCGAGGCGCCGCCGATGCCGTCGCCGCCGGTGCGGGCGCCGTACAGGATGACCTTGTTGCCCGCGCCGGACGCCTTGGCGAGGTGGATGTCCTCGTGCCGCATGACGCCGATGGCGCCGGCGTTGACCAGCGGGTTGCCCTGGTAGCAGGCGTCGAAGACGACCTCGCCGCCGATGTTGGGCAGGCCCAGGCAGTTGCCGTAGCCGCCGATGCCGGCGACGACGCCGGGCAGGACGCGCTTGGTGTCCGGGTGGTCCGCGGCGCCGAAGCGCAGGGGGTCCACGACGGCGACCGGGCGGGCGCCCATCGCGATGATGTCGCGGACGATGCCGCCCACGCCGGTGGCCGCGCCCTGGTAGGGCTCGACGTACGACGGGTGGTTGTGCGACTCGACCTTGAAGGTGACCGCGTAACCCTGGCCGACGTCGACGACGCCGGCGTTCTCGCCGATGCCGACGAGCAGGGCGTCGCTCTCGGGGGCCTTCTCGCCGAACTGGCGGAGGTGGACCTTGGAGGACTTGTACGAGCAGTGCTCGGACCACATGACGGAGTACATGGCGAGTTCGGCGCCGGTCGGGCGGCGGCCGAGGATCTCCACCACCCGCTCGTACTCGTCCTTCTTCAGGCCCAGCTCGGCCCAGGGCAGCTCGACGTCGGGGGTCGCGGCCGCGTGCTCGACCGTGTCCAGAGGCGTCCGGCTCATGCGTTGACCAGCTTCTTGAGGATCGAGGTGAAGAACGGCAGGCCGTCGGTACGGCCCGTACCGATCAGCGGCTCGACGGCGTGCTCGGGGTGCGGCATCAGGCCGACGACGTTGCCCGCCGCGTTGGTGATGCCGGCGATGTCGTTGAGCGAGCCGTTGGGGTTGCCGCATCCATCAGCGGCTTCGCCGCGGACCACGTAGCGGAACGCGACGCGGCCCTCGGCCTCCAGCTCGTCCAGCGTCCGCCGGTCGGCGACGTAGCGGCCGTCCATGTTCTTCAGCGGGATGTGGATCTCCTGGCCGGCCGTGTAGTCGGCGGTCCAGGCGGTGTCCGCGTTCTCCACCCGCAGCTTCTGGTCGCGGCAGATGAAGTGCAGGTGGTCGTTGCCCAGCATGCCGCCGGGGAGCAGGTGCGCCTCGGTGAGGATCTGGAAGCCGTTGCAGATGCCGAGGACGGGGAGTCCGGCCCTGGCCTGGTCGATGACGGTGTCCATCACCGGCGAGAAGCGCGCGATGGCGCCGGCCCGCAGATAGTCGCCGTAGGAGAAGCCGCCGCAGAGCACCACGGCGTCGACCTGCTTGAGGTCCTTGTCCTTGTGCCAGAGGGCGACGGGTTCGGCGCCGGCGACGCGGATCGCGCGCTGGGTGTCCCGGTCGTCCAGGCTGCCCGGGAAAGTGACGACGCCAATACGAGCGGTCACTTCGCGGCCTCCGCGACTTCCTCGACCCGCACGGTGAAGTCCTCGATCACGGTGTTGGCGAGGAAGGATTCCGCAAGATCGTGGATACGGGCGAGCGCGGCCTCGTCGACCGGCCCGTCAACTTCCAGTTCGAATCGCTTTCCCTGACGGACGTCCGAGATCCCTTCGAAACCCAGTCGCGGCAGTGCGCGCTGCACCGCCTGGCCCTGGGGGTCGAGGATCTCCGGCTTGAGCATGACGTCGACTACGACGCGTGCCACTGGCACTCCCGGTGTGTGGTGCTGAGCAGGTTCCTTCAGACTACCCGCACAAAATTTCTACGCGGGTAGAGTTGTAGGAATCTACGTGATCGCCATCACGATTCGGCATCGCGGGGAGACTCCAAGGAAAAGATCCGGGAAAGATCTCCGTTTGCCCGCACATCCCTATTGCGCCCCGGACACGCGGACGGATTAAGTCGGGCTTCACATTTCATTGCCGGGCACTGTACAAATGAATTGTCATTAGCAGATACTTTGCCCGATTACAGCGGACAGCCGACATCTCGGCGATGTCCCGGCACGTCATCACGGACGTCCGGACGAGAGGTGTCGCACGAAGGGACCGATATTCGTGGCGCAGAAGGTCGTGGTCACTCTCTTTGACGACATCGACGGCTCGGAAGCGGCGGAGACGATCGCCTTCGGACTGGACGGCACGTCGTACGAGATCGACCTCAACGAGACCAATGCCAGGAAACTGCGGCAGGCCCTCGAGCCCTACGTGGACGCCGGCCGCAAGCGGTCACGCTCCGGCAGGGCCTACCGGCAGACGGAGGTCGCCCCGGACCCGGCGGCCGTCCGCGCCTGGGCCCAGGCCAACCAGATGGACGTCCCCGCGCGCGGACGGATCCCCAAGAAGGTCTACGAGGCGTTCGCCGCGGCGCGGTGAGCCGGCCGGGTGGCCCGCCCCGAAGGCCGGTCACCCGCCCCCCGCGGAAACCGACTTGCGCAGCACCCCCGCTGATCGGCTAGAGTCTGGAACACGCCGAGGGGCAAGGCCGAAAGGCCCCGCTCACGGAGTACTTGCGGGTGTAGTTCAGTAGTAGAACATCCCCCTTCCAGGGGGAAGGCGCAGTGTGCAATTCCTGTCACCCGCTCCACACCGCCGTACCGATCACCCTCGGGGATCGGGTAGGCTGGTGCCAGCGCCGATCGGTGAGAGCCGGTCGGAGGCAATGCGGACGTAGCTCAGTTGGTAGAGCGCAACCTTGCCAAGGTTGAGGTCGCGAGTTCGAGCCTCGTCGTCCGCTCTGGATCAAGGCCCCGGTCATCGACCGGGGCCTTTGCCGTGTCCGTCGCGCACGGCCGTCTGACATTTGTCATGCCCCGTGATGACAGCCCGCACTGCCGGGCCGCCCCGGCCGCCGGGATGCTCGGAGCATGGAAGCGGACGAACACGAACACGTGATTGAGGTCACCGGCCTGCGACGTGTCTACGGGGGCGGGTTCGAAGCGGTGCGCGGGATCGACTTCTCCGTACGGCGCGGAGAGGTCTTCGCCCTGCTGGGCACCAACGGCGCCGGCAAGACCTCCACCGTCGAACTGCTGGAGGGGCTCGCCGCTCCGGCCGGCGGGCGGGTCCGGGTGCTCGGCCACGATCCGTACACCGACCGCGCCGTCGTACGGCCCCGCACCGGCGTGATGCTCCAGGAAGGCGGATTCCCCTCCGAGTTGACCGTCGCCGAGACCGCCCGGATGTGGGCGGGGTGCGTCAGCGGGGCCCGCCCCGAGCGGGAGGTGCTGGCGCTGGTCGGGCTGGAGGCGAAGGCCGGCGTCCGGGTGAAGCAGCTCTCCGGGGGCCAGCGGCGCCGCCTGGACCTGGCGCTCGCGCTGCTCGGCGACCCCGAGGTGCTCTTCCTCGACGAACCCACCACCGGGCTCGACGCCGAAGGCCGCCGGGACACCTGGGAGCTGGTGGACGCGCTGCGCGACGGCGGTACGACCGTGCTGCTCACCACGCACTACCTGGAGGAGGCCGAGAACCTCGCCGACCGGCTCGCGATCATGCACGACGGGCGCATCGCCGTCACCGGCACCCCGGCCGAGGTGACCGCCGCCGAGCCGTCCCGGATCACCTTCGAACTGCCCGAGGGCTACTTCGTGGGAGACCTGCCGCCCCTCGCCGCACTGGGCGTGAGCGACCACACGGTCGACGGCCGGACCGTCCGGCTGCGCACCCGCGAACTGCAGCGGGCGGCCACCGGACTGCTGGTGTGGGCGCAGGGCGCCGGGGTGGAACTGCACCGGCTGGACGTGCGGTCGGCCTCCCTTGAGGAGGCGTTCCTCGGGATCGCCAAGGACGCGTCGGCGGGGACGACGGCGAAGGAGCACGCGGCATGAGCACCACCACGACCACACCGGTGGGCCGGATGACCTCTCTCGCCCGCGCCGAACTGACGCTGTTGGGGCGGAGCAAGGGCACGCTCGTCGCCGCGCTCTTCGTACCGCTGGTGCTGCCGCTGAGCGTGCGGTCGGCGGCCGAGGAGATGGACCTCGCCGGGGCGGGACTGACCCCCGGCACCGTCGTACTGCCCGCCGCCGTCGGCTTCTCCCTGCTGTTCGCCGTGTACACCGCCCTCGTCGGCGTCTTCGTCGTCCGCCGCGAGGAACTCGTCCTCAAGCGGCTGCGCACGGGCGAGCTGCGGGACGCCGAGATCCTCGGCGGGTCCGCGATGCCGGCCGTCCTCACCGGGCTGGTGCAGTGCCTGGTGCTGACCGCGGCCTGTGCGGTGCTGCTGGACATGTCCGCGCCGTCCGCGCCGCATCTGGCCGTCCTGGGCCTGCTGTTGGGGCTCGTGATGTGCGCCGCGCTCGCGGCGGTCACCGCGGGTTTCACCCGGACCGGCGAGAGCGCGCAGGTCACCCCGATGCCGCTGACGATCGTCTCGATGCTCGGCTCCGGCATGTTCGTCCCGCTGGAGCTGTTCCCCGACCGGCTGGCCTCCTTCTGCGAACTGCTGCCGCTGACCCCGGTCGTCACCCTGGTGCGCGGCGGCTGGACCGGCGGCCTGTCGGCCTACGAGGCCCTGGGCGCCCTCACGACGGCGGTGGCCTGGACCCTGTCGGCGGTGTTTGCTGTACGGCGGTGGTTCCGCTGGGAGCCGAGGCACTGACGTGCGCGAGGGCGGGGAGACACGGGAGATGGGCGGGCCGGACGGCTGGTGGGGACGCAAGAGCACACCGGCGAAGGTCGAGACGTACACGCGGTGGTCGTTCCACTCGTTCGCGCTGATCGAGTTCGTGTGCGCGAGCGGTCCGGTGATCGGCCGGGTGGGACCGCGGCTGGGGGTGCTGCTGATGTCCCTGGCGGCCGTGCACAGCGTGTTCTGTGCCGTGGCCGCCTCCCGCGCCCTGGACTGGCTGCGCGGCGGGCGTGAGCAGCCCGTCCGGACGCTGTGGGGACTCGGTGCCACCACCGCCGTGCTGGGCGTCGCCGCTCTCCTCGTCGCCGAGCACGGACCCGCCGGTGAGAGCGTCGACGGAGCGGCCGGCGGGGTCTACGCGATCGTGATGGTCTTCGGCACCGGCGCGCTCGCCATCGGCGTCCGCGGCCGGCGGCGGGTGTCCGCCTGTGTGACCGGCTTCGCGGCGGGCACTGCGGCGGTCTCCCTCGCCCTCGGCATGCCCGTCGCCGTCGCGCTGGTCACCGCCCTGGTGGTGCTGGCCGGCGGCGGCTTCTTCGCCTTCACCTACCTCTTCTCCGTCTGGCTGCTCAACGCCGTCTACCAACTGGACGAGGCCCGCGAGACCCGCGCCCGGCTCGCCGTCGCCGAGGAGCGGCTGCGGTTCGGGCGGGACCTGCACGACGTGATGGGCCGCAACCTCGCGGTGATCGCGCTGAAGAGCGAACTGGCCGTACAACTGGCCCAGCGGGAACGGCCGGAGGCCGTGACGCAGATGGTCGAGGTGCAGCGCGTCGCGCACGAGACGCAGCGGGAGCTGCGGGAGGTCGTGCGCGGTTACCGGGAGGCCGATCTGGCCGGTGAGCTCGGCGGCGCCCAGGGCGTGCTGACGGCGGCCGGCATCGACTGCGTGGTCACCGGGCCGACGGCCGGGCTGCCGGCCCCGGTGCAGTCCGCCCTCGGCTGGGTCGTACGGGAGGCGGCGACGAACGTCCTGCGGCACGGGGACGCGCGGCGGTGCACGGTGGGGGTGCGGGTGCTGCGGGGGCGTGTGGTGCTGACGGTGGAGAACGACGGGGCGCCGGACGGCGCCGTCCCGGGCCGGGGGTCCGGGCTCGTCGGGCTGCGGGAGCGGTTGGCGGAGATCGGCGGGACCCTGCGGGCCGGGCCCGCGGGGGACGGCCTGTTCCGGCTGACGGCCGAGGTCCCGCTGCCGTCGGACGCCGGACAGTCCGCCGCCGTGCCCGCCCCCCGCTCCGTGAACGAGGTCACCTCATGACGTCACCGAGACCCCTGCGCCTGCTGCTCGCCGACGACGAACACCTGATCCGGGGCGCGCTCGTCGCGCTGCTGTCGCTCGAGGACGATCTGACGGTCGTCGCCGAGGCGGCCTCCGGGCCGGAGGCGCTGGCGATGGCCCGGGCGCACACTCCCGACGTCGCCGTACTGGACCTGCAGATGCCCGGCGCGGACGGTGTGAAGGTCGCCACATCCCTGCGGGCGGAACTGCCCGACTGCCGGGTGCTGATCGTGACCGGTCACGGGCGGCCCGGGCATCTGAAGCGGGCGCTCGCGGCGGGTGTGCGCGGGTTCGTCCCCAAGACCGTCAGCGCCCAGCGCCTCGCGGAGATCATCCGCACGGTGCACGCGGGAAACCGTTACGTCGACCCCGAGTTGGCCGCCGACGCGATCGCCGCCGGTGACTCCCCGCTGACCGCGCGCGAGGCCGAGGTGCTGGAGCTGGCGGCGGACGGGGCGCCCGTGGCGGAGATCGCGGAGCGGGCCGCGCTGTCCCAGGGGACCGTGCGGAACTACCTCTCCTCGGCCGTCTCGAAGCTCGGGGCGGAGAACCGGCATGCGGCGGTCCGTCTCGCACGGGAGCGAGGTTGGGTATAGTGGGTCTCGCGCCACGGCGCATGCGAACGTAGCTCAGTTGGTAGAGCGCAACCTTGCCAAGGTTGAGGTCGCGAGTTCGAACCTCGTCGTTCGCTCAGGATCAAGGCCCCGGTCATCGACCGGGGCCTTCGTCGTGCGCTCAGCTCCAGGCGGTGCCGGTGAGACGCTCGTACGCCTCCACGTACTTGGCGCGGGTGGCGTCCACGATGTGCTCCGGCAGCGGCGGCGGGGGCTGCTCGCTCCGGCGGTCCCAGCCCGACTCGGCGGAGGTCAGCCAGTCCCGCACGAACTGCTTGTCGTACGACGGCTGCGCGCGGCCCGGCTCCCACTGCTCGGCCGGCCAGAAGCGGGAGGAGTCCGGGGTGAGCACCTCGTCCGCGATGACCAGCCGCTCGCCGTCGAAGCCGAACTCGAACTTGGTGTCCGCGAGGATGATCCCCCGGTCGCGGGCGATGTCCCGGGCGCGGGAGTACGCGGCGAGGGTCGCCTGGCGCAGCTGGGCGGCGGTCTCCGCGCCGACCTGGCGGGCGACCTCCTCGTAGGAGACGTTCTCGTCGTGCTCGCCGACGGCGGCCTTGGTGGCCGGGGTGAAGATCGGGGCGGGCAGTTCGGAGCCGTCCACCAGGCCCTCGGGGAGGGCGAGGCCGCAGACCGTACGGGACTCGTCGTACTCGACCAGGCCCGAGCCGGTGAGGTAGCCGCGGGCCACGCACTCCACCGGGACCATGTTCAGGGACTTGCAGACCAGGGTGCGGCCCGCCCAGTCGGCGGGGGCGCCGGCCGGGACCCCGGTGCTCAGGACGTGGTGCGGGAGCAGGTCGGCGAGCTGGTCGAACCACCACAGGGAGAGCTGGGTGAGGATCCGGCCCTTGTCGGGGATCTCGGTCGGCAGCACCCAGTCGTAGGCGGAGATGCGGTCGCTGGCGACCATCACGAGGTCGCCCGCCTCGCTCCGGTACAGCTCGCGCACCTTGCCGGTGTGCAGGTGCACCAGACCCGGAACCTGGATCGGCTCGGGCTTTTCGACGAATCCGGACACGGTTCCTCCCCGTGGTTCTGTCTGAATACGTCGATTCTCCCGTACGGGGCGAACGGCCGCGGCCCGGGGTCAGTCGCGTTTGCAGATGCGGTCCAGGAGGTTGGCGGTGGCGCGCTGGACGCGGGGGTCGGTGTGGCCCGGGCGGTCCAGGGCCGGGGACCAGGCGAAGGTGCCGGAGGCGAAGACCCAGGCGCCGGAGGGGGCCCGGTAGAGGGACGTCTCCTGGTGGCGGCGGACGCCCCGGCGGTCGGTGTACGGGGAGTGGGCGAGCAGGACGCGCTCCTCGTGCGCGGGCAGCGGGGTGCGCGGGTGGTAGCGGTCGGCCTCGGCCGCGACCATGCCCTCGATGCCGTCGCCCTCGTGCGCGCCGGTCCCCTCCCACATCCAGTGGCCGGCGTTGCGGACGATCAGCGGGTGCGGCTGCGGGACGGGGCCGGCGTACTGGACGCCGAGCAGCTGCTGCTCGGCGCGGTCCTGCTCCCGCCACAGCGCGGGTCTGCCCGGACCCCGGCGCTTGCGGCAGGTCAGCAGGCGGGCGGGGCCGGACGGGGAGGGAGCGAGCTCCACCTGCCAGTACATGGTGTTGGCGGAGAGGAAGACGAGGGACGTGCCGTGCTCACGGGCGTGTTCCACGGCGGTGCGCATGGGCACCGACCAGTACTCGTCGTGGCCGGGGAAGACCAGGCCCCGGTAGCGGGTGGGGTCGATCCGGCCGGCGTGCAGGTCGCGGGCGTCGGCGTAGGCGAGGTCGTAGCCGTAGCGCTCGACCCAGCGGATGACGTCGTAGGCGTGGCCGACGTGCAGCGGGAGGCCGGCGCCCGCGTACGGGCGGTCGAAGGAGACGGTGGTGGCGGCGTCGTCCTCGCCGAGCAGCCGGCCCTGCTCGTCCCAGGCGTGGTAGAGGCTCGCGCCGGTGCGGCCGTCCTCCGGATAGAGGTTGTACGCCTGCCAGGTCACGTCGGGCAGGACCAGGAGGAGGTCGGCCGGGCGGTTGTCGCGGACGGTGAACGGGATGTGCGAGCGGTAGCCGTCGGCGGTGGTGAGGACGGCGACGTACGCGCCGACGCTCCAGTACGACGGGATCGGTAACCGCCAGGACAGCCACCAGTGGTGGCAGGAGACGGTGCGGTCGGCGGTGAGCGGCGCGGGCTGCACGATGCCGGAGAGACGGGGGCTGGAGGTGATCTTGGTGGCGCCGTGGCCGCCGTAGTGGCCGATGCGGTAGACGTCGACGTCGAACGGCTGGGGCGGGTCGACGGTGATGCGGAAGTCGATGGACTCACCGGGGGCGACCGCGCCGGTGGAGGCGAAGCCCTTGATCTGGCGGCGCACGTCGTCGGCGGCGCGGGGCCCGACCGAGCCGGAGGCGCGGGGGGCGGGGATCCTGGGCCCGCCCTGCCGCGGGACGCGGACGGCGGCCCGTTCCGGACCGGCGTACGGATCCGGGTCCACGTACCAGGGGACGACCTGGCCGCTGTCGCCGAAGTACGTCTCGCTGCCGCGCAGCCACGGGAGGGGGCCCTGTCCGAAGGGGTCGTTCACGGCGTGCGCCCGTGCTCCCGACTCCCAGCGGCGGATCTGTTCCGAACCCATGATCGCTCCCCTCCCTCGTGCCCCCGTCGCGGTGCGGTGCGTGGTGCTGTCCGGCAGTCGCCTGACGGATGATGCCTGCCGTCAGTTATGTGCTTGTCGTATGTCGCGCGCTCTTGCCAGTGGTCGCGAACGGTCCAAGCACATCACATGACGCGCGCACTCCGTCACCATTCGTTTTGAATTGACCGAAAGCGGAAGGGTGAGCTCCGGGCGGGAGGCGGGGAGTACGGCTCAGACGAGCCGTACGGGCTTCTCGGGCCGTATGCCCTGCCGGGTCAGCCACAGCCGGAGGGCCGCGGGGTCGCCGTCCTCGATGAGGGCCAGGATCCGGGGGGAGAGGTCCGTGGCCCGTGCACCGCCGAGGAGGAGCGTGGGCCCGTCGAGCCAGTCGAGTCCGGGGACGGCGCCCGCGGTGTCCATCGCCGCGCAGCAGACCATCGCCGTGAGGTGATCGGCGAGCAGCTCACGGGCGGTGCGCGGGGGCCGGAGCGGGAAGAGGGGGAGCGCGCGGTCGTCCCGGAGCGACGCGGGGTCGGTGCCCTGCGGGGCGGGGACGGAGGTCGCGGCGGCCTCCTCACGGGCCAGCTCGGCGGTGAGCCGGGCGGCGAGGGCGGCGCTGCGGGGGGTGGCGCCGGTCAGGTCCTCGTCGTCCTCCGCGGCGGGCGGGGCGGGTTCCGCCGGCGGGGGCGGTGAGGTCGTCAGGTGGGCGAGGACCCGGGAGAGGGTGGGACCGTCGGGGGCCGGGGGCTCACCGGGGGCCGGGGGGACGCGGAGGGCGTCCAGGACGCGGTGGAGGCGGGCGGCGTCGGTGCGCCACTTGCGGTCGACGACCTCCTCCGGATAGTCGCCCCAGTGGACCGGGGACCAGTCCGGACCGGTCCGTGCGGGCCCGCCGTGGAAGAGGCGGGCGGCGAGGAGCGAGGCGGCCTCGTCCACCGTGCCGGGCTCTTCCAGCAGGTCGCAGGCGGGGCGCTCGCCGAGACGGGAGGCGAAGCCCTCCGCCAGCCGGTCCCGGCGGGACAGCTCGGTCAGCGCCGCCACCACCCCGGCGTTGAGCCGTGAGGGCCAGCGGCCCATCCGCCAGGCCGGCAGCGCGACCCGGGTGAGCAGCCGGTCCCAGCCCGCGTACGCCAGACCCACCTGCTCCTGGGCGACGATCCGCAGCCCGTAGTCCACGGTCTGCGCGCGCTCGGCCGCCGCCGCGGCGACTCCGCGCTCCATCTCGGCGGCGTGCCCCCGGCAGCCGCGCAGCAGCAGGCGGGTGACCCAGCCGACGCCCGCGAGCACCCCGTGGGCCACCGGTCCCCGGCGGGGTGCCGAGGTCACGGCCACCGCGGCGTCCAGCCCTTGCACGAAGCGCCGGGCGGCGGCTATGTCCGGGTGCGCCGACGGTCCCGTACCGGCGACGACCGGGGCGAGGACCGCGCGCAGCTCGCCCACGCGCATCCACCACAGGAACGGGGAGCCGATCACCAGCACGGGCGCGGCGGCCCCGCCGCGGGCGGGCCGTCCCGCACCGGACGCGCCGCCGTGCTCCCCGGCGGGCGGAGGGCCGTGGGCCGGGTGGGTGCGGTCCTCCAGCCAGCTGTCGCAGTCCGGGGTGAGCGCTATCGCGGAGGGGGCGGGGACGTCGAGCCGGTCGGCGAGGTCCCGCACCATCCGGTACAGGTCCGGGGCCGCGTCCTCGGCGATCGGGACCGTGGGGCTCATGGCGGGCCGGGCCCGCGCGACGACCAGGGCGACACCGGCGGCGGCGAGCAGGACCAGCACCGCGACCGGCGTGAGCAGCCGGCGGACGAGGTCCCAGCCGCCGCCCGGCAGATGGCCGGTGGACCCGCCGACGAGCAGGATCACGGCGGCGGCGGCCGGCAGCAGCGCGACGGCCAGCGCCCGGCTGCGCACGCGCAGCACGGCCAGCGCGTGCGACCGCGCGCTCTGCGCGCCCGCCCCCGCTCCGCTTCCGCTCATGGCCCGACCTCATCCCCTCCCGGCGGTCCTGACGCTGTCCCGGCGTTGCCCACTCCCCCACTGTGGCACCCGCCACCGACATCGCAATGCCGATGGGCCAAGTGCCGGAACGCTTGCGCGGCACCATAGTTGGGGCCCCGGCTGTCGTCAGCCGGATGGCGTATCGCTCACCCGATGGAATGGCTTTGGGGAAAGGTGGACGACGGACGGCAAGGGTCAGGCCCCGGATCCTGAGACGGATCCGGGGCCTGTGGGGTTCATCCGCACCGGGAGGCGGCCCGGCGCGTCCGGCTACGCCTCCCGCGCCGCCTTCGCCGCGATGTCCGTACGGTGCCGGGAGCCGTCGAGGCCGATGCGGGACACCGCGCGGTAGGCGCGGTCGCGGGCCTCGGTGAGGTCCTTGCCGGTCGCCGTGACGGACAGCACGCGCCCGCCCGCGCTGACGATCGCGTCGCCGTCCCGCTTCGTCCCCGCGTGCAGCACGTACGCGTGCGGGGCGTCCTGGGCGGCGACCTCGTCCAGGCCGGTGATCGGGTCGCCCGTGCGCGGGGTGCCGGGGTAGTTGTGCGAGGCGACGACCACGGTGACCGCGGCCTCGTCGCTCCAGCGCGTCGGCTCCAGGTGGGCGAGGTTGCCGGTGGCGGCGGCCATCAGCAGACCGCCCAGCGGGGTCTTCAGCCGGGCCAGGACCACCTGGGTCTCGGGGTCGCCGAAGCGGGCGTTGAACTCGATCACGCGGACACCGCGCGAGGTGATCGCCAGACCGGCGTAGAGCAGCCCGGAGAACGGGGTGCCACGGCGCCGCATCTCGTCCACGGTCGGCTGGAGCACCGTCTCCACGACCTCGTCGACCAGCTTGGGGTCGGCCCACGGCAGCGGGGAGTAGGCCCCCATGCCGCCGGTGTTCGGGCCCTGGTCGCCGTCCAGCGCGCGCTTGAAGTCCTGGGCGGGCTGGAGCGGTACGACCGTCTCGCCGTCGGTGATCGCGAAGAGGGACACCTCGGGGCCGTCGAGGAACTCCTCGACGACCACGCGCTCACAGCCTCCGGCGTGCGCCCGGGCCGCCTCGACGTCGTCGGTGACGACGACGCCCTTGCCGGCCGCGAGCCCGTCGTCCTTGACGACGTACGGGGCGCCGAACGCGCTGAGGGCCGCGTCGACCTCCTCGGGCGTCGTGCAGACGTAACTGCGGGCGGTGGGCACGCCGGCCCCCGCCATGACGTCCTTCGCGAAGGCCTTGGAGCCCTCGAGCCGCGCGGCCTCCCCGGACGGGCCGAAGACCGGGATGCCCGCGTCGCGCACGGCGTCGGCGACACCGGCGACGAGGGGCGCCTCCGGGCCGACCACCACGAGGTCCGCGCCGAGCCGGGTGGCCAGCGCGGACACGGCCGCGCCGTCGAGGGCGTCGACCTGGTGCAGCTCGGCCACCTCGGCGATGCCGGCGTTGCCGGGGGCGCAGTGCAGCGCGGTGACGTCGGGGTCGAGGGACAGGGAGCGGCACAGGGCGTGTTCGCGGGCGCCGCTGCCGATGACGAGGACCTTCACGGGGTCAGCCTAACGGCAGCCGGCGGATTCGCTTTGTGCGGGCTTCCGAAGGGGTGGGCGGACGCCGTTCGTGCGTTCCTCCGAAGACCTAGTCGTTCGTGAGCTCCTCGACGACCGTCGCGCCCAGCTCGCGGACGAGCAGTTCCTGCCCGGAGAGGGCGGACTCGTCCAGGTCGGGGTCGTCGTCCTCGGGAACGTCGTCCTCCGGCGAGACGGGGGGCGGCGGTTCCGGGGCGGACGGGCGGGGAGCCGGGGCCGGGGCGGACGCGGGGGCCGCCGGGACGCCCGCCGTCGGCCGCGCGGGCGCGGCGGCCGGGGCGCCCGTCTGGGGAGCGGGGGGCCGCTGGCCGCCCGCGCCACCGGTACCGGTGGCGCCGTACCCGCCGCCACCGCCGTATCCACCGCCGACGGGTGGCCCGGCCGGGGCCGGGGCCGTCATGCCCCCGCCGCCGGCCGGGTCGACGACCGCCTCGATCTTCCACTGCACGTTGAACTGCTCGGCCAGCGCCTGACGCAGTACGTCCTCGCTGCCGCTGCTGAGGAAGTTGTCCCGCGCCCCGGCGTTCACGAAGCCGATCTGGAGCGTCGTGCCGTCGAAGCCGGTCACCTGGGCGTTCTGGCTGAGCAGGATCCAGGTGAAGCGACGGCGGTTCTTGACCGTCTCCAGGATGTTCGGCCAGAGCATGCGGGGGTCGAGCCCGCCACCCCCACCGCCCGGGGGCGCGGACGCCGTCCGGGGGGCAGGTGCGGAGGCGGGGGCGGGAGCGGGGGCTCCGGCCGGGGCCGGGGCGGGCGCCGGGGGCTGGGCCCCGCCCGCCGGGGCGGCCGTGGGCCAGCCGCCCGGCCGACGGCCGCCACCGGCGGAGGCGGCGGTGGGCCAGGCACCGGGGGCGCCGGCCGCGGGCGGAGCGCCGGACGGCGCCGGGGCGGGCGCCGGGGGCTGCTGAGCCGGCGCGGCGGGAGGGGCCGGCGGCACGGGAGCGGGCGGTACGGGAGCGGGCGGTGCGGGGGCCGGACCGGGCGCCCGTACCGCGGCCCGGGCGGCGGCGGGGCCGCCTCCCGGCTCGACGGAGCCCTGCCCCGGCGCTCCCCCGTGGACCTCCGGCCCGGGGACGTACGCCGCGGCGGGCACACCGGCGCCGGCGCCGCCCGCGGAGAAGTTCACCCCGCGCTCGATCCGGTCCAGCCGGGCCATGACCGAGCGCTCGTCGCCGTAGGCGGCGGGCAGCAGCACGCGCGCGCAGATCAGCTCGAGCTGGAGGCGCGGCGAGCCGGCGCCGCGCATCTCGGTGAGCCCCTGGTTGACGAGGTCGGCGGCGCGGCTCAGCTCGGCGGCCCCGAAGGTGCCGGCCTGGGCCTGCATCCGCTCGATCACGTCGGCGGGGGCGTCGATGAGCCCCTTCTCCGCGGCATCGGGAACGGCGGCGAGGATGACGAGGTCCCGCAGCCGCTCCAGCAGGTCCGCGACGAACCTGCGCGGATCGTTGCCGCCCTCGATCACCCGGTCGACGACCTCGAAGGCGGCGGCGCCGTCACCGGTCGCGAAGGCCTCGACGACGGAGTCGAGCAGCGAGCCGTCCGTGTACCCCAGCAGGGAGGTGGCCATGGCGTACGTCACACCGTCCTCGCCCGCGCCGGCGAGGAGCTGGTCCATGACGGACATCGAGTCACGCACGGACCCGGCGCCGGCCCGCACGACGAGCGGCAGCACGCCCTCCTCGACCGGGATGTCCTCCTTCCCGCACACCTCGCCGAGGTACTCCCGCAGCGTGCCGGGCGGCACCAGCCGGAACGGGTAGTGGTGCGTGCGCGACCGGATGGTCCCGATGACCTTCTCCGGCTCGGTGGTCGCGAAGATGAACTTCAGATGCTCCGGGGGCTCCTCGACGACCTTGAGCAGCGCGTTGAAACCGGCCGACGTGACCATGTGGGCCTCGTCGATGATGTAGATCTTGTACCGGCTGCCCGCGGGCCCGAAGAAGGCCTTCTCGCGCAGGTCACGGGCGTCGTCCACACCACCGTGGGAAGCGGCGTCGATCTCGATGACGTCGATCGAACCGGGTCCGTTGCGCGCGAGGTCCCGGCAGGACTGGCACTCCCCGCACGGCGTCGGGGTCGGGCCCTGCTCGCAGTTCAGGCAGCGCGCCAGGATCCGCGCGCTGGTCGTCTTGCCGCATCCGCGCGGACCGCTGAACAGGTACGCGTGATTGACCCGGTTGTTCCGCAACGCCTGCTGCAACGGGTCGGTGACATGCTCCTGCCCGATGACCTCGGCGAACGACTCCGGGCGATAACGGCGGTACAGCGCGAGAGACGACACGCATACGAGGTTATAGGCGCCCACCGACAACCGGACCGGACGCCCGGAACGCAAGCGCCCCCCACGCACCCGCCAGAGCCGACCTACCCTTGCTGCCTTCCGGCCCTGGGGGAGTTCAGTCAGATAGCGCCGCGTGAGGGGCTAAGCAGAGGTTACCCCATGTCGCGGGCGAGGAACGAGTTCGCGAGCACTCCCCTCGGTCATGTAATGTTCCCACCGGAGGATTCGCCTAGAGGCCTAGGGCGCACGCTTGGAAAGCGTGTTGGGGGCAACCCCTCACGAGTTCGAATCTCGTATCCTCCGCCAGTGCCTCACCGGGCACGTTGTCGAAGGGCCCCACCGCTTGCGGTGGGGCCCTTCGACATGCCCCGGTTTCAGTCGGCGTCATCGGACGCGGGTGGACCGGCGCGGACGCGTCGCCGGTCCGGGACCGAGCGCCCGCCCGTCCGCCGAGGACGACGGTCTTCCGTACCATGGACGCCGTGACAGTCCGTGCGCAGTCTCACCGCGCGCCCTCACCACCGAGGTGGTGGCCGGCGCTGCTGGTGCTCGGGCTGCTGGTCGGGTTGTTCGGCATGCACGGCCTGGCACCGGGCGGGACCACCGCCGCCACGGGGCATCACTCCTCCCCCGCCGCGCACACGGACCTGGCGGTCATGAGTGCCGAGTCCGTCTGTGATCACGACGACGGCGGCGGACACGCACAGCACGCCGACCCGACGTGTGCCTCCGGTGCCGTCGGGGCGGGACCGGCTCTTCCCGCGCTCCTCCCCGATCCCGTCGGCCGGGCGGGTTCGCCGGTGAGCGGCCTGCGGTCCATGGCCGCCGGGCCGGAGGGCGGGCGCGCTCCTCCCTCGCTCGCCGAGTTGCAACTCCTGCGGATATAGGACGAGGCCCCGCCGTGTCCGCCGCTGCCGCGTGCGCCGCGGCCGGCAGGTGCACGGCCCTCAGCCATGTCCCGCGCCCTTCGGCGCGCTCCCCCCTCCGCACCGCAGGAGTTCACGCATGACCAGCACTCGTTCACTCATCCGTCGCGCCGGCCTCGTCGCCACGGCCGTCGCCGCCTCGCTCGTCCTCGCCGCCTGCGGCGGCGACGGCGGGTCCGACAGCGGATCGGCCGCGCAGACGTCGGCCTCGGCCGGTGCCGAGGACACCGCCGGCGCCCACAACGACCAGGACGTCGACTTCGCGCAGGGCATGATCCCGCACCACCAGCAGGCCCTCCAGATGGCGCGGATGGCCGCCGCCCAGGCGTCCTCCGCCGAGGTCAAGGACCTGGCCGCGCGCATCGAGAAGGCCCAGGACCCGGAGATCGAGACGATGTCCGGCTGGCTGGAGGCGTGGGGTGAGGACGTGCCCTCCTCCATGCCGGGCATGGACCACGGCATGGACCACTCCGGCGGCTCCGACATGCCCGGGATGATGGACACCGAGGACATGGACCAGCTGATGGACACGTCCGGCAAGGACTTCGACACGATGTTCCTGACCATGATGGTCGAACACCACGAGGGTGCCGTGGAGATGGCCACCACCGAGAAGGAGAAGGGCCGGTACGGGCCGGCCAGGAAGATGGCCGACGACATCATCACCGCGCAGAACGCCGAGATCGAGGAGATGAACGAACTCCTCGGCAAGAGCTGACGACACCCGCACCGGGGGGCCGGGCCCGCGTCCGCGCAGCCCGGCCCCCGTGCGGACGCGTCGTGCGCCGGTCCCCGAGTCCTGCTCGCCGCTTCCTCCTCGCGCCTCACCGAGAGATCCCCAGCATGAAGATTCGTTCCCGCGCGGCCGCCGCCCTCACCGGGGCCGTCCTCACGGCCGGCCTGGCCGCGTGTTCCCCCGGCTCCGACGGCTCGTCCGGCACAACCTCGGCCGACGGCTCCGGCAGCCTCGCCGTCAGTCACGTCCACGGCCTGGGCATCGACCCGGCCGACGAGCGCCTGTACGTCGCCACCCACGAAGGCGTGATCGCCGTGGCCGACGACGGCACCGCCGAGCGGGTCGGTGACACGGCCGACTACATGGGCTTCACCGTCATCGGCCCGAAGACCTTCCTCGGCAGCGGCCACCCGGCCGAGGGCGGCGGCGGCCACGGCAACCGCGGCCTGATCCGGTCCACCGACTCGGGCAGGACCTGGAAGACCCTCTCCCTGGGCGGCACGACCGACTTCCACTCCCTGGAGTACGCGCACGACACCGTCTACGGCTACGACAGCACCCGCGGCGTCCTGCGCGTCAGCACCGACCGCACCACCTGGGACAACCGTGCCGAACTGGCTGCCCTGGACATCGCGGTCAGCCCGGAGGACCGCGACGTCGTGCTGGCGACCGGGGAGGACGGCGTCGCCAGGAGCACCGACGGCGGCCGGACCTTCGGCGCCGGCTCCGGTCGGGTCCTGGCCTTCCTCTCCTGGCCCACCGCCGAAGCCCTGTACGGCGTCGACCTCGGCGGCGGTCTGCACCGCAGCGCCGACGGCGGCGCCACCTGGGAGAAGACGGGCACCGCTCCGGGCGGGCAGCCCCAGGCCCTGACCGCCGTCGGGGCACGGCACGTCCTGGTCGCCACACAGGACGGGGTGTACGAGTCCCGCGACGGCGGCGGCACGTTCACCGAGCGCCTGCCCGTGTCCCCCGCCGGAGGGCACTGAGGACGCCGCGCACCGTCAGTGGCCGTGCCCGGCTTCGCCGTGTCCCTCGGCGGCTTCCTGGGAGGTGGGCGCGGTCGCCGTCGGTTCCCGAGTCGGCTGAGGACTGGGCGTCGTTGCGCCGGACGTTCCCTCAGTGGAGCCGGATTCGTGCTGATGTCCCTCCGTCCCGCCCGTTTCCGGCTCCGCTTCCGCCGCGGGCTCTTCGCCATGGCTGTGGCCGTGCCCGTCGCCGCCCGGCTGTGCGGCCATCTCCTGGGCGATGCCCTGCAGACCGACGAAGGCGACGGCGGCCGTCACCGCCACCAGGACCCCGGCCGGACCGAGGATGTTGCGCCAGCGGGTGGGCTGGTGGCGCAGCACGTAGGCGATGAAGGAGAGTGCCAGGCCGAAGGGGATGAGCATCGCCGCCCGTTCGGGAAAGTCCTCGAAGTGCTGCAGACCGCCGCTGAGCATGCCGATGCCGAACGACAGCGCGAGGGAGGCCACCACCACGCCACAGACCTTCGCGGGGCCGGGGCGGTTGCGGGTGAGGACGAACTCGTTGAGCACGGTGGCGCAGAGGAAGACAGCGGCGCCTACGACGGCGATGAGGGTGTAGCGGGTGGGATCGAGCGGGTGGTGCACGATGGCGCCGCTGATCAGCCCGGCTCCGACGAAGGTCGCGGCATACCCCAGATAGTCGCCGAGCAGCGGAGTGCGCTTGGGGGCCCGGCGACGCCCGCGCCGACCGCCGGTCCTGTTCGCGGGCTCGTGTTCCGCGCGGCGCGGCGCGGGTGCGGTGTTGTCTCGGTCGACCGAGTGCGAGCCGTTCTGCGCGGCCTGGCGGGAGGGGTACGTGGGGCGGGTCGCGTAGGGCGGTGCCGACAGCGAGCGTGGGTCGGCGAGGTGGTGCTGGGACATGGGAACAGTGACACCCTTCGACACGGGCCGGCTGCAGCGCGATACGCCGTACGTCCGTACGGCGCAGAGGGCGCCGGGTGGCGGCCCGGAGAACACGGACGGGGGGAGAGCGGTCGGGCAGGCCCCTCGGCGGGGCGGCGGACCGGAACTGTGAACCGCTCCGAGGCAGTGTGGTGCCGTCGGTGCGGGTCCTCCCTCTAAATCCGCAGGACTCCCAGCGCGTGGGGTGAGGTGTACGCGCGGAAGCCGAGCAGCCCGGCGGCGGGCGGCGCCGCGTGCGTGGCGGCCGTGGTCCCGGCCGCGAGCTGAGCCGTCGGTACCGACCACGACCCGGCGGGTACGGAAGCCCAGCAGTCGGCCTCGGGCAAGGAGTCCGAGTCCACGGTGGCAGGGGCAGTCGTGCGGTGCGGGGCTTCGCCGGGCGTGTCCGGCTCGTGTCCGTGAGTCCGGGCGCGGGATGCCGGGTCCGCCGGGCCGAGGTCGAGATGCCGGGCGGTCGTGTGTCCGGTGACACCGTCATGGGCGTCGGCATGCGCCAGGGTGTGGACGACACCGAGGCCGATGAGGAGCAGGCCGAGCAGCAGCAGGCGCGCCAGGAGACTCCCGGCCGCCCTCGGTCCACTCGTCACGTCGCCCCTCGTCCGCACCCCTGGGCGGAGTGCTCGTCCTCGTGCCGGCGGCATCAGCGTACCCAGGCGAGGGCGCGGCGCGTGGCGGCCGGGGGCGTGCGAGGGCAAGGGCGTCGACGGCGCCGCTGGTGCCGGAGCCGGACATGGCGGCCTTGGTCGCCATGTCACCCGGAAGTACCTCGGCGACACCGCCGACCGCCTCGCCGGCTCGTCCGGGGGACGACGCGAAGCCGCCCTGGGCGCGGGATGTCATCGGGGGGCGGTGGCGGTGCGGCGGAACAGGACGGCCGCTGCGGTGATGAGGGCGGCCAGCCAGGCGAGGGTGATCAGCAGGGGGCCGGTTTCGTCGAAGGCGGGGGTGAGGGCGGCGTCGATCAGGACCCGGTCGGCGCCGTAGCCGGGCAGGACGCGGGCCCAGTCGGGCGGGGCGGGGCGGAGCATCGGGCTCTGTTCGATGCCGAGGTCGATGAAGGGCAGCAGAAAGGCGACGAGTACGCCGCCGACCCGGCCGAAGAGCGGGCCGAGCAGGACGCCGATGAGGGCGTAGGTGAGCGCGATCAGCACGCTTGCGGCGATGTACGGACCCCATTGGCGGGCGTCGAAGACGGTGGCGGTGACGACGAGGGACGCGGCGGTCGCCAGCAGCGCGCCGAGGGCGACGACGACCAGGCGGGAGACGAGCAGCGTCAGGGGGTGGAAGCCTGCGAGGGTCAGGCGCCGGTCGCCGGAGCGGGCGTCCAGGACGGTGAACAACCCGGCCAGCGTGGCCAGGGAGGCGATGGCGATCGGGGCCATGACGCCGCCGTGGACGTCGGGCAGCCACACTTCCTGGGAGAGGGCGCGGCCGCTTTCGCGCACGGTCAGGGTGGTGGACTCCTCGGGGGTGGTGGCCACCGCGAGGAGCACGAAGACGACGGGTACGGCGATGAGCAGCGCCCACAGCACCCGGTTGCGGGCGGCCTCCCGCAGCCCCGTCCGCACCCCGGCGGAGAGCTGTTCCGCCGCTGATCCGGGCCGGGTGCGGTGGCGGGACCGGGCGGTGCGGCCGGTGGCGGTGATCACCGTCCAGCTGATCACCACGGCCATTGCGGCCCAGGCCAGGGCCCAGCCGAGATCCCCGACGCGTCCGCTGTGCCGGGAGGGCAGGTCCACCATCCACAAGGTCACGAAATGCGTCGGCAGCGCCCTGGTCACTGGAGTGTCGGCCGTGCGCAGCACGGGTCCGAAGAACACGTCGAGGATCCACACGAACAGCACCAGCACGGTGCCGTTGACCGGGCTGCCGACCAGGGTGCCGACCAGCGCCCCGATCGCCAGGTAGATCACCGCGTACATCAGCGTTCCGGCCAGGACCCGCCCCGGATCGTCACCGATACCGGTCCGCGCCGTCAGAGCCAGCAGGGCCGCCGCTGTGGCGATCAGCGCCAGGCCCAGGCCGGTGGTCATACGGGCTGCCACCAGCCGTGCGGGGGCGAGCCCGGCCAGGACCAGGCGGCGGTCCGCGGCACGGGCGGCGTGCACCTGGAAGTACATGGCGATCGCGGCGATGAACCCCGCGGCCCATCCGGCCGTGGCGGTCTGCAGTGCCGGTCCGCCGGGGCCGCCGAGCAGTTCGGCCGCGTCCGCCAGCGGACGGGCGGCCACCACGACGAACACCACCGGTACCAGGACGAGCACCAGCAGGTTCACCGGGGTGCGGGCGGCCTCGGCCAGGAAGCGCCGTTCGAACAGCGTGGTCGTCATCGGGGCACCGCCCGTCCGTCCCGCAGCCGGATGATGCGGTCGAAGCGTTCTTCGTCGGTCACGAAGTGACTGATGATCAGCACCGAGCGTCCCGCCCGGCGGCGTCCGCCGACCAACTCCCAGAATCTCAGGTAGGTGTCGAAGTCGAACCCGGCGTACGGCTCGTCCAGCAGCAACACCTCCGGGTCGGCCAGCAGTGCCAGTCCCAGGTTCAGCTTGGAGAGGGTGCCGCCGGACAGGCGGTCGGTGCGCGTGGCGGCATACCGCTCGAACCCCAACGCCTCATAGAGCTCCCGGCGGGCGCGGCGCTCGGCCTGGTCGGTCAGACCGTAGGCGCGGCCGAAGAGCTCGAAGTGTTCGTCGCAGGTGAGGCGTTCGTAGACCACCGGCTCCTGCGGGCAGTAGCCCAGCCGTCCGCTGCGGGTGACCGTGCCGGCGTCGGCGGACAGTGCCCCGACCAGGATCTTCATCAGGGTGCTTTTGCCGGACCCGTTCTCCCCGACCAGACCGACCACCTCGCCGGGGGCGAGCGCCAGGTCAACCCCTTGCAGCACCCGCACCCGCCGCCGGGCGGGCCACACACCGCGCCGGTAGGACTTCTCTATCCCGGCCGCCGCCAGCACCGCCCGCTCTCCGGGCGGCTCGTCGTCACGACGGGAGTCGGCTCCTTTCATGTGCCACCTCCACGGGCCGGATGATGCCGCCGCCCCTTCACAGGCCGGGGGCGCCCCACAGCGGGAACCAGCGGCCCAGGTCCCGCTCGACCCGCAGGTCGTCCTTGATCACTGCCCTGACCTGCAGTTCCAGCGGGTTGTCGCGTTTCTCGCCGGGCAGCGGGGCGAAGGGGTAGAAGGTGCCGCGCTTGTAGAGGTAGACCAGCGCCAGGGGGCGCGGCCCGGCGTCCCGGAAGGAGACCAGCGAGCAGAGGAGCTGGGGGCCGAAGCCGCTGTCCTGCAGCGCGGTGTTCACCGCGTGCAGATCGCCCACCAGCGCCGGCAGGGCGTCGGGAGCGCGGCGGGAGAGCAGCCACGAGTACCCGTAGTCGTCACGGCTGAACTCCACCGGCACCCCCGCCCGCTCGGAGTCCGCGTCCAGCAGCGCCCGTACCTCCTGCCGGACCTGCGCGAAGGCCCCGCCCTCGATGGAGGCGAAGCACACCGAGCCCGCACCGGTCGGGGTGAAGCCGACGGCCGCCTGGAGCGTGATCGCCGCGGAGGGCAGACCGAAGAGCTGGTCCAGGTCGGGCTTGACCGGCTTGGACCGGCCGAGCAGGGAATCCAGGAAACCCACGGGTTCTCAGCTCCTTCTCAAGGCGTCCGGCCGCCCGGTCCGCCCAGCTCGGCGGAGATCTCCGCGAGGGCCGCCAGGCGGCGTTCCAGGCTGGGGTGGGTGGAGAACAGGTTGGCCACCGCCGTTCCGGGGCCGAGGGCGGGGGTGAAGAAGAACGCGTTGAACGCCTGGGCGGTGCGCAGGTCCTGGGTGGGGATACGGGCGATGTCCCCGCTGACCTTGGTGAGGGCCGAGGCCAGGGCGGAGGGCTTCGCCGTCAGCATGGCCGCGGCGCGGTCGGCGGCCAGCTCGCGGTAGCGCGAGAGCGCGCGGATGAGCAGGAAGCTCAGCGCGTAGACGAGGGCGGAGACCGCCATGACCGCGAGGAACGCGACGGCGGTGTTCTGGTCGCGCTGGCGTCCGCCCAGCAGCTGGGAGTAGAAGGCGAAGCGGACGACGAGTCCCGCGAGCACGCCCAGGAACGAGGCGATGGTGATCACCGCCACGTCGCGGTGCGCGACATGGGAGAGCTCGTGGGCGAGGACGCCCTCGAGCTCCTCGGCCGTCAGGCGGCGCTGCAGTCCGGTGGTGACGCAGACGACGGCGTGGTCGGCGTTGCGGCCGGTGGCGAACGCGTTCGGCAGGTCCATCCCGGAGACGGCCACCCGGGGTTTGGGCATGTCCGCGCTGGCACACAGCCGGTCGACGACGCCGTGCAGCCGGGGTTCCTCCTCCGCCGTGACGATGCGGCCGTGCATCGCGTAGAGGGCGATCCGGTCCGCGTACCAGTACTGCGCGGCCAGCAGCCCGGCGGCGATCACGACCACCAGGACGACGGACTCGAGCAGCACGATCAGCGCGGCGACGAACGCCACGTACACCAGCCCGAGCAGGAACATCGTGACCGCCATGCGGGCGGTCAGCTGCCGATCGGGCTCGAAGCGGCTGCGCATCGCGTCCTCACCCCGGGATCAGACCCTCGTCGGACAACAGCTGCCGGACCTGCGCGAGGCTGGTGCCCTCATCGGGCAGCACCAGGTCGGACGGCGTGATCTCCTCGTCCGGCAGCGGCGTGCCCAGGCTGCGCACCGCGTCCAGCAGGGCCGACAGCGCGGTGGTGAACGTCGCCCCGTCGCCCGCGTCGGCGGCCGACTGCAGCGCGGAGTCCAGCTCGTTGAGCCGGTCCAGGTGCTCGTCGGCGATCTCGTACTGACCCTCGCCGAGAATCCGCATGATCATGACGTCGCCTCCCTGTCCGATCCGCCCTTCGGGGCGGCGGGACCCTCCACCGCCGCCGGCGCGGAAGCGGCGGGCAGCCGTGCCTTCATCCGGGCCAGCTCGATCTCCACGTCCTGACCCGCGCTCATGCGCTCGAGTTCGGCCTGGATGTCGTCACGCCCGGCCGGCAGCGTGGCGTCCTCCAGCGTCCCGGAAGCGATCAGCTCGTCCAGCGCACCCGCGCGCGCCTGCATCTGCTCGGTCTTGTCCTGGGCCCGCTGCATGGCCAGGCCGACATCGCCCAGTTCCTCGCCGATGCCGGTGACGGCCTCGGTGATCCGGGTCTGGGCCTCGGCCGCGGTGTAGGTGGCCTTGATCGTCTCCTTGCGGGTGCGGAACGAGTCGACCTTCGCCTGCAGGCGCTGGGCGGCCAGGGTCAGCTTCTCCTCCTGCGCCTGCAACGACGTCTGCTGCTCCTCGAGGTCGGTGATCTGGGAGGCCACGGCCGTACGGCGGGTGAGCGCCTCGCGGGCCAGGTCCTCACGGCCGGCCGCGAGCGCCTGCTGCGCCTGGTCCTGCAGCTTGCCCGTGGACTGCCGCAACTGGTTCACCTGCAGCTCGACGCGCTTGCGGCTGGTCGCCACGTCGGCCACGCCGCGCCGTACCCTCTGCAGCATCTCCAGCTGCTGCTCGTAGGAGTAGTCCAGGACCTCACGCGGGTCCTCGGCCCGGTCCAGCGCCTTGTCGGCCTTGATCCGGAACAAGGCGGCGATGCGGTGAGTGATGCTGGTCATGACGACCGCCTTCCTCTCGCCTCTCGGACTTCGGGGGATGCGGGGGAGACCGGCCGGGCCGTCCGCGGGCACGTGCGCGAGACGCCTGCCGCCGCGGATCACCGCCCCGGCCTCGGTTCTTCCATTGTCCGGGCACACTGCCGTCCCGGCAGCTCCGCTCGCCCGGGCCGGTCACGGCGTCCTCCCGGCCGCAGCCGTGCCCTGAGCCGTGCGGGTGTCACGCGGAGTGTCGGCGAAGGCGTGGACGAGGGCTGCGGCGACGCAGCCGGCACCCCACAGGCCCCAGGCACCGTCGCGGATCACGGGCCCGCAGGACCGCGGGAATCCCCGGCACGGTGGTGAAGGCGCGGGCCCACCGGCCGCCGTTCCGCTTCCTCCGGTGCGGCGCGCCGTCCGCGCGGGCGGGCCGGCGGTGGACGGCGGGGCCCGTCGGGGGCGGCCGGGCGGGCGATGCCGTAGACGATGCCCGCCAGGATCAGCGCCCCGACCGGTGATGCGGTGACGGCGGCCATGGCACTCACCCCGGCCCGGGCGGTCAGGGCCGCCCGGTTCCGGTGTGGTGGTCGTGCTTGCGCAGCGGGTCCTCGTCCCGGCCGTCGCGATGCCGGTCCTGGCCGTCGTGCATGCCCTGGCCGTGCATGCCCTTCATCATGAAGAACATCATCAGCGGGCAGGCGGCGACGAGCGCGAGCCACACCAGGCTCTCCAGGGACGCGCCGACGATCAGGGCGCCGACGACGACGATCGCTGCGGCGAGCGCGTACATGCCGTAGTTGCGTTTGTCGTTCATTACGAGCCTCCTTCAGCGGAGGACCGAGGCCGCGACCGGGGGGCGGCCGGGTGTTCAGGGTGTGGCGGGAGGACCGGCGTGCAGCGTGTCCAGGCGGCGCCGGTACTCCTCCTCGTCGATCTCCCCGCGGGCGAACCGCTCGCCGAGGATCTGCTGCGGTGTGGCCGCGGCGGAGGGGTGAGGGGTGTGGGCGTGTTCGTGAGACCGGCCGGCGGCACGGAGGACCAGCACGAAGGCCGTGACGACCAGTGCCCAGAACGCGACCATGCCGATCGTCATCCCGAACCAGCCCCACCCGCTCATATCGTCGGCATACCAGAACGTCATCGCCACTCACCTGCTTATCGGCGACCGGGTGCCGGACGGCCTCCCGGCGGACTTGATGCCTTCACCTCCATCATCGCTCTGCCCGGTGGGGCGGTCCGGGGCCGGACGGTCCGGGACGGAGAGCCGTTCAGCCCCTACTCGGCAGGGGTACCCGGGCGCAGGCTGGAGGGTGACCCGTCAGGGGAGGCGAGAAGCCCATGGGTGCCGTCGATGTCGTCGTGATCCTGGCGTCGGCCGTACTGGTCGCCGCGCTCGGCCGGTACTTCTTCGGGCCGCGCCGGGCCGGTGCCGCCCGGCTGGAGGGCGGGGTGCAGCGGGTGGAGGTGACGGTGCGGGGCGGCTACAGCCCCGACGTGATCAAGGTCCGCCAGGGCACGCCGGTGGAACTGGTCTTCGACCGGCAGGAGGCCGGCGAGTGCACTTCCCGGGTGGTCTTCCCCGACCTCGAGGTCGGCGCGGGGCTGCCCGCCCACACCCGCACCACCGTGCGGCTGCATCCGGAGCGGGCGGGCTCCTTCGGCTTCGCCTGCGGCATGAACATGATCCACGGCACACTGCTGGTCGAACCCGCGGAAGGGTCCGCACCGCCCTCCCCGGACGGTCACGGTGCCACTGCCGCCGCTGCTCCCGCCGTCGGCGGGCCGCCGACGGCGGGTGGGGAACGGACGGCGGCCGAGGCCGAGGCCGCGGACGCCGCCGAGCGGCGGGCGGAGATCGGGGACCTCACCCGAAGGGTGCTGACCGGCGCGGTGTTCACCGCCCCGGTGCTCTTCGCGGTGATGGCGCACGAACTCTTCGGCGCGGACTGGGTGCCCGGGTGGATGCTGAACCACTGGCTGCAACTCGCCCTGATCACCCCGGTGATGTTCTACACCGGGTGGCCGATCCATGCGACGGGCTGGCTGACCCTGCGCCACCGGGCCGCCGACATGAACTCCCTGATCACCCTCGGCACGTCCGCCGCCTACGGCTACAGCCTGCTGGTCACCCTCGCCCCCGGCCTGCTGCCAGAGGACCTGCGGGAGGTGTATTTCGAGGCTGTCGGAGTGATCCTGACCCTGATCCTGCTGGGACGGCTGCTGGAGGCCCGGGCGAAGGCCGGAACCGGCGAGGCCATCCGCGCCCTGCTGGGTCTGCAGGCCCGAACCGCCCGCGTGGTGCGCGACGGCACCGAGCGCGAGATCCCCGTCGAGGAGGTGGTGGTCGGGGACGAGCTCGTCATCCGGCCCGGGGAGAAGATCCCCGTCGACGCCGAGGTGCTCTCCGGTTCCTCCGCGGTGGACGAGTCGATGGTCACCGGCGAGCCGATGCCGGTGACGAAGCGCGCCGGGGACCCGGTCATCGGGGCCACTGTCAACGGCACCGGGTCCCTGCGGGTGCGGGCGGCCAAGGTCGGCGCGGACACGATGCTGGCCCAGATCGTCCGCCTGGTGCAGCGGGCCCAGGCGTCGAAGGCCCCCATCCAGCGGCTCGCCGACGCCGTGTCGGCGTACTTCGTCCCGGCGGTCATCGCCGTCGCGATCGGCACCTTCGCCGTCTGGTTCACCCTCGGCCCGTCCCCCGCGCCGACTCTGGCGCTGGTCTCCGCGGTGGCGGTGCTGATCATCGCCTGCCCGTGCGCGCTCGGACTGGCCACTCCGCTGTCGGTGATGGTCGGCACCGGCAAGGGGGCCCGGGCCGGCATCCTGATCCGCTCCGCCGAGGCCCTGGAGACCGCGCACAAGCTGGACACCGTGGTGCTGGACAAGACCGGCACCGTCACCGCGGGCAAGCCGGTCCTGACCGACGTCCACCCCGTCGGCGGATTCGACGAGACGCTGCTGCTGCGGCTGGTCGCGGGGGCCGAGGCCGACAGCGAGCACCCGCTCGCGCGGGCGATCGTCACCGGCGTGCGCGAGCGCGGTCTGGACGTGCCCGCGGCGAGCGGCTTCGACTCGGTGACCGGCAAGGGTGTCCAGGCCACCGTCGACGGACACGCCGCCCTGGTCGGCACCGCCCGGCTGCTGGGCGACGTCGGCATCGACACCACCGCCCTGACCCCTGTCGCGGCCGGCCTGTCCGCCGAGGGCAGGACCCCCGTCCTCGCGGCGGTCGACCAACGGCCCGCCGGTGTGCTGGCCGTCGCCGACACCGTCAAGGACGACTCCGCCGCCGCCATCGCCGCCCTGCGGCGCCTCGGTGTCGACGTCGTGATGCTCACCGGCGACAACGCCCGCACCGCCGCGGCGATCGCCGCCCAGGTGGGCATCGGCCGGGTGCTGGCCGAGGTGCTGCCCGAGCACAAGGCCGACGAGATCCGCCGCCTGCAAGGCGAGGGCCGCACCGTGGGCATGGTCGGCGACGGCATCAACGACGCCCCCGCCCTGGCCGCCGCCGACGTCGGTCTGGCCATCGGCACCGGCACCGACGTGGCCATCGAGGCGGCCGACATCACCCTGATCTCCGGCTCGCTCGGCGGAGTCGTCACGGCGATCCGGCTGTCGCGGGCGACCATGCGCAACATCCGGCAGAACCTGTTCTTCGCCCTGGTCTACAACGCCGTCGGCGTCCCGCTCGCCGCGGGTGCCCTGTACCCGCTGTGGGGCCTGCGCCTCAGCCCGGTCATCGCCGCCGCGGCCATGGCGCTCAGCTCGCTGTCGGTCGTCACCAACGCCTCCCGGCTGCGCCACTGGCACACCCCGCCGCTGCCGAGGACCCGGCCCGCGGGCGTCCGGCCCCGGGTCGAGTCCGCCGCCGACCGCGCCCCGGCCGAAAGCACGGCCGCCACGGCCGACCACGGGCACCACCACCTCGCCTCCAGGGGCGACGGCATGATCACGGATCCCGTGTGCGGCATGCAGGTGGACAGAGCGACCGCCGCCGAACACCGGCGAACCGATCACGGCACCTACTCCTTCTGCTCCGCCCACTGCGCCGCCACGTTCGACGGCGCCCCGGACCGCTACACGGCCCCCGCACCCGGCGGAACGCGCGAGGGAGGCGCACCCCGATGACCACCACGCCGGCCGTTCCCCGCCATGCGCACGACCAGCACACCGAGGCACTCGGTCGTACCGGCCACAAGGCCGACCACCTGGTCCGGCTGAACAAGATCGAAGGCCAGATACGCGGTATCTCCCGCATGGTCGACGACGACCGCTCCTGCATCGACGTCCTCACCCAGATCAGCGCCGCCACCCACGCCCTGCAGGAAGTCGCCCTCGGACTCCTCGACGACCACGTACGCGGCTGCGTCACCGACGCCGCCCGCACCCGTCACGCCGACGCCGAGGAGAAGTTCGAGGAACTCACCGGAGCCCTGCGCCGCACACTGCGCCTGTGAGCCGCACCCGCCGCCGTGGCCCCTCCGTCCCGGGCGTGACCGGAGCCCGCCGCCGCCGAACGAGCCGGTGCCCCACTTCGACCCGGATGCGAACCAGCGGGTGGGCATGGTTCCCGCCTGGCCGGCGCGCGCTGCGCACGAGCCGGAAGAGCCCTGCCGGATCCGGACCGGTGAGCGAAGCACGCTTCCCGGCCGGGCACACGCGGCACCCGCCGCCGACGAAGCCCCGGTGGGTGACTCAGGCCTCGATGGCGCCCAGTTGCCGCAGCAGGCCGAGGTCGTCGGTGTTCCACCAGCTCTCCGCGATCCTGCTGCCCCGGCAGCGGAACATCGCGTGGCCGGTGGCCGAGAACTCCCGCCCGGTGGCTTCCATGCCCAGGAACTCCCCCGTGTGACGGCCCTTGAAGGAGAACCGCGCGCTCACCATGTCTCCCTCCGCGATCAGGTCCTCGATCGTGACCACCGGTTCGAGTGCCGCGTGGAGCTTCCGGTTCGCCGCCTTGGACTCCTCGCGCCCGATGACACCCTCCGGCAGGGTGGGGTCGTGCTCCTGGTAGTCGGGCGTGCAGAGCGTGTCCTCCGCGTCGAAGTTCCTCTTGTTGGCCACTTCCTCGAAGAAGGTGCGGACCACGGTCTTGTTCAGCTGCTCGTCCCGGAGGACGTCGAGGTCCGTGAACGTGGGCTCCTGGTCGCAGGCCGCCACCATCTCCCGGAAGATCCGGTCCGTCTCCGGCAGCCGTGAGTTCTCCATCGCCTCCTCGTACGAGGGGAACTCCACGATCTCCACCACGTGCGTGGAGTCGGTGCGGTCCCGGCCGACGATCGAATGGGTGGCCGTCCGTTTGCCCTGCGCCGCTTCGACCCAGTTGTCCATCAGCCTGTTCAACTCGTCGATCCTGCTGGTCCTGCAGTCGATGACCTGGACGAACGTCATGGCGCCTCCCGCAGAGTCGGTGCGCTGGAAACACCCTCAGAATATGCACGGTTCGCACGGTTTGTCCTGACGGGTGATCACTTCCCCGCGCACCGGGGCCTCCCGGGTTCCCGCCCCCGCCGGAGGGGCCCCGGCCGGCCCGCGCCCTCAGCGCATGCCGCGCAGCTCCCGGTCGATGTCCTCCTCGGTGATGGGCCGCCGGAAGTAGGCCTGCCACGCGTCGAGGAGGAGGAACACGCCCCACCCGCCGAGGACCCAGCCCGGCCAGAAGTACCCCGCACCCGTCAGCGCCCACACCACGATCAGGAACGCGTTGATCACGACATAGGCCACGAGGTCGGCGCGGAGTTTGCGCTTCTTCTCCAGCCGTTTGTGGGCCCACTCACGCTCCGGCGTCGTCCGTGGCGAGCGCGTGTCGTCCGGGCCCAGGGGACCCACCATGACCGCCACCTCCTCGGTCCGCGGAGGGCTGCCGCCCCTCCTTCCCATGGTCCCCCGGACCGGCCGGGCATGCCGTTCGAGGAGGAATCCGCCGCCGGCCGTCGTGCCCCGGCCGCGCCGCAGAAGCCGCGGGCGGCGTACGGCCCGGGGGAACCGCCCGGCGCAGGGCGCGACCGGAGGTCAGCCCGTGATCCATACCCGGCGCGTCTCGCTCACCTGGTCCACCTCGGAGACCCGGATCGTCAGTTTCATCGTCCAGGTGCCCTCGAGGGGGAGGGTGAGGTCGTTGGTGGCCCAGTAGCCGCCCCGGTCGGTCAGCCCGGCGTCGACGGGGCCGATGTCCTTCGCCGCGAGGGTGAGGGAGACGCGGAGTTCCGGTACGAAGGCCAGGCCGCCGTCGGCACCGAAGACCACCGCCTGGAGGCCGTTCTCGCCCACCCGGCCCGGGTCCAGCGTGAGCTGCACCGTGCCCCGGCCGCCGGGGGTGCCCACGTCGTAGGGGATCGTGAACGCCGACGCGCCGGGCAGGCCGGCCACCTGCGGCTCGGGCGCCTCGGCCGCCTCTGCCTCCGCGCGGGCGGGGAGGGTGCCGGTCAGCACCGTGGTGACCAGCAGGACGACCACGGCCACCACGGCTTCGGCCAGTACGGAGCGGCGCAGGGCGCGGCGGCGGGGGTCGTCCGGGTCGTCCGCCGGCGGGGTCGCCGGCCCCGGCTCGGGAGGGGGTCCGGGTGCGCCCACCGGTTCCGGTACGCGCTCCCCGGCCACCGCCGGGCGCGCCAACAGGGCCGTCCAGCGGCGGGACAGGGCCGCCGCGAGCAGCAGGAAGCCCGTCGCGGCGAGTTTGACCGTCAGGGTCCGGCCGTACGACGTCTCCGTGAGGGCGGACCAGGAGCCGAGGCCGCGCCAGGACTGGTAGACGCCGGTGACGACGAGGACGGTCACCGAGGCGAGGGCCAGGCGGGAGAAGCGCCTGACCGTGCCGGCCGGCGGCGGGGTCTTCGCGCGGTGGAGGGTGAGGAGCAGGGCCGTCAGGCCGCCGAGCCAGCACGCCGTCGCCAGCAGGTGGAGCACGGACGAGGTCAGGGCGAGGGGGACCTGGACACCGGCGGCGGCGTGTTCGGCCGCCGCCCAGGTCAGCGCCAGGGCGAGGGAGAGCGCCGCGCCGGCCGCCAGTCGGGTCCGGGGGGAGCGGCGCCGGGTGAGCGGTACGAGGAGCGCCGCCGCCGACAGCAGGGCGAGGCGGGTCAGCAGGGCGAGGCCCGGGCGGCCGGTGAGGGCGCCGGTGAACGCCGGGAGGTCGAGGGCGGTCGCGGGGGAGGTGCCGTTCTCGTAGGGGGCGCGCAGGACGAGCAGGGCGGCCGTGGCGGCCAGCAGGGTCCACCAGCCGGTGAGCAGCGGCAGCCGCAGCGGTGCGGGGTCCGGCGGCCGGCACAGCGCCGCGAACGCCGCCGTGCCGATGAGCAGCGCGGCGGCGATGTACGCGAGGTAGCGGCCGGTGTCGTAGAGGCTCTTGGTGACCGGGTGCTCGGCGTGGTCCGCCGGCGCCGCCGGTGCGGTGGGCGAGGGCTTGCCGACGGAGAAGGTGAAGGCGCCGGAGACCGGATGGCTGTCGGCGGAGACGACCCGCCAGGCCACCGTGTACGTGCCGTCGGCGAGGCCGCCGGGCAGGTCCGCGCGGACGGTGTCCGAGGCGCCGTCCGCGTGCCGCGGCTCGCCCGGGCGGATCCGGCGGTTGTCGGGGCCGTAGACGCGGAAGGAGTCCTCGAGCAGGCCGACGGACTCCGTGAAGGTCAGGGTGAGGTGGCGGGGCGCGGACCCGACGACGCTTCCGTCCCCGGGGTCGGTGCCGCGGAGGGCGGCGTGGGCGCTCGCCGGGGCCGCGCCGCCGAGGAGGAGCAGGACCAGCACGGCGCCCAGCAGCACCGGTCCCCGGAGTCGCCGGGGGCTGCGGCCGCCCGGGGTTCCGTCCCGTCCGCCGCCCGCCGCCCCGCTCCCGCGTCGCTGCACGTCGTCCCCGCCTCCCGTCCGTCCGGCCACGGGGTGTGTACGGACGGGCGGCCCTCCGCGTTCACCAGGTGGGCCGGGCCGAGACGCCTCCGTCCACCAGCAGGTCGTGGCCCGTCACCCAGGACGCGAGCCGGGAGGCGAGGAACACGCAGGCGTCGCCGACGTCCTCCGGGCGGCCGAGCCGGCCCACGGCGGACGCCCGCCGCCAGCGGCGTACGCCCTCCGGCCAGGCGTCGGCCAGGCCCTCCCGTTCGATCAGGCCGGGCGAGACCGTGTTGACGCGCACGCCCCACGGTCCGTACTCCTGGGCCGCCGAGCGGGCGTGCATCACCACCGCCGCCTTGGAGGCGCAGTAGTGGGCGTGGGCCGGGGCGGGGCTGTGGGCCTCGACCGAGGCGATGTGGGTGACGGTGCCGCCGCCGTCCTGGTCCCGCATGAGCTCCGCCGCCGCCTGGGTGCAGGCGAAGACGCTGGTGAGGTTGGTGTCCACGACCGCCCGCCACTCGGCCGCCGGCATCCCGGCGAGTTCCCGCACCGGCTGGATCCCGGCGTTGTTGACGAGCGCGGTCAGCCGGCCGCCGCCCCACTCGGCCGCCTCGGCCACCACGCGGCGGCAGGCGTCCTCGTCGGTGAGGTCGGCCCGCAGGACGACGGCCGCGCCGCCCGACCCCCGGATGCGGTCGGCGGTCTCCCGCGCGGACGCCACCGCCGTACGGCAGTGCAGCGCGACGGCCGCGCCCTCCTCGGCGAACCGCCGCGCGATGCCCCGGCCGATGCCGCCGCCCGCGCCCGTGACCAGGGCGACCTGGCCGTCGAGCAGACCCCTTCGGCTCATGGACGGCAGAGTTCCACGATGAGCGCCGCCCGCCCGGGGTGACGCGCCACCAGTTCCGCCGCATCACCGTGCTCGTAGCCCCCGGGGGTGAAGCCGGGCGCCATCGTGCAGCCGAACAGCGTCCAGGCGCCGCCGGCCGCCACCCGCGCGCCCATCCAGGTGCCGGCCGGCACGGTGAGCTGGACGTGCTGGCCGCCGAGGACGTCCGGGCCGAGCACGGGGGTGCGGGAGGTGCCGTCGGGGGCGAGGAGGAGCAGGTGGAGCGGGTCGCCGAGGTAGAAGTGCCAGACCTCGTCGGCGGGCAGCCGGTGCAGGGCGGAGAAGTCGCCGGGGGCGTCGGTGAGCAGCGCGACGATGGCGGTGCCCTCGGGACGGCCGTCGGGGCGTGCGGGACCGGCCCAGGTCTGCCGGAACCGGCCGCCCTCACGGGGGAGGGGCTCCAGTCCGTAGTGGGCGACGAGGTCGTCGGGGGTCACCTGCCGAAGGCTACCTCGCGGGTGAGGAAGGCGAGCTGCGCCTTCTTCTCGGGCAGGTACACGTCCGGGAGGTCGATCTCCGGCAGGACGACCTCGGGGCCGGCGGTGAAGCCCTCCCGGAGGAAGCGGGCGACGGCCTTCTCGTTGGCCACGTCCGGGTCCACCACCACGCGCCGCCGGCCGAGGCCCAGCAGGACGTACGCGGTGACGGCACCCATCAGGGCGGCGGTCCAGCCGGGGCGCGGGCTCCCGGTGCCAGCGGGGGCGAGCAGCAGGTGGATGCCGATGTCGCCGGGTTCGACGGGGTAGCACTCGGCGACCCGGTCGGCCTCCGGTTCGTACGTCTGGAGCAGCGCGGCGGGTTCGCCGTCCTTGAGGACGAGGTACGCGTGGTGGGTGTCGAGGGTGTCCAGGTGGGCGTAGATCCCGGCGACCTGCCCGGCGGTGAGGCCGTTCATGCCCCAGAAGACGGCGCGTTCCCCGCTCACCCAGCGGTGCAGGAGGGGCGCGTCGGCGGCCGGGTCCAGCGGCACGATCCGTACGGCGCCGAAGCCGTCGACGGCCTGCTCGTGGACGGCGGTGCGGGAGGCGTACGGCTCAGACATCGGTCTCCTTCGTCAGCTGTGCCCAGTCGGTGAGGACCGGGGCCAGGTCTCCGGCGAGCCACAGGGGCCGCTGGTCGTGGTGGTGGGGTGAGCCGGGGACGCCGGACGCGCCCAGCGGCACCACCCAGCGGCTGTTCTCCCGGTCGGCCAGGTCCCAGACGTAGCGGGCGGCCGGGCCGCGTGCCGCGAGGTCGGTGAGGCCGGGCACGGGGGAGGTGCACAGCACGCAGTCGTGGTCGCCGGAGAGGCCGGGTTCGTCGTACGGCGGCGTCGGCGGCAGCGCCCGCCAGGGGGCCAGGCGGTGGGTGTCGCCCCAGGTGCCGGCGGGCGGCCGGGCGGCCACCTCCTCCAGGGCCGCGCGGACCACCGCCGGGCGGTCGACGCCGAACAGTTCCTCCGCGGAGAGGAGGTGTTCGAGGGCGTGGCCGACGCGCGGGACGAGGGCGAGCCAGGGGCGGAAGACCTCTGGGTACGGGGGTGGCGTGGCCGCCGCGGCGAAGGCGGGCTGCGCGGCGAGCCGGCGCACGACCGCGCTCCGCACCGCCGCGAAGACGGCGGCGTCGGCGCTGTCCGCGTCCATCCGGCGGTCCCAGCGCAGGAGGCGGTCGCGCAGGGCGGCGGCGGGGGCGGTGAGGGCCGGGGCGTCCGGGGCGGTGGCGGGGCCGCCCGTCGCCGCCGGGCCGTCGAGGGCGGCGAGGAGGTCCAGCAGGGGGGCGGCGGAGGCGAGGTGGGTGTCCATGTGGATGGCCGGCATGTCGGCGGCGGACCAGCGGGCCTGCCGGCCCAGCAGTGCGGTGATGCGGTCGGCGCGGTGCGGCGGGGCGAACTCGACGCCCAGCGGGGTCGCCGGGCCGCGCTGGTTCGCCATCACGGCGATGCCGTCGGTCAGTCCGGCGCGCGGCGGCTCGTGCCAGCCCCGCCACTCGTGGCCGGGCTCCCACGCCGGCACCAGGCGGGTCCGGTTGGCCCCGGAGCGGACCGGGACCCGGCCGGCCACCCGGTGCAGGGTGCCGCCCTCGGTGTCGGCGGCCATGACCACGTTGACCGGCTCGGCCCACAGGTCGACGGCGCGGTCCACGTCGGCGGTCCGGCGGGCCCGCAGCAGCGGCAGCAGGGCGCCGAAGCCGAGGTCGCCGGTGACGCGGGGCGGGTACCGCAGGGCGACGGCCAGCGGGGGTTCGCCGGGCTCGGGCACGCCGTCGTCGAGGCCCTCGGGGCCGCCGATGACGACGGGGCCCCGGTCGGTCTCGACGACCTCGACCTCGACCGGCTCCTCGCCCGCCACCTCGACGGTCTCGGTGTGCCGGGCCGCACGGTGCCACGTCCCGTCCGGGCCGAGCGCCTCCACGCCCGCGCCGGTGCGCCGCAGCCGCTCGCGGTAGAGGTCCTGGTAGTCGGCCATGGCGTTGGTGATGGCCCAGGCGACCGTGCCGGTGTGGCCGAAGTGGGCGATGCCGGGGACGCCGGGCACGGCGAGGCCGACGACGTCGAACTCCGGGCAGGACAGGCGGATCTGCTGGTAGACGCCGGGGTCCTCGATGAAGCGGTGCGGGTCCCCGGCGATGACCGCGTGCCCGGTGACCGTGCGGTCCCCGGCGACCAGCCAGCCGTTGCTGCCCGCGGTGCCGGGACCGTCGGAGGCGAACAGGCCGACGGCGTCCGCGCCGAGGTGGGCGGCGATGTGCGTGCGCCAGAGCTTGGCGGGGAAGCCGGCGAACAGGATGTGGGTGGAGAGCCAGACCGCGAGCGGGGTCCAGGGCTCCCAGCGGCCGGGCCGGAGGCCCACGCGGGCGAACTCGGGGGCGCCCCCGGACACCGGCCCCCCGCCGCCGGCCCGCCCGGCCGGGACCCCGGCGGGACCGCCGGCCGGTGCGTCGGCCCGGGGTCCGGAGCCGGTGGCCGGCCTCCGCGGACCCGCGTCCCCCGTGGGCGCGGAGCCGGTCCAGGACACCGGACCCGCGCTGCCCGCCGGGCCGCCGCCCTCCCCGGCCGGGACCCCGGCGGGCCGGTCCGCCGGACCGGCCGGGACCCCGGCGGGGCCGCCGGCCGGTGCGTCGGCCCGGGGTCCGGAGCCGGTGGCCGACGGGGCGGGGTCCGTGCCCCCGGCGGAGGCCAGGCCCTCGTTCACGCCGGAGACGTACGCGCGGACCCACTCCGCCGTTTCCGGGTCCGTCCGTTGCAGTTCGGTCCAGCAGCGGCGGGCCGTGTCGGCCAGGCGGACGCGGCGGGCGAAACGGTCCCAGGGGAGCGCCTCGGGGCCGAGGAACGAGGCCGAGGTGCCCTGCGCGCGGTGCCGTTCGACCTCGAGCTGCCAGGCCCGGTCGAGGGCGGTGACCCGGCCCTGGGCGTACGCGAGCCCGTTCGCGCTCTCCGCGCGCAGATGGGGGATGCCCCAGGGATCCCGGAAGATCTCACCGCCCACTGTGCCCTCATTTCCCATTAGGTTAGGCTCCCCTAAGTAAAACGTGGTGAAATCGTACGCGAAGGGTGAAGGCGCGACGGGACGGGGGCGGCGCTGCTCGAACGGGTCCGGGCCGACCTGCCCGAACTGCTGCGGTCCGCCCCCGACCCGTACGTGTGGATCGCCTGCGACACCGTGACCACCCGCGCGCTCTCGGGGTTCGCGCGCAAGGAACCGGGCGTGCCGAGGCAGCGGGTGCACGCGCTGGGGTACTGGCGCGCGAGCCGATCCGGGAGGCGGTCGCCGGGGCGCGGGCGTCACCCCTTCCCCCTTCACCCGGGTCCCGACGCCGGCGCGCCGCCGCACCCCGCCCGGCGCGGGCGATGACGATCCGGACCCGCACGAGAGCGCGGCGCACGACGACGGTGGCGCCGGGGCCGTCCGGCGGGGCGTCGCCGACCGCGGGGGCCCGGGGCCGCCGGCCGAGGTCCGGGCGCGCGCGGGAGGCGAGGGCCGCGAAGGATCACACGAAGCGGACGGAGGCGTTCTCAGGAGGGCGGGAGAGCGTCCGGGCGCCTCGGAAACGGCGGCCGACGGCCCGGCCCCATGATCGGTCATATCGGATCACCATTCCGTTTCGCCCCGCATTCGGGTGTCTTTTCCGGCGTCGCACTGCGTCGCCATGGCTGCGCCCGGAACGCGTTGGCCGGTAGGCTTTCCGTGTGATCTTCAAGCGCATCGGAAACGGCCGGCCGTACCCCGACCACGGCCGGGAAAGCACCCGGCAGTGGGCGGACGTCGCGCCGCGCCCGGTCCGCCTCGATCAGCTCGTGACGACCAAGCAGCAGCTCGACCTCGAGACCCTCCTCGCCGAGGACTCGACCTTCTACGGCGACCTCTTCGCGCACGTCGTGAAGTGGCAGGGCGATCTGTACCTGGAGGACGGGCTGCACCGCGCGGTGCGGGCCGCGCTCCAGCAGCGCCAGGTGCTGCACGCCCGCGTGCTCGAACTGGACTGACGCCCGTCCGGCGTCCTCCCGCACGGCCCGGTGTGGCCCTTTCGGGTGGGACTACGCCCAGTCGGATGATCATCTGGTATGCATTGCCGCCCGCGCGCACTACGCTGCGCCCATGAGCATGCTCACTCCACCCGGCATGGGCGGCCAGTACCGGATCACGGGTGACAAGTACCCGCGGATGCGCCGGCCCAGGCGGCGCGGCAGGCTCGTCGTCCTGACCGTTGCCTCCGCGGCCGTGCTCGGCGTGGGCGGCTGGGGCACGCTCCAGCTCATCGACGTGTTCACCGGCGGCGGCGACTCCGCTTCGGCGACCGGCACCAAGGCGGCCTGTGCCGACACGGCGAGCCGCACGGCCGCCCCGAAGCCGCTGCCCGAGCCCGGGACGATCACGGTCAACGTCCTCAACGCCACGACCCGCGGCGGACTCGCCCGGAAGGTCTCCGACGAGCTGAAGAACCGCGGCTTCAGGATCGGCGAGGTCGGCAACGCGACCAAGGAGTACGACAAGAAGGTCAAGGGCACCGGCGTGCTCCTCGGACCCGCCGCCGCCCTCGACACCTCGCTGCCGGTGCTCGGCACCCAGCTCGCCGGCGCCGAACGCCGCACCGACCCCGCCCGCAAGGGCGTCGAGGTCGACCTGATCATCGGCGACGGCTTCAAGGACCTGACCACGAAGGCGGACGCCGCCCGGGCCCTGACCGCACTGGCCGAGCCCGAGCCGACGCCCGCCCCGAAGAAGAACTGCTGAGCCGCGGGGGCTACTCCGCCGCCCCGTACATCCGGTCCCCCGCGTCGCCGAGGCCCGGCACGATGTAGCCGTGCTCGTTGAGCCGCTCGTCGACCGACGCCGTCACCACCGTCACCGGGGTACCGGCCAGCTCGCGCTCCATGACCTCGACGCCCTCGGGCGCGGCCAGCAGCACCACGGCGGTCACGTCGTCCGCGCCGCGCCTGATCAGCTCCTGGATCGCCGCGACCAGCGTGCCGCCGGTGGCGAGCATCGGGTCCAGGACGTAGACCTGGCGCCCGGAGAGGTCCTCCGGCATCCGGGTGGCGTACGTCGAGGCCTGCAGCGTCTCCTCGTTGCGGATCATGCCGAGGAAGCCCACCTCGGCGGTCGGCAGCAGCCGGACCATGCCGTCCAGCATGCCGAGACCGGCCCGCAGGATCGGCACCACCAGCGGGCGCGGATGGGAGAGCTTGACACCCGTGGTCCGCTCGACCGGCGTCTGGATGTCGACCTGTTCGGTGCGCACGTCGCGCGTGGCCTCGTAGGCGAGCAGGGTGACCAGCTCGTCGGCGAGACGGCGGAAGGTCGCGGAGTCGGTGCGCCGGTCGCGCAGCGTGGTGAGCTTGTGGGCGACCAGAGGGTGGTCGACGACGTGGAGACGCATGGCGTCAACATTAACCGGGCCCGGTGGGCCCGGCGTCCCCGCACGGGGCGAGCCCCTCCGCGGACGCCCTTCGCTCCCTCCCTGGCGTCAAACCGTCCGTCCGGGGGAAGGTGGGAGGGACGGACTGGGGTGGTGAACCGATGCCTGAGCAGGACAACCGAGATGATCCGTCGCCGCGCGGGGCGCCCGATCCGGCGGAGACGGAGGCCGAGCGGCGGCGGCGGCGCGCCCGGTTCCTGCGCGAACTCGCCGAGGCCCGGGCCCTGCGCGACCGGGTCCAGCCGCGCCGCGCCAAGGCCGCCCGGCTGCGCCACGCGATGCGCATGCGCACCTTCCGCTGGTAGGCGGCGGCGGAGAAAATCCCCCCCGGCCGCGGGAAGATCGCGGCACGCGCACGTGTTTGCCGAAGTGCCCGTGCGGGGAAGGCCCGTGAGTCCGCGTACGATCCGCACGTGGCGACAAGGAGTGCGCTGGTGAGTCCCTCGTGGGCGCACCCGGCGCACTGCGGTCAAAATGCCGGACACAGGGAGCCGAAGACGTCCCCTGACGGCCTTGTTTCTGCCACGATTCCGAGTGGGTGGGGCTCGAAGCACCGTCTCCCGCCCGCAACACCTCCGCCGGGGGGACCCCCAACCGGCACGCCTATGACCAGTGGGAGAGTCACGGTGTACTTCGCCGCACTGCTCGCGCGCACCGAAGACGGGTGGGAAGCGAGCGACACGGAACTCGACGATGTGGAGACCCTGTCGGATCTGGCCGACCTGGCCCGGGAGGCCTCTCCCGACGAGGACACGGTGCTCGTGCTGATCGAGCAGGAGGGCGGCTGGTTCGGCGTCGTCCGCGTGGACGGCGAGGAGGATCCCCGGGTCTACGTGTCCGACGCCGCCGCCGCCGCCCGCAGCAGCTACGGCGAGATCCTGCTCACCGACGAGCTGCTCGGCCGGGAGCCCGGGAACGACGGCACCGACCTGGACGCCCTCGACCTCGACGGCACGGAGGACGGTGAACCGGACGACGAGGACGCCGGCGCCGACGCCGGCGCCGCGTCCGCCGGGGGCACCGACGCCGTGCCGCACGGGCCGGTCGGTGACGCGCAGGTCCTGGAGGACCTGGGCGTGAGCGAGAAGGAGTTGCGGTCGATGACCGAGGACGCCGTCACCGAGATCGCCGACGCCCTGGGCGCCGCGGAGGTCCTGGAGACCGTCCGCTGACCGTGCGGAACACACCGGGGCCGCCGGACCCGGTGCGCGATCCCTGGCGGCCCGCGATGCGACTCGCCCTGGACGAGGCCGAACGGGCCGTCCGGGGCGGGGACGTCCCCGTCGGCGCCGTCGTGCTGGCCCCGGACGGCACCGCCGTGCTGGCCGCCGCCCACAACGAGCGCGAGGCCGCCGGCGACCCCACGGCCCACGCGGAGGTCCTCGCCGTCCGGCGGGCCGCCGCGCGGCTCGGGGAGTGGCGGCTGGCCGGCTGCACCCTGGTGGTGACGCTGGAGCCGTGCACGATGTGCGCGGGCGCGATCCAGCAGTCCCGGGTGGACCGGGTGGTCTACGGCGCCCGGGACGAGAAGGCGGGCGCGGTCGGCTCCCTGTGGGACCTGGTCCGCGACCGGCGGCTCAACCACCGCCCCGAGGTGATCGAGGGCGTGCTCGCCGACGAGTGCTCCCGGCTGCTCACGGAGTTCTTCCGGAACCGGTGAATACCGATTTCAAACCATGCCCCACCGTGCTGTAGGGTCTCCCTCGGTAGCGTGTCCGAGCGGCCGAAGGAGCTCGCCTCGAAAGCGAGTGTGGCGCAAGTCACCGAGGGTTCAAATCCCTCCGCTACCGCTGTGAAGGGCCCCGTCGTCAGACGGGGCCCTTCGTGCGATCATGGGCCCGCTCGATGCTCGTGTGACACCGGTGACAGGGGAGGGCCGCGATGGCGGTGAACGCGAAGAAGGCCGCCGTCTACGTCCTTGTGGTCTTCGTGCTGTATCTGATCATCACGGACCCGGAGACGGCGGCCGACTACGTCCAGATAGGGTTCGAGGGCATATCGGAGGCCGCGAAGGCCGTCGGCGACTTCATGACCTGGCTGGCCAACGGAGGAAAGTGATGATCCGCCATCTGGTGCTCTTCAGGCTGAACGAGGGCGTCGAGCGCGACGACCCGCGGGTGGTGGAGGGCGTGGAGGCCTTCCGTTCGCTGGACGGCAAGATCCCGGAGATCCGCTTCTGGGAGTGCGCCTGGAACATCAGCGACCGCCCCATCGCCTACGACTTCGCCATCAACTCGGCGTTCGAGGACGCGGAGGCGCTGCGCCGGTACGTGGAGCACCCCGAGCACCAGGCGGGTGTCGGACTGTGGCGCGAGTTCGCCACGTGGGTGATCGCCGACTACGACTTCTGACACCCCGCCCCCGGAGCCCCTCGCCATGACGGCGGGGGGTTTAGTTGTTCCGTACGCCCATACTTGGCCCTCAACACGGAATATGCGGTGCTTGCACACAGTGAGTCAGTCTTGTGATGCTATGACCGCTTTTGAGGGATGAGTCGGCGGACGATGTGAGCGATGAAGAGGTGGCGTTGACCGTGTCGGCCAGTACTGCGCCGCCCCAGGACGAGGTGTCCCCCGACGCGGTCCAGGCCCCGGCCTCCGCCCGCTCCTCCCCCGACCCCTCCGCCCCCGGCCCCTCCACGCCCGCCGAACCGCCGCCGAGCCCCGCCAAGCGGCGCGGCGCCGACACCCGGGCCCTGACCCAGCTGCTCTTCGGCCAGCTCAAGGAGCTGCAGCCGGGCACGCCGGAGCACACCCGCGTGCGCGCCGCGCTCATCGAGGCCAACCTGCCCCTGGTGCGCTACGCCGCCGCCCGCTTCCGCTCCCGCAACGAGCCGATGGAGGACGTCGTCCAGGTCGGCACCATCGGGCTGATCAACGCCATCGACCGCTTCGACCCGGACCGGGGCGTGCAGTTCCCGACGTTCGCGATGCCGACGGTGGTCGGCGAGATCAAGCGGTACTTCCGGGACAACGTCCGCACCGTCCACGTACCGCGCCGGCTGCACGAGCTGTGGGTGCAGGTCAACAGCGCGACCGAGGACCTGACGACCGCCCACGGGCGCTCCCCGTCGACCGCCGAGATCGCCCAGCGGCTGCGCATCACCGAGGAGGAGGTGCTGTCCTGCATCGAGGCCGGGCGGTCGTACCACGCCACCTCGCTGGAGGCCGCGCAGGAGGGCGACGGGATGCCCGGACTGCTGGACCGGCTGGGGTACGAGGATCCCGCCCTGGACGGCGTCGAGCACCGCGACCTCGTCCGGCACCTGCTCGTCCAGCTGCCCGAGCGGGAGCAGCGCATCCTGCTGCTGCGTTACTACAGCAATCTCACCCAGTCGCAGATCAGCGCGGAACTCGGCGTCTCGCAGATGCACGTGTCCCGGCTGCTGGCGCGCAGCTTCCAGCGGCTGCGGTCCGCAAACAAGATCGAGGCGTAACCGGAAAGAGCGAATCGCCCAGCGGTGCCGTTCTGTGCGTTTCTGGTCCGAAAGCCCGTCAGACCCCTTGTTTCCAGGGCTGATTCACATCTCAGATGTCGACATGTCACTACAGCGCGTTGCCGACATGTGACATTCTGCGGGAAGCGCGTTTGCCGGAGCCCCGGCGCCGGTATTCCAGGTGATGGCTGCGTTCCTCGATCGGGGAGCGTCCGCCGCGACCGTCCCGCGACCCAAAGGGGGTGGCATGTCCGCAGAACAGGGCAGCTCGAAGGTGCTCACGCTCGCGGAGAGCGAGACAGCTCCCCATGCTCTCGACGCACTCGGCCCCATCGACGAGGGCCCGGCCCTCCCGGCCACGCCCGCTCCGGAGCTCCCGGACACGGCGGCACTCGACACCCGCACCCTGTCCCGCTCCCTGTTCCTGCGGCTCGCCGCGCTGGACGAGGACAGCCCGGAACGCGCCTACGTCCGGGACACCCTGATCGAGCTCAACCTGCCGCTGGTGCGGTACGCGGCGGCGCGGTTCCGCTCGCGCAACGAGCCGATGGAGGACATCGTCCAGGTCGGCACCATCGGGCTGATCAAGGCGATCGACCGCTTCGACTGCGAACGGGGCGTGGAGTTCCCGACGTTCGCGATGCCGACGGTGGTCGGCGAGATCAAGCGGTTCTTCCGCGACACGTCGTGGTCGGTGCGGGTGCCGCGCCGGCTGCAGGAGCTGCGCCTGGCGCTGACGAAGGCCGGCGACGAGCTCTCCCAGAAGCTGGACCGCTCCCCGACGGTCACCGAACTCGCCGCCGTGCTGGGCGTGTCGGAGGAGGACGTCGTCGACGGCCTCGCGGTCGGCAACGCGTACACGGCGTCCTCGCTGGACTCCCCCGCCCCCGAGGACGACGGCGGCGAGGGCTCGCTCGCGGACCGCCTCGGCTACGAGGACACGGCGCTGGAGGGCGTGGAGTACCGGGAGTCGCTGAAGCCGCTGCTGGCCAAGCTGCCGCCCCGGGAGCGGCGGATCATCATGCTGCGCTTCTTCGCCAACATGACCCAGTCGCAGATCGGCGAGGAGGTCGGCATCTCCCAGATGCACGTCTCGCGGCTGCTCACCCGGACGCTCGCCCAGCTGCGGGAGGGCCTCATCTCGGACTGAGGCACCGCAGGGGGCGGAGCGTCCAAAGGACGCTCCGCGCGTGACATCGGTTCCGTGGCCGCCGGGGCGCCTCGTACGGGCGCAACGGCGGCCGCCGCGTTCCCGGCTACTTCAGCGCGAGCCAGGCCACCGCGGCGACGACCGCCACGGCGACGACGACGCCGACGATCAGACCGATCCGCGGCCCGCCGCCGGTCGCGGCGGCCTGTCGGCCCTGGGGTTCCTCGTCGACGAACGCGCGGAACATCTGGGTGCTGCCGGCGGGGTCGTGGTTGCCCTGCGGGCCCTGGGTGTTAGCCATGCCCCGAGACCCTAGCGAATGCCCGGCGGGGTGCCCAAGCGGGGGCGTCGCCAGGGCCGGGCGGGCGACGCCGGACGGGCGGACGGGCCCCGAGCTGCGGGTTTACTTTCGCGATTACTTGCCTTTGCCAAGTTTTTTGGCCGGAAACCCCGTTTTTGCTTGCCTGCAGCAACCATCGATTCTTATCGTTGCCCTAAGCAATCAAAGCGGGAGGTGTCATGGCCGGGCAGGCGCAGTACGAGGAACTGGTGCGACAGTTCAGCGCCTTCGGCGCCGTCAAGCGGGAGATGAACCGGATCATGCCGGCCGACTGTCCCAGCGGCTCCGCCGCCGTGCTGACGCTGCTCGGCCGCCACGGCGACATGCGCATGGGCAGGCTCGCCGAGCTGCTGTCCGTGGACATGTCGGTCACCAGCCGGCACGTCGCCCACCTGGCCGAGCGCGGCTGGCTCGAACGCTCCCCCGACCCCGCCGACAAGCGGTCCCGCATCCTCCACCTCACCCCCGCCGGCCGGACGCAGCTCGACGAGCTGTTCCGGCGGACCACCCAGCTCCTCGCGGAGCGCCTGGACGACTGGTCCGACGACGAGATCGGCCGGCTCACCCAGCTGATGACCCGGCTCAGGGCCAGCTTCGGCGACTGCCGGACGGCGCCCCGCCCGGCGTCTCCCGCTCCCGAACCCACCACCCGTACACCCGCAAGCGCATAAGAGAAGGAAGTCCATGGCAACGACCACACCAGCCGGTGTGCGGGCTCATGCCAAGCACGGGGGAGGCTCCTCCGCAGACGCTCCGATGACGCACCGGCAGATCATGGAGGCGCTCTCCGGGCTGCTGCTCGGCATGTTCGCCGCCATCCTGTCCTCGACCATCGTCACCAACGCCCTGCCCGAGATCGTGGGCGATCTCGGCGGCGGCCAGAGCGCCTACACCTGGGTCGTCACCGCCTCGCTGCTGGCGATGACCGCCTCCACCCCCCTGTGGGGCAAGCTCGCGGACCTGGTCAGCAAGAAGGCCCTGGTCCAGATAGGCCTGATCGTCTACGTCATCGGCTCCGTCGTCGCGGGCCTGGCGCAGAACCCGGCGATGCTGATCACCGCCCGCGCCATCCAGGGCCTGGGCGCCGGCGGTCTGTCCGCCCTGGCGCAGATCATCATGGCCGCGATGATCTCCCCGCGTGAGCGCGGGCGCTACTCCGGCTACCTGGGCGCGACCTTCGCCGTCGCGACCGTCGGCGGCCCGCTGCTCGGCGGCGTGATCACCGACACCAGTTGGCTCGGCTGGCGCTGGTGCCTCTACGTCGGCGTGCCCTTCGCGCTCGTCGCGCTGATCGTGCTGCAGAAGACGCTGCACCTGCCCGTGGTCAAGCGGAAGGTCAAGGTCGACTGGGCCGGCGCCTTCTTCGTCACCGCGGCCGTCTGCCTGCTGCTCGTCTGGGTCACCTTCGCCGACGACAAGTACGACTGGATGTCCTGGCAGACGGGCGTCATGGTCGGCGGCGCGATCGTGCTGACGCTGATCTTCCTCTTCGTCGAGACGAAGGCCGCCGAGCCGATCATCCCGCTGCGGCTGTTCCGCAACCGCACCATCACCCTGGCCTCGCTGGCCTCGCTGTTCGTCGGCATCGCGATGTTCGCGGGCACCGTCTACTTCAGCCAGTACTTCCAGCTGGCCCGGGACAAGTCCCCGACCATGTCGGGCGTCATGACCATCCCGATGATCGGCGGCCTGTTCGTGTCGTCCACGGTCTCCGGCCAGATCATCACCAGGACCGGCAGGTGGAAGGGCTGGCTGCTGGCCGGCGGCGTGCTGCTGACGGCGGGCCTCGGCCTCCTCGGCACCATGCGCTACGACACCCCGTACTGGCACCTCGCCCTCTACATGGCGCTGATGGGCCTCGGCGTCGGCATGATGATGCAGAACCTGGTGCTCTGCACGCAGAACCAGGTGGCCCCCGGCGACCTGGGCGCGGCCTCCTCCGTCGTGACCTTCTTCCGGTCCCTCGGCGGCGCGGTGGGCGTCTCCGTGCTCGGCTCGGTCATGTCGACCCGGATCAGCGGCTACGCCTCGGACACCATCGGCTCGCTGAGCCCGCAGGAGCAGGCGGCGGCCGCCAAGGCCTCCGGCAGCGGCGCCATCCCCGACATGGACCTGCTGCCCGAACACATCCGCACCTGGCTCGAGAGCGCCTACGGGCACGGCATCGCCGACATCTTCCTGTACGTCGCGCCGGTCGCCCTGCTCGCCTTCGTGGTGACGCTGTTCATCAAGGAGGTCCCGCTGCGGACCTCGGGCGCGCTGGCCCAGGCCGCCGAGGCCCCGGCCGGGACCGCGCCGACGGCGGCCGCGCCGGCCGTCCCGGTCACCCCGAACGCCTCGGTCACCCCGAACGCCTCGGTCACCCCGAACGCCTCGGCCGTCCCGAACGCCTCGGACGCCTCGGCCACCGACCCCGGTGCCGGTCCGGTGGCCGCGCAGCGGCTCGCCGCCGTCGCCACGGCGACCGGCTCCGGTGAGCCGGGGACGCCCGAGCCCGGCGGCATCGCGGTCCGCGGCTTCGTCCGCGGGGCCGAGTCCGTCCCGGTCCCGCAGGCCGCCGTCACGCTGATCTCGCTGGGAGGCCGGCAGCTGGGCCGGTCGGTCGCCCGGGCCGACGGCTCCTACGCCCTGAACGCGCCGGGCGCGGGGTCGTACGTCCTGATCGCCGCCGCCGACGGCCACCAGCCGCAGGCGTCCACGGTCGTGGTGGACGGCGAGCCGGTCGCCTACGACATCCTGCTCAGCGGCACCAGCGGCCTGAACGGGCTGGTCCGCGCGGCGGGCAGCGGACTGCCGGTGCCGGACGCGATGGTGATCGTCACCGATGTGCGCGGGGATCTGCTGGCCACCGGGAGCACCGGTGAGCAGGGCGAGTTCTCGTTCACCGAACTGGTGCCGGGCGCGGTGACGGTGGCGGTGAACGCCGCCGGGTACCGGCCGCGCGCGCTGCCCGTCGAGGTCGGCGGCACCGGGGTCACCCGGGTCGAGGTCGACCTGGAGACCGGTGCCCGGGTGCGGGGTGTGGTCCGCGCCCCGCACGGGCCGCTGGCCGACGCCCGGGTCACCCTGGTCGACGCGGCCGGCAACGTGGCCGGCACGGCGACGACCGGTCCGGACGGGGCGTACGCCTTCGCCGATCTGGACGGCGGCGAGTACACCGTCATCGCCACGGGCTACCCGCCGGTGGCCACGGCGCTGACCGTCTCCGGCGCCGGTGTCGACGACCACGACATCGAGCTCGCCCACCCGGGCGAGTAGCCAAACCCCGGCCCGTGGCGGGCGGACGCGTTCCGTGGCGGAGACGCGTCCCCGCCGCGGGCCGGCCTCATCCGACCATTTCGTACGTGTTCGCAGGGAGAAGAACGGGATGCCACTGACCGCGAGGATCCGCACCCGGGACGGATGGGCCGTGTCGCACGCGGTCGTCACGGTGACCGACGGGACCGGTACGCAGGTGCTGCGCGCCGGGGCGGACGCCGAGGGCGCCGTCCGGGACGCCACCGCGCTGGCGCCGGGGGCGTACACCGTCGTCGTCACCGCGGTCGGGTACGCGCCCGCCGCCGCGAGCGCGATCGTCACCGCGAGCGGTCGGGCCGAGGTCGGGACGGTGACGCTGGCCCGGCAGGGCGGCACCGAGCTGCCGCCGCCGGGGCCGTGGACCGTGGACCCGGCGCATTCGAGCGTGGCGGCCGTCGCCCGGCACCTGGGCATCTCCAGCGTGCGGGGCCGGTTCACCGAGTTCGCGGCCCTGGTGGAGGTCGCGCCGGACGACGTCGCCAAGTCCCGCGTGGAGGCGGTGATCCGGGCGGCGTCCATCGACACCGGCAACGGGACGCGCGACGCCCATCTGCGGTCCGCGGACTTCCTGGACGTCGAGCGGTACCCCGAGATCACCTACCGGTCCACCGGTCTGACCGAGGCGGGTTCCGACCGCTGGACGGTCCACGGCGAGCTGGCCATGCGGGGGGTCGTCCGGCCCGTCGACCTCGACCTGGCCTACCTCGGCACCGGGGCGGACCCCTGGGGCGGCACCCGGGCGGCCTTCCGCGCCACGGCCGAACTGCGGCGCGAGGACTTCGCGATGAACTACAACCAGGTCGTCCAGGCCGGCATCGCGGCCATCGGCACGACCCTCCGGGTGGAGCTGGACGTCCAGGCCGTCCAGGGGGAGTCGCTCCCGGCCGTGTGAGGCCCCGTCAGGGGGTGCTGTGCGGGTCGACGATGCGGCGGGCGAGGTCGCGCAGTTTGACGTTCTCCCGCTGCGAGGCCCGGACCAGGCTGTCGAAGGCGCCGGCCGCGTCGATGTCCAGGCGCTCCATGAGGATGCCGGTGGCCTGGCCGATCAGGTCCCGGGTGCGCATGGCCTCGGTGAGCTGCTCGCGCACGGTGGCGGAGTCGAGGGCGATGCCGACGTGCGCGGTGAACAGCCGGCCCACCCGCAGTGCGGTCTCGTCGAAGGCGCGCGGCTTGCGGGCGTAGGCGGTCAGCACGGTCAGCCGGCGGCGGTCGGCCCGCAGCCGCAGCGACAGCACGGAGCGCAGGCCGAGTCGGGACAGCGTGTCGTCGCCCTCGCCGTTCTCGCTGTCCTCGACCCCGGCCACCGGGGCGGCCCACAGACGGTGCCAGTACGGCTGGTGCCCCGCCCCGGCGGCGCCGCCCTCCTCGGCGGCGCGCACGACGTCGTCGGTCCAGGCGAGCGTGGAGCGCCGGTTGTCCCGCTCGATGACGGAGATGCCCGCGTGGTCGGCACCGGGCACGAGGTCGACGGCGAGGCGGACGGCGGTGTCCAGGGTGCTGTCCGGGGTGGACGTCTCATGCAGTCGCTGCGCTGCCGCCGTGAGTGCATCCGCCAGCTCCAACCCGGCCGGGAAACGGGGCAAATCAGAAAACTCGGACGTAGCCACCACGAACCTCTTCGGCATGCACGGCCTCACGGCCGTGCGCAGGAGAGCTCCGCAGCACATTCCCGACTGCGAGCACAGGACGCACAGAACTCTATCTGTTCGGTTGCGTCGGGGTGACGTCCGGACCTGCGGTATCGGCGCCCGGGCCGATCACCTCCCCGGCCCGCTTCCGCCGGTGCCCTCCGGCGTGGTGCAATGGACGGGCGGGTCAGGAAGTGGCCTCACCGGAATCCCGGACGACGCATGTCTGCCAGGTGAGCACCGTGACCTTCCTGCCGAACCCCTCCGAGCACGAGCTGCTCCGGTTCCCGCCGGAGATCGACTTCTCCAACGCCGGGGACCTCCTCGACGTCATCGTCTCCAGGACACGTCCCGGCGACGGCCCGCGGCCCCGGGTCCTGGTCCTCGATTTCACCGCGACCCTGTTCATGGACTCCCAGGGCGTCCGCCTCATCAACGAGGTGCGCCGGCTGCTGCGCCCCGGCACCCGCGTGCACGTGGTGGCCCGCCCGGACAGCGTGGCGAGCCGCGTGCTGGAGCTGACGGGCCTGCGCCGCGACGTCCCCGTGTACGACAACCTCCCGGAAGCCCTGGCCGCCTAGGCTGGCGCCATGGCACCCAACATCGCGACGAACACCCGCGTCTCCCTCGACGAGCTGCTGGACTTCGTACGGCCCCGGCACCGGGCGATCCTGCTGACCCGGCGGGCCGACGGCGGTCCCCAGGGATCGCCGCTGACCTGCGGGGTCGACGACTCGGGCCGGATCGTGGTCTCCACGTACCCCGAGCGCGCCAAGACCCGCAACGCCAAGCGGGACACCCGGGTGAGCCTGATCGTCCTCAGCGACGACTGGAACGGGCCGTGGGTCCAGATCGACGGCACCGCCGAGGTGGTGGACTCGCCCGAGTCCGTGGAGCCGCTGGTGGAGTACTACCGGAACATCGCCGGCGAGCACCCGGACTGGGACGAATACCGCGCCGCCATGGTCAAGCAGGGCAAGTCGATCATCCGGATCACTCCGGAGCGCTGGGGCCCGGTGGCGACCGGCGGTTTCCCGGCACGGCTGGCCGAGGGGGAGTGAGCAGGTGAGGGCGGTGACATGGGATGTCACCGCCCTCGTCCCTCATCGGGGGACCGTCAGCCGTCGGTCGTCTTCTGCGTGAGGTCGTAGAAGGTGGCCGAGCCGGCCGTCACCTCCTTGAAGTTCTCCTGCACCCAGGTGGAGATCTGCGAGGAGCTTCCGGAGTCTCCGCCCATTCCGCCACCCATGCCGCCGCCGGCGACGAAGTAGTGGATCTCTCCGTCCGCCACGTACTTCTTGAACTGGGCGAGCGTCGGGGACGGGTCGGTGCCGTTGAAGCCGCCGATCGCCATCACGGGTTCACCGGTGGAGAGCTGGTAGCTGGCGGCGTTCTGGGCGCCGATGGCCGCGGCGACCCAGGTGTAGTCGCCGGCGTCGGCCTCCAGCAGTTCCTTCGCCTCGGAATCGACGTCCGCGCCGCCGAGCAGGCCGCCCATGCCGCCGCCACCCATGCCGCCCTCGGCACTGTTGCCGGTGCCGTTCTGCGGGGCGCCCTGGCCGTTCTGGCCGCCCTGGCCGTTCTGGCCGCCCTGGCCGTTCTGGCCACCCTGGCCGTTCTGGCCCATGGGGCCGCCGCCGGGGAAGCCGCCGGTGCCGTTGCCGCCCGCGCCGGGCGGGGTCTGGCCCTGGCCGCCCTGCCGGCTCTGCCCGCCGGGCCCGCCCCCGCCGGGGAAGCCGCCGCCCCCGCCGGGACCGCCGCCCATGCTCGCCCCCGCCGGCCCGGCGGTGACGATCGAACCGGTGTGCCCCTCCTGCACGGTGCTCAGCGTGTACGCCGTCGGACCGGCCAGCGCGGTCACCAGGCCCAGCCCCGCCGCCGCGAGCGCCACCCGGCGCCCCACCCGGCCCGCGAAGAGCAGCCCGAGGGCGGCGACCAGCCCGCCGACCAGGACCAGCCACTTCAGCCACGGCAGGTAGTCGGACGTGCGGTTGAGCAGCACGTACCCCCAGGCGGCCGTGGCCGTGACGGCGGCCGCGAGGCCGAGCGACGCCCACGGCGCCCGCCGCTTCTCCCACAGGGCCGCCGCGCCCATGCCGGTCACGGCCGCGAGGTACGGCGCGAGGGCCACCGTGTAGTACTGGTGGAAGATGCCGGCCATGTAGCTGAAGACCACCATGGTCATCAGCAGCGAGCCGCCCCACACCAGGAACGAGGCGCGGGCCAGGTCGGTCCGCGCGGCCCTCCGGGTGAGGACCAGGCCGGCGACGAGCAGGATCAGCGCGGCGGGCAGCAGCCAGGAGATCTGGCCGCCGATCTCGGAGTTGAACATCCGGTCCCAGCCGGTCTCGCCCCACTGTCCGCCGCCGCCCATACCGCCACCGCCGCCGACGCTGCCGGTCTCCTCGCCGCTGAGCCGGCCGAGACCGTTGTAGCCGAAGGTCAGCTCCAGGAAGCTGTTGTTCTGCGAGCCGCCGACGTACGGGCGCGACGACGCCGGCCACAGCTCGACGACCGCGACCCACCAGCCGCCGGAGACGACCAGCGCGAGGGTCGCCAGGGCCAGTTGCCCCAGCCGCTTCCTCAGCCGCACCGGCGCGCAGACGCCGTAGACCAGCGCGAGGGCCGGGAGGATCAGGAAGGCCTGGAGGGTCTTGGCGAGGAAGGCGAAGCCGATCGCGGCCCCGGCCCACACCAGCCACTTCGTACGGCCGTCCTCCAGGGCGCGGACGACGAGGTAGCAGGCGAGGGACATCAGCAGCGCCAGCATCGCGTCCGGGTTGTTGAACCGGAACATCAGCGCCGCGACCGGGGTGAGCGCGAGGACCGCGCCCGCGATCAGACCGGCCGCCGGGCTGAAGCGGCGGCGCACGGCCGCGTACACGACGGCGACCGTGCCGACACCCATGAGCACCTCGGGCACCAGGATCGCCCAGGAGTTCAGGCCGAAGATCCTGACCGACAGCTCCATCGGCCACAGTGAGGCCGGGGGCTTGTCCACGGTGATGGCGTTCGCCGCGTCCAGCGAGCCGAAGAAGAACGCCTTCCAGGACTCGCTGCCCGCCTGGACGGCCGCCGAGTAGAAGGAGTTGGCGTATCCGGAGGCGCTCAGGTTGTACAGGTAGAGCAGCCCGGTCGCCAGCAGCAGGCCGAGGAGGGCGGGGCGCACCCAGCGGGGGTCCTCGGGCCGGCCGCGCCATGCTCTGCGGGCGAGGGGCCCGCGGGGTTCGCCCGTCCCGGGGGCGGCGGGGCCGTCGGCCACCGGGGACGGCGGTCCCCAGGTGGCGGGGTCCGCCGGGGGACTCGTCTGGTCGTACTGCGTGGTCATCGGAAGTCCCTCGGTTCGTGGTCGGAAGGCCGGGACGGACGGGTGGGGAGCGGCGAGCGGACCGGCTGGAGCGGCAGGGTCGCGTCCTGCCAGGCGGGGGCTGCGGGGGCGTGCTGCCAGTCGGGGACGACGGAGGGGGCGGCGGTCCCGGGGGACCGGCCGCGGTCCGGGAACACCCACGCGCGGAAGAGCAGGAACCGCAGCACGGTCGCCGCGAGGTTGGCCGCGACGAGCACCGCCAGCTCGGTGGAGTGGGCGGGGTCGCTGCTGGCGGCGTTCAGCGCGGCGAGCGAACCGCTGGTCAGGGCGAGACCGATGCCGAAGACGACCAGGCCCTGCGCCTGGTGCCGTACGGCCCCGCCGCGCCCCCGCACGCCGAAGGTGAGCCGCCGGTTGGCGGCGGTGTTGGCGACCGCCGAGACCAGCAGGGCCAGGCCGTTGGCGGTCTGGGAGCCGGTGAAGGTCCGGAAGCCGCTGTAGAGCAGCAGGTAGAAGAGGGTGGACAGGACGCCGACCACGCAGAAGCCGACCAGCTGGCGGGCCAGCCCCTGCGGTACGTCCTCGATGTCCCGGTCGCGCGGGTCGTCGCCGAAGGGCCGGGCGAGCCGGTCCAGCGGCAGCGAGCCGGTGGCCAGCGCCCTGCCGACCCGCCAGACGCCCTTGAGGTCGTCGGTCGCCGTCTTCACGATGTGCACGGTGGAGTCGGGGTCGTCGACCCAGTCGACCGGCACCTCGTGGATCCGCAGCCCCGCGCGCTCGGAGAGGACCAGCAGCTCGGTGTCGAAGAACCAGCCGCTGTCCTCCACCAGGGGCAGCAGCACCTGGGCCACGTCACGGCGGATCGCCTTGAACCCGCACTGCGCGTCGGAGAAGCGGGCCTGCAGCGAACCGCGCAGGATCAGGTTGTACGAGCGGCTGATGAACTCCCGCTTGGCTCCCCGCACCACGCGTGAACTGCGGCTCAGCCGGGAGCCGATGGCGAGGTCGGAGTGGCCGGAGATCAGCGGGGCGACCAGCGGCAGCAGCGCGTTGAGGTCGGTGGACAGGTCCACGTCCATGTAGGCGAGGACGGGGGCGTCCGAGGCGGACCAGACGGTCCGCAGCGCCCGGCCGCGTCCCTTCTGCTCCAGGCGCACGGACCGCACCTCCGGGAACCGTTCCGCCAGCCGGCCGGCCACGTGCGGGGTGCTGTCCGTGGAGGCGTTGTCGGCGATCGTGATGCGGAAGGCGTAGGGGAAGGTGCGGGTCAGGTGCTCGTGCAGTCTGCGGACGCACGGCTTGAGGTCCTTCTCCTCGTTGTAGACGGGGATCACTACGTCCAGGACCGGCGTGCCCGCTCCGGCGGCCGGGAGGTGCTCCCGCGCCGGCAGGGTGCCGGGAGAAGAATCGGTTCGCATGCCACCGACTCTGCTCAGACGCCCTGTCGTGCCCATGTGGCGAGGCTGTGCTGTGCCTGTGAGTACGGATCGGACGCCAACTTCGGTTCCACAGCGGGGAGATGGAGCGTGAACGCGGTGTGTCCGGGCACGCTGTCGACGGTCACGGCACCGCCGTGCGCGGTCGCCACGGCCTGCACGATGGCCAGGCCCAGACCGGTCGAACCGGTGACACGGGTGCGCGCCGAGTCGCCGCGCGCGAACCGTTCGAAGACGCGCGGGAGCAGCCCGGGCGGGATGCCCGGCCCGTTGTCGACCACGTCCACGCAGAGCCAGGGGCCGTTGCGGCGCACCCGGGCGGTGACGGTGGTGCCCGGCGGGGTGTGGTTGCGGGCGTTGCCCAGCAGGTTGACGAGGACCTGCTGGAGCCGGGCGGCGTCGGCGCACACCGGCGCGGGCTCGTCGGGCAGTTCGAGCCGCCAGACGTGGTCCTGGCCCGCGGCGCGGGCGTCGCTGACGGTGTCCACGACGAGCGGGACGAGGTCGGTCTCCTCGAACTGCAGGGGCCGGCCGGCGTCCAGCCGGGCGAGCAGCAGCAGGTCCTCGACGAGCAGGGTCATCCGGCTCGCCTCGGACTCGATCCGTCCGAGCGCGTGCCGGGTGTCGGGGCCGACCTGTTCCCGGCCGCGCCGGGTGAGTTCGGCGTAGCCCCGGATGGAGGCCAGCGGCGTGCGCAGCTCGTGGCTGGCGTCCGCGACGAACTGCCGCACCCGGGTCTCGCTCTCCTGCCGGGCGTGCAGCGCTCCGTGGATGTGGTCGAGCATCCGGTTCAGCGCGGCGCCGACCCGGCCGACCTCGCTGTGCGGATCGCACTCGGACTCGGGGACCCGCTCCTCGAGATTCACCTCACCGGTGTGCAGGGGCAGTTCGGAGACCCGGGTGGCGGTGGCGGCGACCTTGCGGAGGGGGCGGGTGGCGACGCCGACCAGGACGTACCCGGCGATCCCGGCGGCGACCAGTCCGGCGCCGGTGACGCTGATCTCGACCAGGATGAGGGTGTTGATCGTGTCGTTGGTGTCCTCGGTCGGCAGCGCGACGTAGAACGCGCCGTTCCGGCCGCTCTCGTACTGCACCCGGTACTCGCCCAGGCCCGGGATGTCCACGGTGTGCTGGTGCAGGTCGCGCGGGACGGTGGCGACGGCCGCGAGCTGGGCCGCGGAGAGCTGGGTCGCCTCGGACGTCGTGAAGCCGTTCTCCTTCTTGGGCTTGCTGACGATCCCGTCGGTCACCCGGCCGTCCTCGACGGTGACGCCGATGGTGCCGATGCCCTGCGGGCCCTTGGTGACGAAGTCGAGGGGGTCCTCGGCCCCCAGGAGCTGGGGAGGCGGCTCGCCCTTGTCCGGGCCGCCCGCCGCGCGCTTGGCGACCTCGCTCAGCTGCCCGTCGAGCTGCTCGTACAGATGGGACCGCAGCGCCAGCGTGGTCACCGTACCGATCACCGCGCACACCACCGCGATCAGCACCACGGACGCGACGACGAGCCGCGTCCGCAGGGTGCGCGGGGTGCGTGCCCGCCGCTGCGGACGCGGCCGCCGTCGTCCGCTCACGAGACCGCGGGCTTGATCATGTAGCCGGCGCCGCGCCGGGTGTGGATCATCGGCTCCCGGCCCGCGTCGATCTTCCTGCGCAGGTACGAGATGTACAGCTCGACGACGTTCGCCTGCCCGCCGAAGTCGTACGACCAGACCCGGTCGAGGATCTGGGCCTTGCTGAGCACGCGCCGCGGATTGCGCATGAGGAAGCGCAGCAGCTCGAACTCGGTGGCGGTGAGGTGGATGTTGTCGCCGCCGCGGGTGACCTCGTGGCTGTCCTCGTCGAGGGTGAGGTCGCCGACGACCAGCATCGACTCGGAGCGGCGGTCGGCCGCGCCGGAGCGGCGGATCAGCCCGCGCAGCCGGGCGACGACCTCCTCCAGGCTGAACGGCTTGGTGACGTAGTCGTCCCCGCCGGCGGTCAGTCCGGCGATACGGTCCTCGACGGCGTCCTTGGCGGTGAGGAACAGCACGGGCACGTCCGGCAGCTCGCGGCGCAGCCGGCCGAGGATGGCCAGCCCGTCCATGTCCGGGAGCATCATGTCCAGGACGACGGCGTCGGGCCGGAACTCGCGTGCGGTCCGGAGGGCCCCCTGGCCGTCCCCCGCGCTGCGGATCTGCCAGCCTTCGTACCGCAGGGCCATGGACAGCAGTTCGGTGATCGACTGCTCGTCGTCCACCACAAGCACGCGGACGGGGCTCCCGTCCGGCCTCAGCAGTTCGGTGCGCCCCTGGGGCGAGATCGTGGTCATACCGCACACGATGTCCGGGGCCTCTGAGAGCACCCTTTCGGCAACCTGTGTTTTACCTGAGAAACTCACAGGCGGCTCTCAGCCGGGGCGGCCCGAGCCCCTCCCCGAAGCGCCGTACGCCGTCGGCCTCGGTACGGATGGCGGGGTGAGCGGTCATGCCGCCCACGACCGCCCGCGACCGCGCCCCCGGGCCGGGAGGTGCCGGTCCCCGGGCCGGGAGGTGCCGGTCCCCGGGTCAGAACAGCCCGTCCTGCGCCGTCGCCCGGTCCTTGATCCCCCTCACCGGCAGCGTGGACTCCCGTCCCCGGACCGGGAGCAGTTCCCATCCGGTCAGCAGCCGGGTGTCCAGCACCACGACCCCCTTCCCCGTCGCCAGATGCAGATCGGGACCGGCGGCGGCCACCAGCTCCCCGCTCACCGCGCCCCCGGCGACCAGTTCGCTCACCTCCCCCACGGCGGCCGGCACCCCCGACAGCCCGAACACCCCGACGTGATCGACCGGGCGGAACGGCTCGGGGGCGAGCGATTCCGGCCACCCCGCCAGGGCGACCGCCCGCGCGTGCAACCCGGCGATCTCGGCCGCCCGGTCCCCTTCCCCGTCCGGGAGGGCCGCCCGCGCCGCCCGCTTGCCGGCGTAGGGGATGCGGTCGGGCACGCGGAGCGCGGCGCGCAGCAGCTCCTCGGTGCGCCGGGCCGCCATCAGCGGCCCGGTTCCCAGCCAGCTGAAGCAGACCGCCCCCTGCTCCAGCAGCCGGGCCGGCCCGCGCCGCACGGCGGTGATCCCGACCTTGGTCATCCCGGGCCCGAACCACGCCAGGTAGACGCGGTAGGGCCGCGAATCGTCCGCGAGGGTGTCGGCGGCCACCGAGTGTGCCCGGTCCAGCCGGGCGCACTCCTCGCAGCGCGCCCCCGTGCTCCGCCCCGGAACGGCCGCCCCGAGCGGACACGTGTGTCCCCGCGCCCCCACACATGTCCGCACTCCCCCTTCCCCGACCCCGAAGGCCACCCGTTTCCCCCGGGTCAGCACGGAGCGCCGGCCGCCCTCCCACGCCAGCACGGGACCGTCCGCCGACCACCGCAGCCCCGAGCACCTCCATGCCTGTGCCATCTTCGACGACACTAGGGGGCGCCACTGACAACGGCCCCGCGCCGGCGAGATCCACGCGTCCCCTCCGCCCGCACCACCGCATTCTTCGCCGGCCGCACCCCGGAGGGGACCTCCGTGCTCCCCGACGGGGACGGCGCACCCGCCGAGGTGCCGAGTGCGGACCGGGGTGCGAGCCTGGTGGAAGGCAGTGCTCGGGGACAACCGAAAGGTCGGACACATGGCGAGCAATGTCAGCGGCACGCGTCACCACCGGGCCGGGTGGGAGGCCGGGAGCCCTTGGGCGACGAGCTGGACGGCGGCAGCGGCGGTCCTGATGACCTTCGGCGGCATCATGGCGATCTTCCAGGGCATCGCCGCCATCGCCGAGGACGACGTCTTCGTCGCCACCCAGAACTTCACCTACGAGTTCAGCCTGACCGGCTGGGGCTGGATCCACCTGATCCTCGGCGCCCTGGTGACCGCCGCCGGTCTCGCCCTGTTCACCGGGGCCACCTGGGCCCGCGCGGTGGGCATCACGCTGGCCGGACTCAGCATGGTCGCCAACTTCGTGTGGCTGCCCCATGCACCGGTCTGGTCGATCGCCCTCATCGTCATCGACGGCTTCATCATCTGGGCCCTGTGCGCACCACGTCGCGAGTACCAGGCCTAGAACGCGCGTTCGCGACCTGGAGGACCTTCTGGCCAGGGCTGGCCGGGGTGGCGGGTGTGGTGGCGATGGTCGCCGCCTACTTCCTCCTCCCCGTGGACGACCTGGGCCCGCGCCGGCCGGCCCTGAGCTGGACCCTCTTCATCCTCGCCCTGGTGCTCGTGGCCGTCCTCCTGCTGAGGCAGGTGGTCCACGTCCTGCTCGGGATCCCGAACACACGTCCGGGGCTGGTCATCCCCCTGCTGACGAGCCTGTCCATCCTGGTCTTCGCGACCACCTACCTGGCCCTGGCCCAGCGCCCCGGCGAACTCGTCGGCCTCGACACCCGCCTCGACGCCCTGTACTTCACGCTGATCACCCTCGCCACCGTCGGCTACGGCGACATCACCCCGCGCGGCCAGACGGCCCGCCTGGTCACCATCCTGCAGATCCTCTACACCTTCGTCTTCCTCACGGCGGCGGCCACCGCCCTGACCCACTACCTCCGCACCACGCTCCTGCGCCGCGGAAACCACGGCCCCCCGGACTGACTTCCCCACATCGCACAGAGCTGTGACGTACATCACACTGGAGAAAGTGGGGATTCGATCCCCGGCCCCGGACGAACGTCGGCCGATCCGCCGGTTCCGTCCGCCGCGGCCATCCGTTTCCGCAATCTCTCCCAAGGGGTGTCCGCTCATGAGCGGCATGGACGCGACTGCTCTCGACAACTTCCGCGCGGCCCTGCGAGGACGGGTCGTCACACCGCAGGACGCGGATTACGACGAGGCCCGCAGCATCTACAACGCCATGATCGACCGGCGTCCGGCCGTCATCGCACGGTGCACGGGCACGGCGGACGTCCGGGCCACCATCGCCTTCGCCCAGGAGAGGGGGATCGACCTCGCGGTGCGCAGTGGCGGGCACAGCGGGCCGGGGCTGTGCCTGGTCGATGACGCGCTCACCCTCGACCTGTCCCCGATGCGCTGGGTGCGTGTCGACCCGGAGACCGAGACCGCGCAGGTGGGCGGGGGCAGCCAACTGGGAGACCTGGACCACGAGACCCACGCCTTCGGCCTCGGCGTGCCGAGCGGGATCAACTCGACCACGGGGGTCGGCGGTCTCACGCTGGGCGGCGGGCACGGCCACCTGACCCGCGCCTACGGGCTGACGGTCGACAGCCTGATCGCCGCGGACGTCGTCCTGGCCGACGGCAGCGTCGTCACCGCCTCCGAGAAGGAGCACCCGGACCTGCTGTGGGCGCTGCGGGGCGGCGGCGGCAACTTCGGCGTGGTCACGTCGTTCACCTACCGGCTGCACCCGGTGGACACGGTCGGGGTCGCGGCGACCGTGTGGCCGATCGAGCGCACGGCCGAGGTGCTGCGCTGGTACCGGGAGTTCCTGCCCGCCGCGCCGGAGGACCTCAACGGGTTCTTCGCGGTCATGACGGTCCCGCCCGGGCCGCCCTTCCCGGAACCGCTCCACGGCCAGAAGATGTGCGCCGTGATCTGGTGCTGCACCGGCGACCTGGCGGACGGCCGCCTGGAGGACGTGCTGTCCGTGGTCAACGACCCGGCCCCGCCCGCCTTCCACTTCGCCACACCGATGCCCTACCCCGCCCTGCAGACCATGTTCGACGAGCTGGTCCCCAAGGGGCTCCAGTGGTACTGGCGCGGCGACTTCTTCGACAGCGTCCCCGACGACGCCGTCGCGGTGCACGAGAGGTACGGCCGGGCCCTCCCCACCGGCCTGTCGACGATGCACCTGTACCCCGTGGACGGAGCGGCCCACCGGGTCGCCCCCGGCGAAACGGCCTGGGCGTACCGGGACGCGGTGTGGTCCGGCGTCATCGCGGGAATCGACCCCGACCCGGCCAACGCCGACCTGGTCCGGCAGTGGTGCGTCGACTACTGGACCGACCTGCACCCGCACTCCATGGGAGGCTCGTACGTCAACTTCATCGGCGAGTCGGAGGGCCCCGAGCGCGTCCGCTCCACCTACCGCGACCACTACGACCGGCTGACCGCGGTCAAACGCGCCTACGACCCGGACAACTTCTTCCGCGCCAACCAGAACATCCCGCCGTCCGCGGCCTGAGCCGGACGACGGCCGCGGGGCCGGCTCTTCGACCGCCACCGGTTGCCACTGACCGCCGGAAACGCCAGAGGCCCCGGATCTCTCCGGGGCCTCTGCTCTGTGTGCACTCGGCAGGATTCGAACCTGCAACCTTCTGATCCGTAGTCAGATGCTCTATCCGTTAAGCTACGAGTGCCTGTCTCTTCAGTTTTCTCGCCGCTCCCCGGTCCTTTCGGCCCGCTCGCGGCGACAGGAAGAACATTACATGACTGCCGCCCTCATGTGAAATCCGTTTGGCCCACCCCTTGTGACCTGCGCGAACACGGAATCGACGGGCGACAACGACGAAGCCCCGACCGCAATGGCCGGGGCTTCGTGATCGGTGCGGAGGCGGAGGGATTTGAACCCTCGATGGGCTTTAAGACCCAAACCGCATTAGCAGTGCGGCGCCATAGACCGGACTAGGCGACGCCTCCATGCACAGAACCTTCCGCGCGTGAGCGCGAGCGGATTCGGTGCGTGCCGATGATGACACACCCGCGTGGGGTGTCACCAATCGCCACCCACGGTACTAGGCGGAGAGCCCGCAGGGCAAAGCACTTCCGGCCGTCGCGCCGCCGCGGCGCAACGTCTCGCGCGGTGGCGCGTTGGTCAGGTCATGCTGAAGGTCATCCCCCGGGTTCCCGGCGCCGCTCGTCCCCGGCTGCGGCGGCTCGCCGTCGGCGCCGCCGCCTCCGTCGCGGTCCTCGCCCCGCTGTCCACCGCGCCCCCGGCGGCGTCCGCGCAGGACGCGCCCGCGCGCGGGGACCGCCTCACCGTCACCGTGCGCGACGCGGGCGGCGGGGCGGACGGGACGTACGAGGTGCGGTGCCGGCCCAGCGGCGGCAGCCATCCCGACCCCGCCGGGGCCTGCGCGGCCGCCGAGCGGAACACGCGGTGGGGGAGCGACGCCTTCGCCCCGGCGCCGCGGGACGCCGTCTGCACCCTGCAGTACGGCGGACCCGCCACCGCCCGCGTCACCGGCACCTGGGCCGGCCGTCCGGTCGACGCGACCTACGACCGTACGAACGGATGCGAGATCGCCCGCTGGGACCGGCTGGTGCCGCTGCTGCCCGAAGCGGGCGCCGCGGGGCGCGCGTGAGGGCGACCGGGAGCGGCCGAGGGCGCGCGGTGGCGAGTCGGGGCACAGGGGGCGTAAAGGTCCCGCGAAGGTTCGTGGCGCGTCGGCGCAGGCAGTCACGGGTTCCGGGCGCACCGGGCGTCACCCCGCCGTCACGTCCTGATGCGATGTCCGTCCCATCCGGCGTCGCGAGCGCAATCCCAGCCCTTAGACTCCCTCGCGTGACACGCTGCGGGCAGGTTGGCAAGATGGCCCGAGCGGTCGGCACGTCGCGGTAACAGGGAGGAAGCGTCTCGTGAGCAGCAGGCCATCCCGGGGCACTGCTCGCCTCGCAGCCATACTCGACGCGCTTCCGGACGCCCTGGTGCTGGTCAACGCCAACGGCACGGTCGTCAACGCCAACGCCATCGCCCTGGAGGCCTTCGAGACCCCGGGCACGGCGCTGGTGGGGCGGGGGCTGCTGGACCTGCTGCCGCAGTTCGACTCCAGGCTCATCCCCGGCTCCATGCGGCGGCCCGACCACATCGACCCCCGGGCGCGCACCAAGCCGACGCGGATGGTCGCCCGGCGGACCGACGGGACCGAGTTCCCGGTCGAGGTCACCAGTGCGAATCTGGAGAACGGCCAGCAGGCGTACGACAATTCCGGCTACACCGGCGACGAGCTGCTGATGCTCGTCGTCCGCGACCTCTCCGGCACCGTCGACACCGAGGCCGAGCTCGCGCGTTCGCAGCGGCAGACCGAGATGATCCTGCGCGCCGCCTCCGAGGGCGTCGTCGGGACCGACACCGACGGGCGGATCGTCCTCGTCAACCCGGCCGCCGCCCAGATACTGGGCTACCGGGCCGGCGAACTCGGCGGGCGCGAACTGCACACGCTGGTCCTCCACTCGCGCGCCGACGGCGCCCCCTTCCCGTACGACGAGTCCCCGCTCGCCGACACCCTGCGCTCCGGGCGCAAGCACCGGGTGCGCGGTCAGGTGCTGTACGCCAAGAACGGCGACAAGCTGCCGGTCGACCTGACGACCGCGCCGGTGCGCGACGGCGACCAGCTCGTCGGCGCCGTCATGACGTTCCTCGACCGCCGTCCCTACGACGCGCTCGTCGAGGAGAAGGAGAAGGCCGAGCGGGAGCACGCCGAGGAGCTGGAGCGGCTCGCCGAGGAACACGGCTCCGAACTCACCGCCCTGCGCCAGGGCCACGTCACCGAGCTGGAGGAGCTGCGCGAGCAGCACGCGGAGGAACTCGCCGCGAACGAGGAGCGGTACGCCGCGCTCGGCGAGCGGGAGAAGGACCGCTACGAGGCCCTCGCCGCGCGGCACGACCAGCTGCTCACCCTGCTCGGACGGTCCCTGCGGGGACCGCTGGACGAACTGCGCCGGGAGCTGTCCGCGCTGGCCGCCGACGACGCCGGGCAGCTGTGGCCCGAGGCCAACCAGGTGCTCCACCACCTGTCGGCCGGCTACGCCCGGATCACCACCCTCATCGACAACGTCCTCGGCTACCAGCGGCTCGACGCCGGCAGCGAGCAGGTCACCCGTACCAGGGCGATGCTCGACGCCGTCGTCGCCGCCGGAGTCGACGGTGCCGTGGAGCTCATCGGCCCCGGACGGGTGCAGTTCGCCGTGCACGCGCCGCCCATCGAGGCCGAGGTCGACCCGCGGCTGCTCGCGACCGCCCTCGCGCATCTCGTCGCGGACGTCGCGGGTGTCGACGCGACCGGCAACACGCCCGTGGCGGCGGGCGGCTACCTGGACAACACGGTCGTGGTCGCGGCGGCGCAGCGCGGCGAGGTCGTACGCATCGAGGTGCGCGGACCGTACGGCGGCGGCGACCCGGTGCACGAGCCGATCGTGCGCGGGATCGTCCGGGCGCACGGCGGTGTGCTGCAGACGCACGAGGTGCCCGGGATGAGCGGCAGCGCGTTCGTCCTCGAGGTGCCGATCGGGGACGGGGCGGGGTCCGTGGCGGCCGCCGGGACGGCGGTGCCGGCCGAGGAGACCGCTCCTGCCGAGCCGGCCTCCGGTGGCGGGCGGCGCCGGGCGCGGCGGGCGTCCACGGACGCCTTCCTGGAGAGCGAGCTGCCGGGCGCGGACGACGGCTCCGACACGGAGTCCACGCCCACCGGCCGGCGCAGGCGCCGGGCGGCGACCGCCGCAGCCGACGACGAGCCCGCGCCGACACAGCTTCCGGCGCAGCCGGCGTCCGGCGGCACCGGGCGCCGGCGCGGCCGGCCGGCCGAGGACGCGCCGACCGTGGTGGGTGCCGAGGTCGACGTCGTCGGGGCGGCCGGGGTGCCCGGGGTGTCCGAGGGGGCCGTCGTCACCGCCGCCGAGCACGCGGCGGGGGCCGCCGCGTCGAACACGGGGCTGGGCGGGACCGTACCGCCGCAGGGGGTGCCGACGCCTTCCGGGCAGCGCGCCCGGCACGAATCCGGCGAACAGCACGCGCTGCCGCCGGCGCTGCCCGCGCCGTCCGGCGGTGACGGGACGGCCGACGCGCCCCCGGCCGGGACAGCGGTGCACGTTCCGGCTCAGGCTTCGGGGGAGTCGCAGCCGACGGGGCGGCGTCGGCGGGCGCTGGCCGCCGCCACCGAGCGGGCGGCGGCGCAGGAGGCCGCGCCCCGTACGGTGTTCGCGCTGCCACCGGCCGAGGCGGACCAGGAGCAGCAGGCCGGTCGGACGGCACAGGCCGAGGCGATCGGGCAGACCGGGACGGCCGGGGTCGACGACGGCCGCCATGACGCCGTTCCGCACGACCAGGCCGACGACCACACCCCGCCGCAGCCGCATCCCACCACCGCGCCGACGGGCCGTCGGCGCCGGGCCGCCGCCCAGCAGGCGGAGCCCGCCGGCACACCCGCCGAGGCTCCCGCTCCGGCCGCGCAGGCGGCGGTCGCCCAGGCTCCGGCGGCTCCGGCGCAGTGGGGGACGGCACCGGCCCAGGGGGCGCCTGCCGCGCCGCAGGGCACTCCGGTTCCGCCGCAGGGGGCTCCCGTGCCCGCACAAGGTGCGCCTGTTCCCCCGCAGGGTGCTTCCGTGCCCGCACAGGGTGCGCCTGTTCCCCCGCAGGGTGCTTCCGTGCCCGCGCAGGGTGTTGCGGTCTCGCCGCAGGGCACTTCCCCTGCACCCCAGGTCGCTCCCGTACCCGCCCAGGGCGCGGCCGTTTCCCCGCAAGGGGTGGCCTCCGTCCCGGCACACGGCGCTCCCGTCCCGGCGCAGGGGGCTGCGGTTCCGGGCGCCCCCGTACCCGCGCAGGGGGCGGCCGCTCCTCCGCAGGGCGCTCCGGCAACCGTTCCCCCGCAAGGGGTGGCCCCCGTCCCGGCACACGGCGCTGCCATCCCGCCGCAAGCCGCCACGCCCCCGGCACACAGCACTCCCGTACCCGCGCAGGGTGCGGCGGTCCCGCCGCAGGGCGCTCCCGTACCCGCGCAGGGCGCGGCCGTTCCCCCGCAAGGAGCGGCCCCCGTCCCGGCACACGGCACTCCCGCGGTCGTTCCCCCGCAAGGGGCTCCCGTACCGGCACAGGGCGCCGTCATTCCGCCGCGAGCCGCCACGCCCCCGGCGCACGGGGCTCCCGTGGCCGCCCGGGGAGAGGCCGCGCAGCCGCTTCCCCTCGCGCAGCCGCTTCCCGCGGAAGCCGCGCCCGCGCCCGGCGCCGCGGCCGAGGGTGCCCCCGCCACGCAGCAGTGGCCCGTCGCCGGTGACGCCTCCGGTGCCGGCACGGCGGTCCCGGCGGCCGTGAGCCCGTCGCAGCCGACCCCCTCCGCCGGCACCCCGTTGCCGCCCGAGGGCGCGCCGGTTCAGCGGGCCGCCCAGCCGTTGCCCGCGGAGGCCGCGGCGCCGGTCGACCCGGACTCCACGCAGGGGCGGGCGATCAGCGTGCGGACGCTGGGGCAGGGCGTGCCGTTCAACCGGCAGGCCGCCCAGGTGCAGCAGCCGCTGCCGTCGGCCACGCCTCCCCCGCACCAGCCGGGCGGCTCCGGGCGCCGCCGCAAGCTCGGCACGCGCCCCGACGCGGACGCGGGCACCGAGCAGAACGCGCGCCCGCACCCGTCGGCCGAGCCCGTGCCCGCCCACGCGCCGGCGCAGTCCCGGCTCGCGCCGGCGACCGAGGGCACCGGACGGTCGTACGCCATAGGGGCGCCCGACGCGGACGCCGCCGAGGGGCCCGAGCCGCTGGACGGTCCGGGCGGGGCCGTCGAGGTGGCGGATCCGCCGCGTCCGCAGCCGATGGACGACGAGCTGCCGCCGGAGCCGCTGGACAACCCGCGCCGGCTGCTGGTGTGGCCCGCGCCGGACGTCACCACGCAGCAGGCGCTGAGCGACCGCGGCTACCGGCCGGTGATCGTGAACTCGCGCGAGGAGGTCGACGCGCAGATCGCGGCGTTCCCCGCCGCGCTGTTCGTGGACCCGCTGACCGGGCCGATCACCCGCACGGCCCTGCAGTCGCTGCGGCAGGCGGCGGTGGCCGCCGAGGTGCCGGTGCTCGTCACGGCCGGGCTGGGACAGGCCTCGCGCGACGCCGCGTACGGCGCCGACCCCGCCGTCCTGCTGAAGGCGCTCGCGCCGCGCGACAGCGATCAGCACCCCCCGCGCGTGCTGCTGATCGAGGAGCACGCGGAGATCGCGCTGGCGCTGACCGGGACGCTGGAGCGGCGCGGGATGCAGGTCGCGCGGGCCGCGAGCGACGCCGACGCGGTGGCGCTGGCGGGGCAGTTCCGGCCGAACCTGGTGGTGATGGACCTGATGCGGGTGCACCGGCGGCAGGCCGGTTCCGCCGGGATCGTCGACTGGCTGCGGGCGAACGGGCAGCTCAACCGCACCCCGCTCGTCGTCTACACGGCCGCCGTCGACCAGGCGGACCTGCCGCGACTGGCCTCCGGCGAGACGGTGCTCTTCCTGGCGGAGCGGTCCACCAGTGAAGAGGTGCAGGACCGGATCGTCGACCTGCTGTCGCGGATCGGGACCAACTGACGGCCGGCCGGCGAAGGCCCGTCAGCGGGCGACCAGGCGGCGGGCCGCCTCCTTCACGGACGCGCGCAGCCGGGCGCGGTCCCCGTCCTGTTCGCCGACCAGGATGCGCCGCATCTGCGGGACGACGGCCGTCCAGTTGGCCAGCGCGGTCAGCAGGAACAGCAGGTCGCCGGCCGGGATGGCGTCGGTGACGACTCCGCGCTCCTGGCCGTCCCGGAGCAGGGCGATCTTGCGGACGTAGTGCTCCTGGCGTTCGCCCTCGTGGGGCAGTTCGTCGGTGCCGTACTCCAGGCCCTCCCAGAAGAGCAGGCGCAGCAGTTCGGGATGGGCGGCGTGGTAGTCCATCAGCCGGTCGACCCAGCTCTCGATGTCGTCCGGGTCGACGGGGACGGACTCGGCGAGGTCCAGCATCTTCCGCTCGAGGACGATCGCGAACAGCTCCGCCTTGTTGCCGAAGTAGGCGTAGATGAGCTGCTTGTTGGCCTTCGCCTCGGCCGCGATGCGGTCGATGCGGGCACCGGCGATGCCGTGGCGGGCGAACTCGGTGACCGCCGCCTCGAAGATCCGGGCCTTGGTGGCCTCGGGGTCCCTGACTCCCATGGGGACAGGGTAGCGCGGCAAGTAACCAACCGTTTGGTTGACGGGGAATCCGGCGAGGGCGCAGACTGTTCCCCATCAGACAACCAACCAGTTAGTTGCTAGAGCAGGCTCGAAGGGGTATCCCGCTCATGTCCTCAGCGCCCAGCGCCACCAGCACCGGCCGGCCGGCCCGCAGGCCTCCGCTCGCCGCTCCCGGCCGGGGTCCGGGCCCGTCCCGCGGCTCCGGCGCGTTCCTCACGCTCATCGCCGTCTGCACCGCGGTCACGGCCGCCAACATCTATCTCGCCGCGCCCCTGCTCTCCCTGATCGCCCGCGACTTCGGTTCCACGCCGTCGGCCGTGGCCTGGATCGCCTCGGTCGCCCAGCTCGGATACGCCGTCGGGCTGCTCTTCTTCGCCCCGCTCGGCGACACCGCCGACCGGCGCCGGCTGGTCACCGTCCTCACCCTGGTCACCACCGGCGCACTGATCGCCAGTGCCGTCGCCCCGGGCACGGGCGCGCTGGCCGCCGCCGTGTTCGTCGCCTCGGCCGGGACCGTCGTACCGCAGCTGCTCGTCCCGCTGGTCGCCGAGCGCGCCCCCGCCGCACGCCGCGCCCGCCATGTCGCCGCCGTGATCGCCGGCCTGTTCACCGGCATCGTCGCGGCCCGGGTCCTCGGCGGGCTCGCCGGGCAGGCCTTCGGCTGGCGGTGGGTGTTCGCGGGCGCGGCCGTCCTCACTCTCGCCCTGGGCGTCGCCACCGCCCTCGTCCTGCCGTCCGGGCGGCGCCGCCGCGACGGCTCGCTGTTCGGCGGCCTCGCCGCGCTGCCCGGACTGCTGCGCCGCTCGCCCGACCTGTGGCGCGCCTCGGTGCGCCAGGCGGGGATGTTCGGCGCGTGGAGCGCGCTGTGGACCTCGCTCGCGCTGCTGCTGACCGGCCCGGCCTACGGCCTGTCCACCGCCACCGCCGGACTGTTCGGCCTCTTCGGGCTCGCGGCGAGCGCGGTGGCGCCGCTGGCGGGCGGGCTGGTCGACCGTTTCGGCGCCGCCCGGGTCGTACGGGGGGCGTATCTGCTGGCGGCCGTCTCCGTGCCGCTGTTCTGGCTGGGCGGGCAGGTCGTCTGGGCCCTGTTCGTCGCCGCGGTCGCGATCCACGCGGCCCTGGTCGCCTCCCACGTCGCCAACCAGACCCTCGCCCTGACCACCACCTCCAGCCCGGCCGTCGCCAACACCGCCTACGTCGTCTCCGGCTTCGCCGGCGGCGCCACCGCCTCGGCCCTCGCGGGCACCGCCTTCACCCACTTCGGCTGGGGCGGGGTGTCGGCGGTGGCGGCGGTCTGGCTGGCGCTGGGCTGGGGGAGCACGGCGGTACGGCGGTGAGCGGTGCCGCCGGGCGGTGGGACGCTCCCGAGGTCCCGGGCGGTGAGGTGACGCCCCACCGCCCGGCGCGTCCGGCGTACGCCGGTGTCAGAGCCGGGTGACGTCCAGCTCCCCCTCGGCGTACCGCCTGCGCAGCACCTTCTTGTCGAACTTGCCGACGCTGGTCTTCGGCACCGACTCGATCACCGTCCAGCGCTCCGGGAGCTGCCACTTGGCGATCCTGCCCTCCTCCTGGAGGAAGGCGCGCAGGGTGGTGAAGTCGGCGGTGGAACCCTCCTCGAGGACGACCGTGGCCAGCGGGCGCTCGCCCCACTTGTCGTCCGGGACGGCGACGACGGCGGCCTCGGCGACGTCCGGATGGGCCATCAGCGCGTTCTCCAGCTCGACCGAGGAGATCCACTCGCCGCCGGACTTGATGACGTCCTTGGCGCGGTCGGTGAGGGTGAGGAAGCCGTCGGGGGAGATCGTCCCGACGTCGCCCGTCTTCAGCCAGCCGTCCTCGCTGAACTTGTCGGCCGGGCGCAGGGGCTCGGCGTCGGGGCCGTTGTAGTAGGCGCCCGCGATCCACGTACCGCGCACCTCGAGCTCGCCCGCCGACTCGCCGTCCCAGGGGAGGCGTTCGCCGCCGGGGCCGGTGAGGCGGGCCTCGACGCCGGCCGGGAAGCGGCCCTGGGTCAGCCGGTAGGCGAACTCCTCCTCGGTGCCCACGGCGTGGGCCGGCGGGCGGGCGATGGTGCCGAGCGGGGAGGTCTCCGTCATGCCCCAGGCATGGCAGACCCGCATGCCCAGCCGGTCGAACGCCTCCATCAGGGAGGGCGGACAGGCGGAGCCGCCGATGGTCACCTGGGTGAGGGAGGAGACGTCCCGGGGCTTGGCGGTCAGCTCGGCGAGCAGGCCCTGCCAGATGGTGGGGACGGCGGCTGCGTGGGTCGGCCTCTCGCCCTCGATCATCTCGGCGAGCGGGGCGGGCTGCAGGAAGCGGTCCGGCATCAGCATGTTGACGCCGGTCATGAAGGTGGCGTGCGGCAGGCCCCAGGCGTTGACGTGGAACTGCGGGACCACGACCAGCGAGGTGTCCTGGTCGGTCAGGCCCATCGACTGCGCCATGTTGACCTGCATGGAGTGCAGGTAGATCGAACGGTGGCTGTAGACCACGCCCTTGGGGTCGCCGGTGGTGCCGGAGGTGTAGCACATGGCGGCGGCGGCACGCTCGTCCAGCTCCGGCCAGTCGTAGGCGACGGGCCGGCCGGCGAGCAGGTCCTCGTACTCGTGCACCCGCGCGGTGGCGTCCGCCAGCGCGGAACGGTCGCCGGGACCGGAGACGACCACGTGCTCGACCGTCTTCAGGTGCGGCAGCAGCGGGGCGAGCAGGGGGATCAGCGAACCGTTGACGAGGATCACCCGGTCGGCGGCGTGGTTGACGATCCACGCGAGCTGCTCGGCCGGGAGGCGGAGGTTCAGGGTGTGCAGGACGGCGCCCATGGAGGGGATCGCGAAGTACGCCTCGACGTGCTCGGCGTTGTTCCACATGAGGGTGGCGACCCGGTCGTCGCCGGTGACCCCGAGGTCGTCGCGCAGGGCGTGGGCCAGCTGGGCCGCCCGGGCGCCGATCTCCGCGTAGGAACGGCGGTGCGGTTCGCCCTCGCCGGTCCAGGTGGTCACCTGTGAGGTGCCGTGGATCGTCGACCCGTGGGTCAGGATCCTCGAGATCAGCAGCGGTACGTCCTGCATGGTGCTCAGCACGGCGTCCTCCTGGGCGACATTGCCTGCGCGGCGGTACGGGTTGCGCTGATTCTGCGCACATACCGCGCGGTATGTCACTAGGGGAGCGAATGATCGATCACGCCGCGCCGGAGGGCCGGTGCGCCTCAGCCGCGGACGAGCCCCAGTTCGGCGTCCTCGCGGAGCTTGCCGAGCGCCCTCGACACGGCCGACTTCACCGTGCCCACCGAGACGCCGAGCACGTCGGCCGTCTGGACCTCGCTGAGGTCCTCGTAGTACCGCAGCACGACCATCGCCCGCTGCCGCGCGGGCAGCCGCATGACCGCCCGCCACATCGCGTCGCGCAGCGCCTGGTGTTCGGCCGGGTCGTCGCCGCCGGGCACCGGGTCGGGCTCGGGCAGCTCGTCGCAGGCGAACTCGTCGACCTTGCGCTTGCGCCACTGCGAGGTGCGCGTGTTCAGCAGCGCCCTGCGTACATAGCCGTCGAGCGCCCGGTGGTCCTCTATGCGCTCCCAGGCGACGTACGTCTTGGTGAGCGCGGTCTGCAGCAGGTCCTCCGCGTCGCTCGGGTTCCCGGTCAGCGACCGGGCGGTACGCAGGAGCACCGGCTGGCGAGCCCTCATGTACGACGAGAACGACGGGTACGGGAGGGTCTGCGCCGCTGTCGCTGGAGTGGCGGCCTTCGAAGCGCTGGTGCAGACGGGTGTGGTCATGGCTCAACGCTAGGAGCGGGGGCGGTCCGCCGGATCGCCCGCAGGTCCCGAAGGCACGTCCCCCTCAGGTTGTAGGGGTGGGGCCCGCTCCACCTCCTGGAGGTGGACGAGCGGATGAGGGGTACTGCGGGTCGGCCCCCAGAGGGACCCGGAGCGCCCGGGCCGCCGACGGTCGCCCCTCCCTCCGGGGACGCCTCCGGGCGGCCGTGCCGAAGCCCCGCCACCCGGACGCCTTGCCCCCCCCACGAAGCACACCCGCACGGTCAGGGCGCCGGCCTCACCACAGCGGGCTGAAGCCGACGGCCGTGTTGTCGTCGCCCTGGTTGACGACCGTGAGGGCGGAACCGGTGACCTGGGCGGTGTTGTTCCGGTTCGTGGCGCCGGAGCCGGTGGCCTGCTGCTGCGAGGTGGCCGAATTACCGAAGTTGTCGCCGCCCACGCCGCTGCCGAGGGCGTCGGCCTCGGAGCTCGTGGCCGTCGCGTTCGATCCGTCGTCCGCCAGGGCGCCGTCGTCCGCCGTCGCGACGCCGGTGAAGAGGGCGACCGCGAGCGGAAGGGCGGAGACCGCGGCGATGACGCGGGCGGTACGGATGTTCGCCATGCTGTGTTCCCTCCAGAACAAGGACGCACCGGCTCATGGCCCCGTGCGCGTGAAGTACGGCTGTCACCAGGGAAGTCGTCCCCCCGCCCCGGTGCTGTGCACGACGTCGCGAGACCAGGGTCGCCCAGGGAACGCCCGGCGAACCACCCCGGACGCGATCATTCGCACGCAAGCGTGACGACACGGTGGTAAACCCCGGCACGCCCCTCGGATCCCGCGCCCTTCCGAGGGGCACCCCGCCCCGCTCCCCGCAAGGGACGAAGCGTTCCGCCACTTCCCCCGCCCACGCCCACGCCCCCACCCCGGCGCGCCGCGCCTCCGCCCCCTTCCCTTCTTCGAACGCGTGTACGACCATGGAGGTATGGCCACCACCGACCGGCAGGCCACGACACTGGCCCTCGCGCACGCCCTGTCAGCCGCCGAACGCGGTCTGGCCGTCATCCCCCTGTCCCGGACGAAACTCCCGGCCCTGCGCTCACCGCACCGCGACACCCCGGAGCCGGCGGGCCCGCCCTGCCACGGCGAGTGCGGCCGTTTCGGCCACGGCGTCCACGACGCCTCCACCGACCCCGCCCGCATCCGCGAACTGTTCGCCGCCGCACCCCGCGCCACCGGTTACGGCATCGCCTGCGGACTGCCCCCGCACCACCTCATCGGCGTCGACCTGGACACCAAGAGCGGTACGGACCCGTTCGCCGCCCTGCGCGAGCTGGCCCGGCGCCACCTGTTCACGATCCCCGCCACGGTGATCGTCCTGACCCCGAGCGGCGGCCGCCACCTGTGGCTGAGCGGCCCGCCGGACGTCGTCGTGCCCAACTCCGCGGGCCGCCTGGCCCCCGGCATCGACATCCGGGGCGCCGGCGGCTATCTCGTCGGGCCCGGTTCCCGCACCGACCGCGGCCCGTACACCACCGCCGAGGGCACCGCACACCTGGTCCCGGCGCCCTGCCCGCCCACCCTCCTGCGCCTGCTCCTCCCGCCGCCCCGCGCGCACCACCCGACGCCCCCGTCGGCCGGCGGGCACGGTCAGGGACTCGTCCAGTTCGTGCTCGCGGCGCACGAGGGCCAGCGCAACACCCGCCTGTTCTGGGCGGCCTGCCGCGCCTACGAGGACGGCATCGGCCCGGCGCTGGTGGACCCCCTGGTCGGCGCGGCCCTCCACACCGGCCTGTCCGAACGAGAGGCCCGCGCGACGATCGCTTCGGCCGCGCGGATGACGGGACACCGCCCCTGACCCTCCCCGGTCCCTCACCCGTCGTCCGCGCCACCCTCTCCGTCCCCCCACGAAAACCGAAAGACCCCGATGCACCGCCGCCCCACAGTGCCGACCGTGTCACTCGCCCGCGTCCTCCTCGACTCCGGCCGCTCGGTCGACCTCTCCGAGCTGCGGCTGTCGTCGACGTACGGCGGGCTGCTCGAGGGCTACCCGTGCAAGCCCCTCGACGACCGGAGGATCGACCGGCTGCTCCGGTCCGCCGGGCGCGCCTTTACCGGCGCCCCGGTCCACCTGGTCCCGCCTCCGCGCGAGTACCCCGACCAGTACGCGGGCGCCTTCGGTCCCGTGGAGCTGCTGCCCGCCGTGACGTGCGTCGGCAGCTTCCGGTCCGAGGCGCTCGCCCCGGCCCCCGACCACTCCCTGTACCACTCCCGCCTCACCGTCGTCTGGTTCCAGCCCTCCCCGCGCGTACCGTCCGGCTGCGACGCGGAACCCGCGCTGCGGGACCTGTCCTGGGAACGGCCGGCCGAGGACGAGGAGCTCTGAGGGCGGCCGTCCGGATCACTCCGGGTGCGCGAGGTGACGCTCCCGCGGGGGTGATGCACACGTACGGAGGGGCGGCAGCCTGAACGTCACCACACGTACGGGTGAGTGTCGGGTCCCGTCGCCGGGGTACGAAGCCGCTGCCCCGGGCACCGCGGAGAGCGGGGCAGGTCACAGCTCCGGATGCGAAAACTCCTGGTGACAGGGGGCGCGCGAAAGAAAACGGTGCCACGGAAGGCCTTTTCGATCATCTGCTGTCAGCAACGTGCGCGTGTCTACAGCGCCCCAAACGTCCTGATTGTTCAGAATGTTGCCCACTGCCCCAGTTGAAACTATGAAGTTTCATTGCCGAGGAGCATGACATGCAGGTTCGCAGGTGGCTCCCAGACCAGCCCACTCGTATCGGCCGCCATGACTGGCCGGACGAGGGGGACAACGGAACGCACATGCGGCTGCGGGCCGGCTCCATCGTGGTACTGGACCGGCAGGGGTGGCGAATCCTGGAGATCAACAGCTACCCGAACGACTGGTGGCCGGAATCCTACGAGAAGGCGTGGCGCGACCACGTGGAACTGTGGTGGCACGCCAACGAACTGCGGCGGGCCAACAACCAGGCGGTCAAGCCGGCCCCCGAGCGGGCCGAGTTCTACAAGCGCCCGGTGGTGCTGGTGCTGCGTAACGAGAACCTGCCCCGTTCCACGCCCAAGCACTGGTGCGCTCCCGCCAGCCACGACTGGCGGGTCCTCCCCGAGCACTACGCCGTCTGCCGCGCCTGCGGCGAGCTGCCGCCCTGCCACCACGGGGAGTACCGCTGGGAGGGCGGCCCCCGCTGGCCGGAGCAGGACGGCGGCATCCCGCTCATGGTGCCGGAGGGCTGCTGCATGGGGTGCGCCGAGCCGATCAGGCCGCGGGTGCGGACCGTGCGCTTCCCGGGACCGAACCTCTGGTACCCGGACCTGGGGGAGGACACGGCCGTCTTCCACTCCCGCACCGCCTGCGCCGACCAGGTCGACCGCTACCGCATGCAGTGGCAGGCCGAGTACAGCCCGCGCTCCTCCCCGCACCCCGCCACACCCTCGTTCCCGGGCTTCGAGCACTTCGTGCTCCCCCGGACGCGTCACGCGCCGGACGTGCCCCCGCACGACCGGCGGGCCTCCCAGGACCCGCATCCCGCGCCGGACGTGCCGTCACGCCCGGGAGAGGAGGAGTGCGTCTCCGTGACCGGTGACTTCGGCGCCTTCCCCGCCCCGTTCGACGGACGCCGGGGAGCCCCGGGGACCGGCACGCCGCCGGCGAGCCCGCCGGCACCGCCGACCGTGCCCGAGCCGACGCCCGCGCCCGCGGTCTCCGGTGCGCCCGCGGCGGACCCGACGCCGCCGGGGCCTCCTCCCACGGCCGGTACGGGCGTGCCCGCCGCCGCGACGGAGACGTCCGCACCCGCCTCCCCTTCCGCCGACGCCCTCGAGCCGGCCCTCCGGTCCGCACAGGAACTGGACCTGGCACTGGCGGGGGGCCCGTCCTTCCACAACGCCGAGCAGGCGGCCCGGGTGATCGAGGAACTCACCGCCGCGGTCCGGAACATCGCGCTCTGCCTGAACAACCCGGCCGCACGCGAACGCTCCTGACCCGCGAACGGACCGCGGCGGCAGGCCGCGTCACACCCGCCACGGACCGACCGGACCCACCCGCGGAGAACAGCGAAAGGGGCGCCCCTCCACGAGGAGCGCCCCTTCTGCCCTGCAACGTCTACGACCTGCGCGGAGGCGGTGGGATTTGAACCCACGGTGACATCGCTGCCACGACGGTTTTCAAGACCTTTCGCCGACCACGGCCGTTGACCGCTGCGCCGCAGGTCAGACGCGCGCAGGCACGCCCGCAGAGCCGTCGCCGTCGTCGTCGTGCCCCCTACGTGCCCTATCAGCGCCGTCGTGCCCGCTGAACCACGCGTCGGAGGCTTCGGCCACCTGGTCGTCGCGGCCGGCGACCGGGCGAGCGTAGTGCCGGGTCGTCACGCTCGCGTTCGAGTGCCCGAGCCGGTGTGCGGCGGTCATGACTCCGTACCGGTCCGCCACCCACGTTCCGTGGGAGGCCCGGAGGTCGTGGGGAGTCACGTCGGTGAGGCCGGCCGCCGAGGCGGCAGGGTCGAAGTACGCCTTGCGCCACTGGTTGTAGCGCAGCGGCTTGCCCGCGGGCGTGGTGAACAACAGCGCGTCTTCCCCGCCGGGCAGCTCCTCGAGGTAGGCCCCGAGCCGCTTCGCCAGGGAGGGCGCCAGTCGCAAGAGCCGCTTTTGATGAGACTTCGGGGTGTCGAAGACGAGGGTGCCGTTCGCCTCGGCAAGGTTCTCGTCGACCAGGAGGAAGCCGCGGGCGACGTCCACGTCCGAGCGCCGAAGCGCGAACGCCTCCCCCACCCGCAGACCGGCGAAGGCAAGCAGCGCGATCAGCAGGTCGTGCGGTTTCTCGGCAGCGCTGACGATGCCCGAAGCCTCCAGCGGCGTGACGATGTGCGGTTCGGTCTGCGGCATGCGCGGAAGCCGGACGCCACGGCACGGAGTCTGCGGGATCAGGTCGTTGTCCACGGCCGACGCCATGATCTGCGACAGCACCCGGTACGCCTGGCGGATGCGCGAAGCGCTCAGACCCTCGGTACGCATCGCGGCCACCCACTCAGTGACCGTGATCGGCCGCAGGCTCGACAACTCCCGGTCGCCGAGCGCCGGATTGATCCGTGAGTTGATCAGCGACCGGTACGTCGCTTGTGTCTTGTGCTTCAGCTGCGGAGCGACGGCGGACAGCCAGCGAGCGGACCAGTCCCGCACGGTCGTACGCCCCTCGGCGGGGTCGAGCCAGCGGCCCTCTTCAATCTCGATGCGCTTCCGCATGAGCCACCGGTCGGCATCTGTCGACGTCGCGAACGTCCGATCCGCAGGCCGCAACACTCCGTCCGGTCCTGGGTAGCGAGCCTGGAAGCGGCCGGACGGGAGCTTACGGACACGGCCGAACGGCCGGCGGGATCTGCGCTTCGATGCCATCAGGCAGCACCCCGCAGGGTGACCGGCTGCACGGTGTGGGCAGCCACGAAGGCGTTCACCGCGCTCTCGGGGATACGGACGTGTCGGCCGACCTTGACGAAGGTGATCCGCCGCTCCTCGATGAGCCGACGGGGGAACCGCACACCCGTGCCGAGGCGTTCGGCGACTTCCTGCACGGTGAGCAGTCGGTCCCTGGTCACCAGCCCTCCCCTTCCGAGCGCATGTCTGTGAGCGCTTCACGTGCGAGTTCGCGGTTTGCTTGCAGGTCCCGGCGGATGTTCGCGGCGAGCCAGGATTCACCGGGGGTGTGACCGTGGCCGGCGTAGGTCCAGTGGGCGAGGGTCAGGGTGGTTGCCTCCTCATCGTCGGGGTCGGGCAGACCGAGGGCGGCGCGTTGCTGGGCTGCGCGGTAGTCGGCGCGGACCTGGCGGAGGGCGCCGAGAGTGGTGGAGTAGCGGCGGGACTTGGTGGAGAAGTGGCCGCGGAAGCCGAGCATGTGGGCCCAGTCGCGCAGCTTGCGGTCCGGGTAGAGCGCGTGCAGGTCGAGGCAGGCGGCGATGAGCCGGGCCGGGTGGTCGGGGACGCCGAGCAGGGCGAGGGCTTCCTTGTTGCCGATGCGGCGGTCGACGGTGCCGGTCGTCTCGGCCGCTTTCGTGGCGTACTTGGCGACGTAGGAGGCGACTGCCTGTTCGCTGATCTCTTCACCGCCGCCGAAGGCGCGGATCGGTCGTACGTCGAGCTGGGTGCCCCACCGCAGCATGCGGGCCGGCTGGTCCCCGGCGGCGGGGACGTCGACTGTCACGCGGGCGGCGGCAGCGTGGATCGCGTCGGTGAGCAGGTCGAGGGTGGCCCACGCGGGCGGGGGATCGTCGGGCCCGTCAGGTCCGTCGAAGCGGATCACGGCATGGAAGTGCACAGCTCCGCGTTTTTGGTACTCGGCGACCTTGCCGAAGGCGATGCGCGACTGCTCGCGGGCGTCCTTCTGTGTGAGCCCGGCCCGCTTGGCGATCTCCCGGCGCAGGTAGATCGTGAAGTAGCGCCACAGCTCGGAGGCGTGGTTGTTCCACAGCACCGCGCCCGCGTAGTCGTACGACTCCGGATCGAGCGGGGTGCCCAGCTCGGGAGCGTCCTCGCCGTGGCGGACGCCGCAGCGGCAGGGCCGGTCACCGGTCCGGTTGTGGACCGGGCCGAACGAGGGCGCGGTGAGAGTGGCGAACACCCGCGGGTGGTCCCGGATCGTCTCCGGCGTGCCCTTGGCGGGATCGCCGACGAGGCCCGCGCGGATCAGGTGGTAGGTGTCGCCCGCGTACGTCCAGGCGCAGGCCGGGCATCGGGAGGCGCGGCGGTTGCCGCAGGCTACGCGAAGCCGACCGCCCGGTTCGGTGTCGGTCGAGTACGCGTGCAGCACGTGCCCGGTCGCAGCGTCGCGGGTGACGGTCGAGCCCTGGAGATGGATCGGGTCGGAGCAGCCGCCGGTACGGCGGATCTGGTCCTGAATGCGGTCGAAGCCGGTGGACCCGGCCAGCCTCAGCACATCGGCGAGGGTGGCCGGGTCCAGGCCCGCCATGGTGGCGGCATCGGTCACGCGACCACGCCCTTGGTGAGGGCGGTGCGGCGGGTGTGGCCGGTGCCCTGGCAGACGTGGCAGACGACGGGCAGCACGAGGCGGGAGCCGTCGTGACGGCGCTCTCCGGTGGTGACATAGACGACGGGGAAGCCGTCGCAGTGGTGGCAGACCGGACGGTTCGGGACGCGGGCAGGCATGATGAGTGAGCCCTTTCGGATCGTTGGGTCTGGAAGTGGTGCAGGCCGTCCGGGGCGGCGGATCTTTGGCGAGAGAGCCGCCCCGGAGGGCGTCATTTGCTGCGCGTGCGTGGTGTTTTCCTGCGCTTCGAGGCGCGGCTGATCGTGTAGCTGATGCCGCAGGTGGCCGACAGGACCGAGACGATCGACGCGGCGACGATCTGGGTGACGAAGGCGATCACCAGCAGCACCGCGACGGATCCGGCGGTGATGACGAGGGCCAGCACGATCGGGCCGGTGTAGGACCGCGGAGCTTCCTGGACGATCACGATGCGCCGCGGGTCGGTGCCGGGCGGGATCCGCCGGTAGAGGTCGGCGGGGATGTGCCCGGCGCGAAGCTGCTCGTCAGGCAGACGCATGGGATCACTCCTCAGGGGTTGCAGCGGTGGGTGCGGGCGGCGAGTTCGGCGGCCGAGCGGTCGCGGTGCTCGGTGGAGAAGCCGCAGCTCGGGGCGGTGCAGGCGGCGGTGTGCCGGGTCTGGCCACGGCCGTTGTGGAACGTGCCGACCCTCACGGGGCCGATGCGGATCACGTCGTAGAAGCGGTTCGGGCGCACGGGTGTACCTCCTTGTCAGGCGAGCTGGGCGACGATCGCACCGGCGAGGTCCTCCGGGATGCCGAGGCGAGCGCGCAGGGTGGCGGTGTCCATGTCGGCGCCGGTACGAGTGCGGTGGTCGGCGGCGAGCTTCCGGGCGTGGTCGATCAGCGCCGGGGGTACCGCCGGTGTGGTGGCAGGCATGCCGACTTCCGGCAGGGCTGGGGCAGGCTCCGGTGTGGTGATCTGCGGTACCGGCTCCGGGATAGGAGCGGATTCCTCGGGCTGGTCGACCACCGGCGCGGGCCGGAGCTCAGGCTCCGAGGCCGGCGCGGACGGGCGTTTGGCGGGTTGGTGGGCGAGCAGGGTGCCGCCGAGGAAGGCGAGCGCGGGCCAACCGGCGACGACGATGCGCAGCCAGGCCGGGACGTGCTCCAGGTCGAGGAGTCCGGCGGTGGCGACGTTGGCACCGAGCGAGGCAACCAGGGCGACCAGGAACCAGAACCAGGCCAGCCCGGACCGCTCGGTGCGCAGCCGCCGCCACACGGCGACCAACAGCAGGTCGACGGAGACGGGGTAGGCCCATGCCTTCCAGCCGGTCTGCCCGGCGGCTTCGGCAAGGTCGTGCAGGTGAGCGAAGGACAGTGCACCGGCGATCACGGCTTGAACCAGGACTGCGTCGACGCGGAACGGTCGGGACACGGGTCTTCACCTCCCTTCGCAGGGGTCGGGCGCGAAGTGGTCGCGCGTCAGGGCTGCCCGACGACGGGCTGTGCCGGGACCAGCGGCGGAACGCTCGGCACGGGCGGTACGGCGTACTGCTCGACCGGGCGGAACGGGGCGAGGAACGGCAGCTCGGGGGTGAGATGGGCGAACTCGCGACAGACGGCGGAGGCTTCAGCCGGGGTGGTCTCAGGGGTACGGATGCGGGACCAGTAGCCGGAGGCGTCACCGGCCACCGCGACACCGGGACGGTCCGCCCGGATCCCGGTCACCGACAGCACCGCGTCCGGGGCGATGTCGCCCAGGCCCATCTCCGCCGTCTGCTTGTCGTTCACCCGGTGCACCACCCGGCCGGTGAGCTGAGCCCGCAGGGCGGTGGCACCCTTGCCCAGGTCGGAGCCGAAGCGCTGCCCGCACGCCTCCAGGTAGATGCCGATCGCACGGGCCATCTGACCCAGCCGGACCAGCTGCATGACCGTGTGGTCCCGCGCGGGCTCATCCTTCTTGGAGGTCACGAAGAACAGCTCCGCCACCTCGTCGATCAGCACGACCAGGGGAACCGGCCGCACCTTCTCCGGCAGCTCCCACAGGTCCGAGGCTCCGTACAGGGCGAGCAGTTCGAAGCGGTCCTCCATCTCCCCGACCAGGGCGTCGATCAGACGGCCGGCGCTCTCCCGGTCCGTGGCCAGCGCCGACAGACGAGGCGCGTAGCGGCTCTGTTCCACCCCGCGCTTGCAGTCGACGCCGACCAGGCCCACGGGAAGCCGTGCCAGCCCTTTGATCAGGTTGCGCTGGTACATCGACTTGCCGGACTGGTTCGCGCCCAGGGTCAGGGCGTGCGGGACCTTGCGGTAGTCCCGCTCGAAGACCGTGCCGTCCTCCCGCAGTGCCACCGGGACGACCAGCCCATGGGCGACGGCCCGGCGCGGCATCTTGACCCTGGCCAGCACGTCGTAGCCCGTCATGCGCAGCTCGACGTGGCCCGGCTTGGTCTCCACCACGGTCACCGAGTGCACACCCCAGGCGTGCCGGAGACGTTCGGAGGAGGCGGCGACGTCGGCGGGCTCCAGGCCGGCGGGGAGGCGGAGGGAGACCCGCAGACCGGTCGAGGTCGGGCGGACCCGGCGCACCCGAGGCGGTACCGGCCGCACCTCGCGACGGGCCACGTTGCGGGTCACGAACGCCCGCAGCCGGGACGGCTGCACCGTCAGGCCGCACACGTCCATGGTCGAGCCGTAGGTCCACGTGAACCGGCCCCAGGTGACGGGGAGGCCGACCAGCGACCAGTACGCGCGCGGGGCGCCCTCCTTGGCGACGTACAGCCCACCGGCACCGGTGACTACGCCGCCCACCTCCAGCCAGGTGACCAGATTCGTCATGGTCAGGCCCCCAGCGGCGTGACCGCGACCGCGCGGAACGAGATCCCGTGCCGCTTCTCGCCGTTGAAGGTGTTCTCCCAGTCGCGGGCCTTGAGGCCGACCACCCGCACCGGCATGCCCGGCGTCAGGCCCTCCGGGTAGCCCGTCTCCGGAACGGTCACCTGGTAGAGGTTGCCCTCACCCTCGTCCGAGACCAGCAGGCCCACGGTCGACAAGCTCGCGCCGGTCTCCCGGTCCAGGGCCCGCTCCCCGGTCTTCTTGTTCGCCATCTTCGGTTCCGGCGCGGTCGCCACGAACACCACGGCAGTCGAAAGGTCGATCTTGAAGGACGGCATCAGTACTCCCACCGTTGATGTCGGAGCAGCCCAAACAGGGCCGCATGATGCCCGCTGTCCTAGGACTGCGAGCCGCTGAGAGAGATAGTGCATCGCAGTCCCAGGACTGTCAACAGTCCTGGGACTATGTTTCACTAGTTCTCGTCGAGAGGGGTTCTAGATGGCGCCCAAGTGGCGAGAGCTGGCGGACAAGCTGGCCGAGCAGATCAGAAGGGGTGAATACGCCCCTGGCCAGCAGCTTCCGCACATCAGAACGCTTGTCGAGGCAGGCGAAGGCTCCAAGTCCACCGTGCATGCCGCCTACAAGGCACTGGAAGCCGAAGGTCTGGTCACCTCGTCGCGCGGCCACGGCACCGTCGTGCGTCAGCAAGTTCCCCTCAAGCGCTTGGGTATCGCCCGCTACGACAAGGCCAAGTGGCGGGACGGCAACGAGGTCGCCTTCATCGCGGACCGTGTGGCTTCCGGGCGGGCGTATCGCCGGAACGAGCAGACCCAGACGGTCAGCCGCGTCGTAGCGCCACCGGAGGTGGCAGCCGCACACGGACTCCCCGAAGGCGCCGAGGTCTACGCCCGCGCGCGGCTGGTGAAGGAAGGCGATCAGCCGACGCACACGCTGACCAGCTACTACCGGCCCGAGCACGTGGAAGGCACGCGACTGGTGGACCCCACGCCGGGGCCCGCCGGCCGAGGCGGCGGATTTCGCGTGCTGTACGACGCGGGTTACGAGATCGATCACATGAGGGAGCGACTGTTCGCCCGTGCCGCCACCCCGGACGAGGTGAAGCAGCTTCAGCTACCGCCGGGCGAACCGGTCGTCGAGCTGCACCGGACGACCTACACCGCCGACGGGACTGTCGTGGAGTTCGCCATCGGGGTACACGCGGCATCGCGCTTCGCGTGGGAGTACGACTTCAAGGTGCCCGACTCGGCGAAGGACGGGGAAGGACAGCAGTGATCTCGACACAGGATTGGGCAGATGCCCGGCGCGTATGGGACTACCACCAGATGGGCCACTCACCCCGGCCGTGCTCGGTTGCCATCGGACTCGGCAGCCACGACCTGGGCGTGGCCGACACCGCAGTGGACCTGTACAAGCGCGGCATGGCCCCCCTGCTCCTGTTCACCGGCGCCACCAGCCCCACGACACGGGAACGCATGCCCCGCGGTGAAGCGGTCCACTACCAGGAACGGGCGTTGGAGCTCGGTGTCCCCAGCACGGCCGTTCTCGTGGAGCCGCGCGCCCGCAACACGGGCGAGAACATCCGCTTCTCACGAGAGCTGTTGAAGGAGAGGGGGATGGAGGTGTCCTCGGTGCTCCTGATCAGCAAGCCGTACGAGGAGCGGCGGGCGTACGCCACCGCACGCAAGCTCTGGCCCGAAGTCGAGATCGTCAGCGCTTCCACTCCGATGACGCTCGATGAGTACGTCGACTCCATCGGCGACGCCCGCCTAGTGATCGACATGCTGGTCGGCGCGCTCCAACGACTGATGATCTACCCCGAGCAGGGATTCATGATCAGCCAACCGGTACCCGCCGACGTGCTCGAGGCGTACGAGCGCCTGCGCCAAGCCGGATTCACGAGCCGACTCCTGACCACTGACGTGCCTTCGGCTTGACCCGGGTAAGAGCGAGAGCTGTTACAGGTTTCTCTACCTCATCAAGGGCCCGCGCGAGGCGCGGGCTGGCCCCTTGGGCTCGGCCCCTCTGCGCCTTCGGCGCCGGGGCCGGCCCATGGGGCCGCAGCGAAGCAACGGCCCGAGAGTAGAACCCGCATAGCGCGGTGACGGTCAAGGCAATGCCTCCGGCGGGGGATCGGCCGGCACCGGGATGGAGGGGGCGCCGTCGCCGACCGCGGGCCCGTAGTGGCGTGCGCGGGGAGCTCCCATCCCGTCCACCGTCGACCCAGGCAGAGCCGAGCAGACGCGGCCCCTGGCGTCCAGGTCGTTCGTACAGTGGCGCGCTCCACCTGGACGCCAGGAACCACGCCCGCTCCACGGTGTGTGGGTCGACGGCGGACGGGATGGGAGCTGGGGTGAGTGGTGGGCGAAGAAAGCCATCCGCGTGCAGGCTGGTGTACCTAGCCTGATTCGATGAATGAGATCGATTGGGGGGACGCCCCAACGTGGGTAGGAGCGATCTTCGCCGCACTTGCGGCTGGTGCAGCTACCTGGACGCTCAAGAGCCAGCGAGACCAGATCCGAGAACAGCGCGAGTTCATCGCGCAGCAAGCTGAGGTCCTCACCGTGGAGCGAGACGTGCTGCTCCTGGAGCGGAAGGAGCGCACAGAGCGTCAGGCTCGCGGAGTCCGACTCAGCGGCCATCGCTTCGAAGGAATCATCTCAGCTGATGATCAAGCCGCATCCGTGCTTGTACACAATGAGAGCGAAGCCGAAATCCAGGAAATAGAGACCGACTTCGGTCACCTCGGCCCAGCGGTTAGAGCCTGTGAGTGGGGAGAGCTAGGGTCCGGCGAGGAGCTACCTCTCACGGTTCCCGTGCTGAGCCGTGGCTCTTCGTGCTACTTCCAGGCCCGTGAGTGGAAGGAAGACGACCACCCGAGGAACTACGTGCCTCGTGTTTCCTTCACCGACTCGCATGGTCGTCGCTGGTGCCTCACTGGGGACAACCTCACTTTGGTGCAGTAACGCCTACGCGTGCCCCTGCCGTGCCCGATGGAGCGGGAAACACCGGGGAACGGCAGTCATTCGCGGATAGTACGCAGCACGATGGCCCCTAACCATTCTACCTGGTCAGGGGCCGTTCTCACTGCTCATCGCGCGGAGGCGGTGGGATTTGAACCCACGGTGACATCGCTGCCACGACGGTTTTCAAGACCGTTCCCTTCGGCCGCTCGGGCACGCCTCCCCGCGCCTGCCGGTGATCGGCGGCGCGGGGACAAGGGTAACGGGTTCGGGGTACGGGGGTGAGGTCAGCTGTCGCCCGTGCGGGAGCCCAGGGTGAGTTCCGTGGTGCGTTCCTTGCCGTCGCGCTCGTAGGTGATCGTGACCTTGTCGCCCGGCTTGTGGGTCCAGATCTCGCCGATCAGGGTGGGGCCGGAGTCGATGACCCGGTCGTCGAGCTTGGTGATGACGTCACCGGGCTGCAGGCCGGCCTTGTCGGCGGGGCCACCGGGGTCGACGGGCTCGGAGCCGCCCGCGCCCTGCTCGGTGATCTTCGCGCCGCCCGCGGCGTCCTCCAGGGAGACCGACGCGCCGATCTTGGCGTACACCGGCTTGCCCGTCTTGATCAGTTCCTGGGCGACGTACTTGGCCTGGTTGATCGGGATGGCGAAGCCCAGGCCGATCGAGCCGGCCTGGCCCGTGCCGAAGCCGCCGTTGCTGGTGGACTGGATCGCGGAGTTGATGCCGATCACGTTGCCCTGTGCGTCGAGCAGCGGACCGCCGGAGTTGCCCGGGTTGATGGACGCGTCGGTCTGCAGGGCGCTCATGTACGACGCCTGGCTGCCGGCGCCGTCGCTGGAGGCGACCGGGCGGTTCTTCGCGCTGATGATGCCCGTCGTCACCGTGTTGGACAGGCCGAAGGGCGCGCCGATCGCGATCGTCGAGTCGCCGACGGCCACCTCGTCGGAGTTGCCCAGGGGAAGCGGCTTCAGGTCCGAGGGGGCGTTGTTCAGCTTGATGACCGCGACGTCGTAGCCCTGTGCGTGACCGACCACCTCGGCATCGTACTTCTTGCCGTTCGGGAAGGTCGCCGTGACCTTGCCGCCGTCGACGGCGTCCGCCACCACGTGGTTGTTGGTGACGATGTGGCCCTGGGTGTCGAAGACGAAGCCGGTGCCGGTGCCGCCCTCGCCGCTGCTGCTCTCGGCCTCGATGGTGACCGTGCTCGGCAGCGCCTTGGCGGCCACGGCGGCGACCGTGCCCGGGTCGCGCTTCACGTTGCCGCCGCTGGTGGACGCCGAGACGGTCGTCGAGTCGTTGCTGTCGTTCTCCTTGGCCAGCGTGTAGCCGAGGCCGCCGCCCGCGCCGCCCGCGACCAGCGCGGCCACCAGGACCGCGGCGAGCATACGGCCGCGCCCGCCGCCCTTCTTCGGCGCCGGCTGCTGGTAGGAGGAGCCCCAGCCGTCCGAACCGTGCCCGGCACCGCCGTCACCGTACGACGGGGTGGACGGCGGCGGGGGCGGGGGCCAGGAGGCGTCGGGGGTGGAGGAGGAAGGGGCGGGGTCCTGGCCTCCGTGGACGGGGTCCTGGCCTCCGTGGGCGCCGTGCGGGCCCCAGCCGGCCCCGCCCACCGGGCCCTGGGGACCGGAACCGTATGCCTGGTCCGCGCCCTGTGCGGGCGCCGGCGGCGGTGCGGCCCGCCCCGGGTCCGCTCCCGGGGCCGGGGGTCCCTGGTGCGCCGAGGCAGCGGGAGCATCCACCGGCGGGGGCGGCGGTGCGGACGGGGCCGGGGGTACCGCGGTGCCCTCGTTCTCGGTGCTCACAGCTTCTCTCCTCGATCCACGGCTGTCGTTGTCGGTCGCACTCGGTCACGCTCGTTCACGCCCGTCCACGAGTCCGGCGCGATACAGCTGTGCATGTCTCTTTGTATGACGTCAGCTTTTCCCACGGGCCGTCAGGGCACCATAAGCCGTTCCTGTGGGTCCGGGACCATTCTTTATATAGGGCATTACTCACGTAAGGCGCGCCACCCGATGCCTCCGACCGGACGGCGACACCGTTCACGCCACTCCGAGCACCCGTCTACCCGTGGACGGTGGCACCATGACGCGGTGACCCACGCACGGCAGCACCTGACCCAAGTCGTCGCGCACCGCGGGGCCTCCGAGGACGCTCCCGAGCACACCCTGGCGGCATACCGCAAAGCGATCGAGGACGGTGCGGATGCGCTCGAATGCGATGTACGGCTGACCTCCGACGGTCATCTCGTGTGCGTTCACGACCGTCGCGTCAACCGTACGTCCAACGGTCGCGGCGCGGTGTCGACGCTCGAGCTCTCCGATCTGGCCGCCCTGGACTTCGGCTCCTGGAAGAGCCGCGACGCCTCCGGGGAGCCCCGCGTCGAGGAGCCCGACTGGGAGCACCGCCCGGAGGACCGGGAGGCCACCTCCGTGCTCACCCTGGAGCGGCTACTGGAGCTGGTCTCCGACGCCGGGCGCCGGGTCGAGCTGGCGATCGAGACCAAGCATCCCACGCGGTGGGCGGGACAGGTGGAGGAGCGGCTGCTGCTCCTGCTCAAGCGGTTCGGTCTCGACGCGCCCGCCGCCGCGGAGGACTCCCGGGTGCGCGTGATGAGTTTCTCCGCGCGGTCGCTGCACCGGGTGCGCGCCGCCTCACCGACGCTGCCCACGGTCTACCTGATGCAGTTCGTCTCGCCGCGGTTGCGCGACGGGAGGCTGCCCACCGGCGTACGGATCGCGGGGCCCTCGATCCGCATCGTGCGCAGCCACCCCGCGTACGTCGAGCGCCTGAAGCAGTCCGGCCGCCAGGTGCACGTGTGGACCGTGAACGAGCCGGAGGACGTGGACCTCTGCGTGCGTCTCGGCGTGGACGCCATCATCACCAACCGTCCCCGCGCGGTGCTCGACCGGCTCGGCCGCTGACCGCGCGGCGAACCACCCGCCCCACCGGCCCCAGAAGCAGCCCGCACGAGTCTTGACCCCGTGCCCGCCCCGGGCTCATCCTCACATCTCGGCCACAGCGACGAAATCCAGCCACGCGGCTACGGGGAGTGCTCCGGCGCGTTCGGTGCGTGTGCGGTCGCTCGGAGTGCCCCCTCGCTCACGGACCGGCCGGTTTCCGGTTCGGGCCCATGGGGCATCCACACCGTGGCGTGGGGCGAAGGAGGTCTCGGGGGTGGCGTTGGTGGTGGCACAGGAGGTGCCCACGTCGTCGAGCATGGCCGTGCCCCACGGCCCTGCGGGCGTGGGGGAGGCGAGGCGCCGCATGCGTGCGCAGCTGCGCGACGGCGGCGTGGCGGACTCGGTCGTCGACGATGCCGTACTGATCCTTTCCGAGCTGCTGAGCAATGCGTGCAAACACGGCCGGCCGCTCGGCGACGCCCTGGCCGGGGACGGGGACGTACGCGCCGCCTGGCGGGTGGACCCGTGCGGACGCCTCGTCGTGGAGGTCACGGACGGCGGCGGTCCGACCCGTCCGGCTCCGGCCACCCCGTCGGTCACGGCGCACGGCGGCCGGGGGCTGAACATCATCACCGCGCTGGCCGACGACTGGGGCGTACGCGACGAGGTGCCGGGCGAGGTCACGGTGTGGGTCGTCGTCCACGACGACGTGTACGACCCGGACGCCGGGGCCCGGTACCGGCGCGAGGACTTCGCCGCACGGGTGACGGCGCCCGCGGTCTCCCGCCTGCCCGGACTGGACTTCGCGGACGTCTTCGACGACCTGGACTGAGGGCGGCCCCGGCCGAAGGCGGTCTCGGCCGGGGGCCCGGCCGAGGACCACGGAAGCGGCCGAGGACCACGGAAGCGGCCGAGGACCACGGAAGCGGCCGAGGGCGGCGGGAGCGGCACCGCTGCGGTCCCGTGTCCGCCCGCGGTGCCCACGGGACGGCACGTTGTCCACAGGTTCCCGTCGGCCGTGGCGTGAACGGCTAGGCTCGCGCCCGTACGAGACGAGCCGTAACCGGGAGACACCCACGATGGCCAAGAAGCGACCCCAGACGAAGGCCAAGCGCCCGCAGCTCACGGACGGGCAGATCCCGGTCGTCGGCGCCCGCGAGCCCTGCCCCTGCGGCAGCGGCCGCCGTTACAAGGCCTGCCACGGCCGCGCCGCCGCGCACGCGGTGACCGAGCTGGTGCACCGCCCGTTCGAGGGCCTGCCGGGCGAGTGCGACTGGGTGGCGCTGCGTGAGCTGGTGCCGGCCGCCACCGTCGCCTTGACGCTCAAGGGCGGCCTGCCCGAGGGCGTCCCGTCGGTCACGCTGGCCACGGTGCTGCCGATGGCCTGGCCCGCCCTGCGCCGCGACGACGGCTCGGTCCTGCTCGGCCTGCAGAACGACACCTCCTCCGGCGACATCAGCCGCGACCTCGCCGACACCCTGCAGCGCGCGCTCGCCGCCGACCCGGGCACGCCGGTGCAGTCCCGGCGCGCCCCCGCCGACGGTCCCCGGCTGCAGGACCTGCTCGACCCCGAGGGCGCTTTCGAGCCGGTCGTGCACAGCGGGTTCGAGTTCTGGGTCCCGGACCCGGAGAACGCCACGCCGGACGTCACGGCCTCCCTGGAGCGGGCCAACGCCGCGGCCATCCCGACCGTCAAGCTGTCGGGCGTGGACGCCGCGTACTGGTGCGAGACGCCCGAGAAGAACCATCTGCGGTGGGTCATGCCGCATCCCGAGGAGCAGCTTCTGGACGCTCTCGCGCGGCTGCACGCGGCGGGGGGCTCCTCCCTCGGTGAGGGCACCCGCCTCGTGGGCTCCTTCCGCGCTCACGGGCTCACCGTGCCGGTCTGGGACCTGCCCAGCGGGGTCGGCGCCGAGGACGTGGAGAAGCCGGCGGCCGAGTTCGCCGAGCGGCTCGCCGCCGCGCTGGCCACGGACGCGCCGCTGACCGCCGACGAGCGCCGCGCGCGCGGCGGTCTGACGAACCGCCAGGTCACACTGAGCTGAGGCAGGTCCGTACGCCCGGTTCCGCCGGCCGCCCGGTCGGCGGAACCGTCCTGTCACGCCCCACCGGCCTCCTGCGCAACTCCCGGCGCGGACAAGCCAATCGGTGACCGGAAAGCCGAGGCCGAATTTGCGAACCGCCGATCTCTTGTTACCGTTCCAGTAGCCCGGTTGCTGGTGCATCCCCCGTCGCCAGCAACCGGGTCTTTGCGTGCGGGCCACCGCTCACGGAACGCGGTCACCCGTCAACTGCCGGTTTCCACTGGGGAGTTGCTCTCGGAGCGCAGCGGCTGCGGTTCCCTCGCGGCACCGGCCGCGCGGGTCCGGCGTCGCACGCGGTACCGGCCCGCCCCCGCGTGGTGCGTCCGCCGCCGGGCCCCGTGCGGGCGAGCGCGGCGGCCGGGCATCACCGGTGGCGCCGCGACATGTGGGTCCGCGCCCGGACGCCCTTCTCCCGCACCGACGCGCAGGTCCGCGCCTCGATGCCGTCGGGAGAGGAGAGCGCGGGTCCGCGCCGCACGGCGGCACCATGCCGTCGCCTCGCGCGGCGGGCCGTACGGAGCCGACGAGGCCCTGGGACCCGGAGGCGTGACCCCGTCGACGGCGCCGGCGCGCCGAGCGGGGGCACCTCGATGCCGCCGTGAGCGGCCGCACCGCACCGGCCGGGCCCGCAGGTGGGCCCCGCCCGCGGCCGCGCGGACCGCCACCGCGCCCGCGGGACAAACGGCTCACCACCGCGCCCGCGGGACAAACGGACACCCCGGTCCGGGAGGGAGGGGCCGTGCCCCGGCCGGAGTGCCGTGCGCGCACCCGCTACATCTCGGGCGCGCTCACACCCCTACGGGTCAGGGCGTCGACCACGGCGTCCACCACCGCCTCGACATCGGGCACCCACGGCGAGGACGAGCCGGGCAGCGGCGCGCGCTCCCAGCGGATCCCGCCCCGCGCGGTCTCGGACGGGGGCAGCGCGAGGTAGCCGCCCTCGCCGTGGAAACGGAGGGAGCCGGGGACGAAGTCCTTGGCGTACAGCAGCTCGCCCAGCTGCTCCATGGAGTACGGCTTCACCAGGATCGACCAGCGGGCCGGCGAGGCGACGACCGGGCCGAGCCGCATGCCGCGGCGGTCGAGCGCGGCGAGGGCGCGGGCGGCCGGCAGGGCGGGCAGGGACACCGCGCAGGGGGCCTTGCCGCCGGTGGCGAGGACGACCGGCGCCGTCGGCCGGTTCCCCCACCACCAGCGCACCATGCGCGCGTCCGTGGTGGCGGCGAGGAGGCCGGGGTCGAACGGGTGGGCACCCGGCACCGTGCACTCGGGGTCGGGGCAGGCGCAGCGGGACCGGTCCTGCGGGTCCGTCGCCACGCCCGGGAGTACGGGCCACTGCCAGTCCGCCGCGAAGGTCAGGGCCGCGCCGATCAGATCGGGCCCTCCGTCGCCGCGCCGGGACAGAAGCCTGCGTCGCCTTCCGAGGATCTCGCGCATGAGCGCTCGTTCCTTTCCGTTGCACGCCTGGCAACACCGTGGTCCAGATCACGTCATGTGTCGATCACTTCACTGTGCGTACCTATGGGCGCATCACACCCCCGCGCCGGGCAGGGGGAACCCCTATGGGTCGAGCACGGGCTGCCTCCGCGGCCGTTCCACCCGTACCGCGTCTATCAGAAGTACGGGTGTGGCGTGGGGTGGCGAAGTCTGGCGTTTTCCGTCGCGCGTGTTTCTCTCCGCCTCCGCCACGGGAGGATGGGGCACGGTCGTCAGTGGTTAAGACGCCCGGGTCCGTCGCCGGGTTCCCGAGCGGTCCCCACCGCCCCCGGCCTTCACCGAGTACGTACCCATCACGACCGTTGTGACGCTCCGTCGAGCAAGGCCAGTCGACCGCAATAGGCCTCCCCCTAAGGCAGTTTCAAGCCAACTTCATAGTACGGCAAGGGGTCTGCGAGGAGTTCCCTTCAGTCTCACGGACACCAGCAATCCCAGCAGGACAATGCTGGACATCTCCTCACGAGTACGTGTACATGTGGAGACACTGCCGGCGGCGCAGAATGACATGGGGGTTTGCGATGCTTTTGAGCAGTACGTACCGGTCGGAAAGCCGGACACCATGAACGCTCCGCACCCTCCGAAAGTGGCCGGAATCGATTCAACGGTTCCCTCACCCGCACACACTGTCGCGTCGGTCACCGCGAGTACCTCCCCGGCTCCCCGGGCAAACCCTCAGAACGCGCCGGGCGCGCTGCTCCAGGACCGGCTCGCCGGCTGGGTCTCCGACCTCACGACCCTCCACGAACTCACCGAGCGCCTGGCCCGCGCGAGCACGCTCGACGAGGCGCTCCAGGAACTGCTGCGCGCGGGAGCCGCCCTGGTGGGCGCGCGGCGCGGTCTCGTCGCCCTGGAACCCGCCGACGACCTGGGCCCGGCCACCACCCTCGGCCTGGGACTGGCCCGCGCGGATCTCGGCCACATGGAGACGGTGCCGCGCGGCTCACTGCCGTACGGCAGGATCCTGGACGGACTGTCCGACGCCGACGACGGCATCGCCGAACCCGACCTGTTCGCCGAGAAGGGGCTCGACCCCCGGCACCGCGAGGTCGCCGCCCGCCTCGGCTACGCCGCCAGCTTCGCCCTCCCCCTCGCCACCGCGGCCGCAGGACGCCTGGGCGCCGCGGTGTGGCTCTACGACGAGCCGGCCGAGCCGTCGGAGCGGCAGCGCCACCTCGTGGGCCTGTACGTCCGCCACGCCGCCGAACACCTGGCCCGGCTCCTGGAACTCGAGCGCACGCGCGCGTGCATGGCCACGATGGCCGAGGAACTGCTGCCCTCCCGCCTCCCCCGGATCGCCGGCGTCCAGCTCGCCGCGCGGCACCGCACCTCCCCGCGCGGGGGCGGCGACTGGTACGACGCGCTGCCGCTGCCGGACGCGGCCCTCGGTCTCGCCGTCGGTTCCGTCACCGGGTCGGGGCCCGGCGCGGTCGCGGCGATGGGCCGGCTGCGGGCGTCGCTGCGCGCGTACGCCGTGATGGAGGGCGAGGACCCGGTCGCCGTCCTGTCCGACCTGGAGCTGCTGCTCCGGCTCACCGAACCGGCCCGGTCGGCCACCGCCCTGTTCGGCTACTGCGAACCCGCGCTGCGCCGGATCACGCTGGCCGGCGCCGGGCACAGTCCGCCGCTGCTGCTCGGCGAGCGCCGCACCGAGTTCGTCGAGACGTCGGTCTCCGCCCCCCTGGGCATGCTCGCCTGCTGGGAGGCGCCGAGCGTGGAGGTCCAGGCGGAGCCGGGGGAGACCGTTCTGCTCTACACCGACGGGCTGCTGCACCGCACCGGCGACCCGACCGACCGCGCCTTCGCACGGCTGCACGCTGCGGCGGCCGGGGTGCCGAGGGCCCTGCGCCGCGACCCCGGCGCCGTCGCCGACCACGTCCTGCGGGCGGTGCTGCCGGAGGGCGCGGACACGGCGGAGTCCGGGGAGGACGTGGTGCTCCTGGCGGCGCGGTTCGAGTAGCCTCCCCGTCCCCCTCCGTCACCGGTCCGTGCCCCATTCGGTCATTTCCGCCCGACCGTACGATGGGGGTGGTCCAGTGCCGTATCGAGGAGGATGACCGTGGCGGAGGAGCTGCCGGAGACCCCGGAGACTGCCGAGGAAGAGCCCGTCAAGCAGCGCAAGAACGGCCTGTACCCGGGTGTGTCCGACGAGCTGGCCGAGAACATGAAGAGCGGCTGGGCCGACACGGAGCTGCACGACCTGCGGCCGATCCCCCAGGCCGCCGAGACCGCCGCCCGCCGCGCGGCGCTCTCCGCCCGTTTCCCGGGCGAGCGTCTGGTCGTCCCCGCGGGCAACCTGAAGACGCGTTCGAACGACACGGAGTACTCCTTCCGCGCCTCGGTCGAGTACGCCTACCTCACCGGCAATCAGACGGAGGACGGCGTCCTCGTCCTGGAGCCCACGGCCGACGGCCACAAGGAGACGGTCTACCTCCTGCCCCGCTCCAACCGTGAGAACGGCGAGTTCTGGCTGGACGGCCAGGGCGAACTGTGGGTCGGCCGCCGCCACTCCCTCACCGAGGCCGAGCAGCTGTACGGCATCCCCGCCTCCGACGTCCGCGAGCTGGCCGGCGCGCTGCGCGAGGCCACCGGCCCGGTGCGGGTCGTGCGCGGGTACGACGCCGGGATCGAGGCGGCGCTCACCGACAAGGTCACCGCCGAGCGCGACGAGGAGCTGCGCGTCTTCCTCTCCGAGATGCGGCTGGTCAAGGACGACTTCGAGATCGGCGAGCTGCAGAAGGCCGTCGACTCCACCGTGCGCGGCTTCGAGGACGTCGTGAAGGTCCTCGACAAGGCCGAGGCCACCAGCGAGCGCTACATCGAGGGAACGTTCTTCCTGCGCGCCCGCGTGGAGGGCAACGACGTCGGCTACGGCTCCATCTGCGCCGCCGGACCGCACGCCTGCACGCTGCACTGGGTGCGCAACGACGGCCCGGTCCGCTCCGGCGACCTGCTGCTGCTCGACGCGGGCGTGGAGACGCACACGTACTACACGGCCGACGTCACGCGCACCCTGCCCGTCAACGGCACGTACAGCGAGCTGCAGAAGAAGATCTACGACGCCGTGTACGACGCCCAGGAGGCCGGTATCGCGGCGGTGAAGCCGGGCGCCAAGTACCGGGACTTCCACGACGCCGCCCAGCACGTGCTGGCCGAGCGGCTCGTCGAGTGGGGCCTGGTCGAGGGCCCGGTGGAGCGGGTGCTGGAGCTGGGTCTGCAGCGCCGCTGGACGCTGCACGGCACCGGTCACATGCTCGGCATGGACGTCCACGACTGCGCCGCCGCGCGGACCGAGACGTACGTCGACGGCACCCTGGAGCCCGGCATGGTCCTCACCGTCGAGCCGGGCCTGTACTTCCAGGCCGACGACCTGACCGTGCCCGAGGAGTACCGCGGCATCGGCGTCCGCATCGAGGACGACATCCTCGTCACCGCGGACGGCAACCGGAACCTGTCCGACGGGCTGCCCCGGCGGTCTGACGAGGTCGAGGCGTGGATGGCCGCCCTGAAGGGCTGACGCACGACACGACGGCCGGGCACGCGCGCGTGCCCGGCCGTCGCTACACCGCGACGAGCGGGGCGTCCTTGCGCCACTTGAGGATCTTGTCGAAGCTCACCACCGCGCCGCCCCGGCCCGGCTTGTTGCCGATGTGGACGTGGTCGGCGAGCTCCTGGATGAGGCACAGGCCCCGCCCGTGCTCGGCGTCGGGCGGCGTGGGACGGGCCGGCGGGCGGGAGCGGTTCCCGGGCGCGCCGGGGAAACCGGGGCCCGCGTCGGCGACCTCGATACGGCACTTCTCGCCGTCGAGGTAGGCGGTCACCCGGAACGCCTCCGAGGTGCCGCCGCGCGCGGTGCCCCCGCCGTGCTCGACCGCGTTCGCGCAGGCCTCACTGAGGGCGACGGAGAGGTCGTAGGAGATGTCGGGGTCGACGCCCGCGGTCTCCATGGTGCCGAGCAGCAGGCGCCGGGCGAGCGGCACACTGGCGGCATCGCGCCGCAGATGGAGTGACCACCAGATGCTCATGCTCCAGCCTCCTGGCTGCGGCTCGACATACCGTTACGTATTGCCCCGAGTATTCGCTTGTAAGCGTGAAGTTGACGTGACACCGCCCATATGGCGGGTGTGTCGTGGAGCCCATCGGTGTATGTGGGGCACGCCTTCGCAGATGTGATCTTCCGGTCGTACCTCATCTTGCGGACCTGCCGTACGGCGACCGGTGGGCCGGTGCGATGATGAGCGCGCCATGTCTGCCCCCCACCCGCGCACGATGCGCTCCGGACGAGGGCTCCGGATCCTGCGGGCCGCGGTGTTCGCCGCGGTCTGCGTCGTGCTGGCCGGGGCAGGCCATACGCTCGCCTCCTGCACCGCCGTACCGCTGTGGACGCTGGGCGCGGGCTTCCTCGGGACCCTCGCGGTCGCCGCGCCGCTCGCCGGTCGCGCCAGGTCGCTGCCGGGGATCGCGGTGCTGCTGGCGTGCGGCCAGACGGCCCTGCACACGCTGTTCGGCCTGGGCCAGCACGGCGCACCCGCCACGGGTGCGTCGTCCGCGCTCTCCGACGCCGCGCTGGTCGAACAGGCCGCGCGGCTGTTGTGCGGGACCACCGCGGCGGGGCTCAGCCCCGCGCAGGCCGAGCGCGTCCTCCTCCAGGCGCGGCTCCACCCCACCGGGGCCGCCGCCCACGCGGAGACCGCCGCGGACGCCCCGGCGGCCCTGCTGCCGTCCCTGCCGATGCTGCTCGGCCACGTCCTCGCGGCACTGGCCGCGGGATGGCTGCTGCGCCGCGGTGACCTGGCCCTGCTGCGGCTGACCGAACTGTCGGCGCACGGTGTCGCCGAGGGCGCCCTCGTACGGTCCCTCCGCGCGGCGCTCGCCCTGGTGCGTGCCCTGCGCGCCGGGCTCCCGGGAGCACCGGAAGGGGCCCCGCGCACGGCGCGCACCGCGCTGCCCGCCCCGCTCCCGCCGCGTTCCGCCGGACTGCACCACACGGTGATCCGCCGCGGCCCGCCGGCCGCCGTCACCGCACTCGCCCTCGCCGCCTGACGCGAGGCGACCACCACTCCGGGTTCTCGGCCGAGGAGAGGGGCGCCGGCGTGCGGCACGCGCGCGTGCGGCCGTTTCCGTGTGCGCCCGGCCGTCCTGCCCGAAAGGCCGTCCGGCCGTACGCGCGGCACATCCCTCACCGTCAGTGAAACCTCAACCGAAGCGGAGTGCTTCTGCCATGAAGGCTTCCCGTATCGCCGCCGCCGGTGCCGTCGCCGGTGCCGCCGTCCTCGCCGTGTCCACCCCCTGCTTCGCGCACGTCAGCGTGCAGCCGGAGGGTGAGGCCGCACAGGGCGGCTACGCGGTCGTCGGCTTCAAGGTCCCCAACGAGCGGGACAACGCCTCGACCACCAAGCTCGAGGTCACCTTCCCCACGGACCACCCGCTGGCGTCCGTGATGCCGCAGCCGGTCGAGGGCTGGGACGTCCAGGTCACCACGTCCAAGCTGGACGAGCCGCTCGAGACGCACGGCGAGAAGATCAACGAGGCCGTCTCCAAGGTCACCTGGACCGCCAAGGGCGACGGCATCGAGCCCGGCTTCTTCCAGAAGTTCCCGGTCTCCGTCGGCACACTGCCCGAGGACACCGACGAACTCGTCTTCAAGGCCCTGCAGACGTACTCCAACAAGGAGGTCGTCCGCTGGATCGAGGTACCGCAGGAGGGCCAGGAGGAGCCCGAGCACCCGGCTCCCGTGCTCACCCTGTCCGAGGCCTCCGAGGACGGCCACTCGCACGGTGCCGCGGCCGACGACCAGGCCTCCGACGACACCGCGGCGGCCGAGAACGCCTCCGCCCACACCACCGCCTCCGACGACGCGGGCGACTCCGGCGGTACGGACACCACCGCCCGCGTCCTGGGCGTCGTCGGCATCGTGGTCGGCGCCGCGGGCGTCGCCTACGGCGTACTCGCCGGCCGTCGGCGCACCACCGCCTGACCCTCCCCCCTCTCGACGGCGCGCACCGGGCCCGGCCCGTGGCCTCCCGGTGCGCGCCGGAGCACTCACCTCTCAGGACCATCCATGCGCAAGAAGACCTTCACGGCCGCGGCCCTGCTCGCCGCCGCCTCCCTCACCCTGTCCGCCTGCGGCGGCGACTCCGACGACAGCGGCGCCCCCATCGCCGTGGTGTCCGAGGAGGCCGGCGCCCAGAAGGCGGCCACCGTCCTCGACAAGCCCTTCGAGAAGCCGGACCTCGTCCTCACCGACACCCGGGGCGAGGAGTACGACCTCCGCGAGCAGACCGCGGGCAGGCCCACGCTGATCTACTTCGGCTACACGCACTGCCCCGACGTCTGCCCGCTGACGATGAACAACCTCGCCGTGGCCAAGAAGCAGCTGCCCCAGGACCAGCAGGACGAGCTGCGGATCGTCTTCGTCACCACCGACCCGGAACGTGACACCTCCGCCGCGCTGGGCACGTGGCTCAAGGGCATCGACTCCCAGGTCGTCGGCCTGACCGGCGACTTCGACACCATCCAGGCCGGTGCCCGCACCCTCGGCATCTCGATCGACCCGCCGCGCAAGGACGACAACGGCAAGACCGTCTCCGACCACGGCACCCAGGTCATCGCCTTCTCTCCGAAGACCGACGGCGGCTACGTCCTCTACGGCGAGGACGCCACCGTCGAGGACTACACCAAGGACCTTCCCAAGATCATCAAGGGCGAGAACCCGTGAGGCGCCCGGCAGCCGCGGCCCTGATCGTCGCCGGGGCGCTGGCCCTGGCGGGCTGCGGCGGCCCGGACGGCGGCACGGCGGAGCTGTCCGTCGGCTCCGCGTACATGCCGCAGCCGGTCTCCGACATGGCCGCCGGCTTCCTCACCATCACCAACGAGGGCGACTCCGCGGACCGGCTGACCTCGGTCAGCAGCGAGGTCGCCGGCCAGGTCACCGTGCACGAGACCGTCGACGGGGCCATGCAGGAGGTCGAGGCCCTCGACATCCCGGCCCACGGCACCCTGGTGCTCGAGAGCGGCGGCAACCACCTGATGTTCGAGCGGCTGAAGCGGAAGCCGAAGCAGGGTCAGAAGATCTCCGTCGAGCTGCGCTTCGCCGAGTCGGACCCCGTCACGGTCGAGATACCGGTCAAACCGGCCACCTACACCCCGAAGACCGGACACTGAGGGAGACACCCCTGTGACCCAGACCATCGCCCCCCGCGTGCGGACCCTGGTGCTGCTGCTCCTGGCCGTCACCGGCGCGCTCCTCGCCGGAGCCGCTCCCGCCTCCGCGCACGCCGCGCTGACCGGCAGCGACCCCGGGCAGGGGGCGGTGGTCGACACGGCGCCCGCCCAGGTCTCGCTCACCTTCTCCGAGCAGATCGCGGTGGGCGACGACGCCGTGCGCGTCCTCGACCCCAAGGGCGAGCGGGTCGACAAGGGCGCCCCGGCCAACCCCAGCGGCACGACGTACACCGTGCGGCTGCTCGGCGGACTGCCCGACGGCACGTACACCGTGGCCTACCAGGTGGTGTCCGCGGACAGCCACCCCGTCGCCGGCGCCTTCACCTTCTCCATCGGCGCACCCTCCAAGACCTCCGTGTCGGTCTCCGCGCAGGCCTCCGACGACGGCCCGGTCGGCTGGCTGTACGGCTTCGGCCGCTACGTGTCCTACGCCGGCTTCGTCGTCATGGCCGGCGGGGCCGCCTTCGTGCTCGCCTGCTGGGAACGCGGCTCCGGGGTGCGGGCGGTACAGCGGCTGGTCGTCTCCGGATGGCTGACGCTCACCGCGGCCACGCTCGCCCTGCTGCTCCTGCGCGGCTCCTACACCACCTCCGGAACGGTCGGCGACGTCTTCGACCTGTCGCTGCTCGGGGACGTGCTCCAGACGAAGACCGGCGCGGCACTGGTCTCCCGGCTGCTGCTGCTCGCCGCGGCGGCCCTGTTCATCGCGGTGCTGTTCGGCGCCCATGACAAGCGCGAGGCCGAGGAGAAGCGGGACCTGACCTTCGGGCTGGCGATCGGGGGAACGGTCGTGGCGGCCGGACTCGCCGCCGGCTGGGCCATATCCGAGCACGCCTCCCAGGGACTCCAGCCGGGCATCGCCATGCCCGTCGACGTGGTCCACCTGCTGGCCGTCGCCGCCTGGCTCGGCGGACTCACCGCCCTGCTCGTCGCCCTCTACCGGGCACCCGCCGACACCCCGGTCGACGGGGAAGCCGTCCAGCGGTTCTCCCGGCTCGCCTTCGGCAGCGTGGTGGCGCTCGTCGTCACCGGCGTCTACCAGAGCTGGCGGCAGCTCGGTTCCTGGTCGGCGTTCACCGACACCCGGTACGGGCAGCTGCTGCTCGCCAAGATCGGGCTCGTGGTGGTCCTCGTCGCGGTCGCCTCCCTCTCACGGCGCTGGACGGCACGGCTGGCGCAGGCACCTGCCCCGGCGGTGCGCGAGGAGGAGAAGCAGCCCGCGGGGGCGGTCGAAGCCACCGGGGACCACAAGGCCGGCGACGTCCGGGCCGCTCAGCTCGCCCGGCAGCGGGCCGCGATGGAGAGCGCCCGGCAGAAGCGGCTGCGCGACGCCGATCCCCACCGCTCCGGCCTGCGCCGCTCCGTGCTCGCCGAGGCGGGCATCGCCGTCGTCCTGCTCGCCGTCACCACCGTGCTGACACAGACCGAGCCGGGACGTACGGAGCTGGAGGCGGCCGCCTCCGCCTCGGCCCCGTCCTCCGCCCCGACCGGCCAGGGCACCGGCACGGTGACGCTGAACATGCCCTTCGACACCGGCGGCGAGAACGGCAAGGGCGTCGTCACGATCGACCTCGACCCCGCCCGTACCGGCGACAACACCCTGCACCTCTATGTGGAGGGCCCGGACGGCCAGGCCGTCGACATCCCCGAGGTGAAGGTCGCCCTCACCCTCTCCGCCAAGGACATCGGGCCGCTGCCCGTCGTCCCCGACCGCATCACCACCGGACACTGGTCGGCGAGCGGAGTACAGATCCCCATGACGGGCGACTGGAAGATCGAGGTGACCGTGCGGACCTCCGACATCGACCAGGTGACCGTCTCGAAGAACGCGAAGATCGGCTGAACCACCATGGCTGACCAGTCCACTCCACAGCTTCGGACCCCTGGGGCACCACCTCGGGAGGAGCCCGGGGACCGGACCACCGGGAACGGCCTCTCCCGACGGCGGCTGCTCGGCACGGCCGGCGCCACCGGGCTCGTACTGGGAGCGGCGGGCGGGGCCGTGGGATACGCGTCGGCACCCGCCGGAGCCACCCCGCTGACCTCGGTGGGCGACAGCCGGATCGAGTTTCACGTGAAACATCAGCCCGGCATCACCCAGCCGCTCCAGGCCCGCGGCCATCTCATCGCCTTCGACCTCGCCCCCGGATCCGGGCGCAAGGAGGCGGCCGCACTACTGCGCCGCTGGTCGGACACCGCCCGCCGACTGATGGCGGGCGAGCCCAGCGCACAGGACGACACCGGTGTGGCCCGCGACGCCGGCCCCTCCTCACTGACCCTCACCTTCGGCTTCGGCCACAGCTTCTTCGAGCGCACCGGCCTGGAGAAGCAGCGCCCGGCCGCCCTGGACCCACTGCCCGACTTCTCCTCCGACCACCTCGACAAGGCCCGCAGCAACGGCGACCTGTGGGTGCAGATCGGTGCCGACGACGCCCTCGTGGCCTTCCACGCCCTGCGCGCCGTCCAGAAGGACGCGGGCTCGGCGGCCAGGGTGCGCTGGCAGATGAACGGCTTCAACCGCTCACCCGGCGCCACCGCCCACCCCATGACCGCCCGCAACCTGATGGGCCAGGTCGACGGCACCCGCAACCCCAAACCCGCCGAACCCGACTTCGACGACCGGATCTTCGTCCCCGGCCAGGGCGAGCCCGCCTGGATGGCGAACGGCTCCTACGCCGTCGTACGCCGTATCCGCATGCTGCTCGACGACTGGGAGAAGCTGCCGGTCGAGGAACAGGAGAGCGTCATCGGACGCCGCAAGTCCGACGGGGCGCCGCTGTCCGGGGGCAGCGAGACGTCCGAGATGGACCTGGAGAAGACGGACGCCCGGGGCAACCTGGTCGTCCCCATCAACGCCCACGCCAGGATCACCCGGCCCGACCAGAACGGCGGCGCCGCCATGCTCCGCCGCCCGTTCTCGTACCACGACGGCATCGACACGGACGGAACGCCGGACGCGGGACTGCTGTTCATCTGCTGGCAGGCCGATCCGCTGCGCGGCTTCGTGCCCGTGCAGCGCAAGCTCGACCGGGGCGACGCCCTGACCCCGTTCGTCCGTCACGAGGCGAGCGGGCTGTTCGCGGTGCCGGGCGGCGCGGCGGAGGGAGAGTATGTGGGGCAGCGGCTGCTGGAGGGATGAGAACCGCCCGGTGTCACCCCTGAGCGCTCTCGCGGGGCCGCCGCCGGCCGGAGCCCATTAGGGTGAGGTCATGCCAGCGAGCTATGCGTATCTCGGCCCAGAGGGCACCTTCACCGAAGTCGCCCTGCGCACGCTTCCCGAGGCGGCCACCCGTGAGCTGATCCCGTACGTGTCCGTGCAGTCCGCGCTCGACGCGGTGCGCGCCGGCGAGGCCGAGGCGGCGTTCGTCCCCATCGAGAACTCCGTCGAGGGCGGCATCACCACCACCCTCGACGAACTGGTCGCGGGCACCCCGCTGATGATCTACCGCGAGGTGCTGCTGTCGATCACCTTCGCGCTGCTCGTGCGTCCGGGCACCAAGCTGTCGGACATCAAGACGGTCACCGCCCACCCGGCCGCACAGCCACAGGTCCGCAACTGGCTCAGGACACATCTCCCGGACGCCGTCTGGGAGTCGGCCGCCTCCAACGCGGACGGTGCGCGACTGGTCCAGGAAGGCCGGTACGACGCCGCCTTCGCCGGTGAGTTCGCCGCCGCCCGGTACGGCCTGGAGGCCCTGGAGACGGGCATCCACGACGCGGAGAACGCCCAGACCCGGTTCGTGCTGGTGGGCCGCCCCGCCCGGCCCGCCGCGCCCACGGGCGCCGACAAGACGTCCGTCGTGCTGTGGCAGCGCGACGACCACCCCGGCGGTCTGCGCGACCTGCTGGGCGAGTTCGCCACCCGCGGCATCAACCTGATGCTGCTCCAGTCCCGGCCGACCGGCGCCGGGATCGGCAACTACTGCTTCTGCATCGACGCCGAGGGCCACATCTCGGACCGCCGGATGGCCGAGGCGCTGACGGGGCTCAAGCGGATCTGTCTGCAGGTGCGCTTCCTCGGTTCCTACCCGCGTGCGGACGTACGGCCCGGGGAGGCGCGGCCGCCGTTCCCCGGGACGTCGGACGAGGAGTTCGTGGGGGCGGCGGACTGGGTCGCGCGGTGCCAGGACGGGCGGTTCTGACGGGCGGTTCCGACGGGCCGGGAAGAACGCGCTCCGGTCCTACCTGCTGATTTTCGTTGTCCACAGGAGTTATCCACAGTCCTCTTTCTCAACCTGGGGACAAGTCGACACCGAAGCCGCATCCAGTCGACAAATCGCCCCGCAGGGCATGATCACGTTCATCGCTCCGCACATCACGCTTCGTCCACCCTTTTCCTTTGGTCAACCCTTTGGGGTGATCGCTTTCCACTCAAAAGTGGGGAAGAAGGGGGTTTGCCCTGGGAATCCTCGGCCGTGATCAGCCGTTTCGGAGGGGTCAATTCCGGAGTCCACAGATCTTCCCCACAGCCTGTGGATAACTCACCCGAGAGTGTGAGGCCTGTGGACAACCGAAGCCCAAGTTCCGCACCGCGCAAGGAACTCCGGTCAATCGGCAGCCCGCGAACTGACCCGTTCCGGGGGTAGCGCCTCATTCATTGACCTTGCGGAACACTTTGCGCAATTCACCCATAACGGAGCGCATGCCGCCGCACCGCAATAGTGGGTCGTGAGGCGTCACCCCGCACCGGTAGCCTTGACCGCGTGATTGACCTTCGCCTGCTTCGTGAGGACCCCGACCGTGTGCGTGCTTCACAGCGCGCCCGTGGAGAGGACGTCGCACTCGTCGACGCCCTCCTGTCTGCCGACGAGCGGCGCAGGTCGTCCGGCGTCCGCTTCGACGAGCTGCGCGCCGAGCAGAAGACGCTCGGCAAGCTCATCCCCAAGGCGGCCGGCGACGAGAAGGCCGAGCTGCTGGAGCGGGCCGGCCGGCTCGCCGCCGACGTCAAGGCGGCCGACGCCGACCGCGACACCGCGGCGGGCGAGACCCAGGACCTGCTGCTCAAGCTGAGCAACCTCGTCCACCCCGACGTGCCCGTCGGCGGCGAGGAGGACTTCGTCACGCTGGAGACGCACGGCAGCATCCGCGACTTCGACGCCGAGGGCTTCGCGCCCAAGGACCACCTGGAGCTCGGCCAGCTCCTCGGCGCCATCGACGTCGAGCGCGGCGCCAAGGTCTCGGGCTCCCGCTTCTACTTCCTGACCGGCGTCGGCGCGCTGCTCGAGCTCGCCCTGGTGAACGCCGCGATGGCCCAGGCCACGGCCGCCGGCTTCACGCCGATGCTGACGCCGGCGCTGGTGCGCCCCCAGTCGATGGCCGGCACCGGCTTCCTCGGCCAGGCGGCCCAGGACGTCTACCACCTGGACAAGGACGACCTCTACCTGGTCGGCACGTCCGAGGTGGCGCTGGCCGCGTACCACATGGACGAGATCATCGACGCCGACCGGCTGCCGCTGCGGTATGCGGGCTTCTCGCCCTGCTTCCGCCGCGAGGCCGGCTCGCACGGCAAGGACACCCGGGGCATCTTCCGCGTCCACCAGTTCGACAAGGTCGAGATGTTCTCGTACGTCGCCCCGGAGGACTCCCAGGCGGAGCACCAGCGGCTGCTGGAGTGGGAGAAGCAGTGGCTGACCTCGCTGGAGCTGCCGTTCCGCGTGATCGACGTCGCCTCGGGCGACCTGGGCTCCTCGGCCGCGCGCAAGTACGACTGCGAGGCGTGGATCCCGACCCAGGGCAAGTACCGGGAGCTGACCTCGACCTCGGACTGCACCGAGTTCCAGTCGCGCCGGCTGTCGATCCGCGTGCGGGAGGACAAGAAGGTGCGCCCGCTGGCCACGCTCAACGGCACGCTGTGCGCCGTACCGCGCACCATCGTGGCGATCCTGGAGAACCACCAGCAGGCCGACGGCTCCGTGCGCGTGCCGGAGGTGCTGCGTCCGTACCTGGGCGGCCGGGAGATCCTGGAGCCGGTCACCAAGTGAGCACCGCCCCCACCGCCTTCCCGTATCGGCTCATCGCCACCGACCTCGACGGCACGCTGCTGCGGGACGACCACTCGGTCTCCCGCCGCACCCGTGACGCGCTCGTCGCGGCCACCGCGGCGGGCGCCGCGCACATCGTCGTCACCGGCCGCGCGGTGCCCTGGACCCGCCCGATACTCGACGACCTCGGCTACGAGGGCCTCGCCGTCTGCGGCCAGGGCGCCCAGGTGTACGACGCCGGGGCGCACCGCCTGCTGACGTCGGTGACCCTGGACCGGCAGCTGGCCGGAGTGGCGCTGGCCAAGATCGAGGCGGAGGTCGGCCCGCTGCACCTGGCGGCGAGCCGCGACGGTCTGGACGGCGAGGTGCTGGTCGGCCCCGGTTACGAGGTCGTGGGCGGGCTGCCCGCGACCTCGTTCACGGACGCGTCGGACCTGTGGACGGCGCCCCTGAACAAGCTGTACATCCAGCACCCGGCCCTGACCTCGGACGAGCTCGCCGACGCGGCCACCCGCGCGGCGGGCGGGTTCGTCACCGTCACCATGGCGGGCGAGGGCATCGTCGAACTGCTCCCCTTGGGCCTCTCCAAGGCCACGGGACTGTCACTGGCGGCGCGCCGGCTGGGCGTGAAGGCCGCGGAGACGATCGCCTTCGGCGACATGCCCAACGACATCCCGATGTTCGCCTGGTCCGCCCACAGCGTGGCCATGGCCAACGCCCACGAGGACCTCAAGGCGGTGGCCGACGAGGTGACGGCCTCCAACGAGGAGGACGGCATCGCGGCGGTGGTGGAGCGACTGCTCGCGTGACCGCGCGCACCCGCCCCACCACGGCGTGCCCCTTGCCGGAGGCGGACGTCGGGAAGGGCGGCCCACGCGACACAGGTGCGCGTGCTCGAAGCGGCCGCCCCGGGCAGCCCCCTGTGCGGGCGGACCCGACGGAGCGGTGGGAATTGCTCCGGGTACCGCCGCGTGCCGCCCCGACGGGAGAGGGACGTACCGCCGTGCACGGACGTCGTCCCGCTCCTCTTCCCGCGGATGGCGCCGGACTTTCCCGGCGATGCGGACACCATCACTCTGCCCGCCGGGCGAATCCGGCGCCACCGAATAAAACGGGCCGTCACCGGCCCCCGCGGGTCATTCCTCGCCGGCCAGCGTCAGCGATCGCAGCTTCTGCCCGGCGTACCAGGTGGCCAGTACGGTGACCGAGGCCAGCAGCACCGTCGCGGTCGTCAGACCCACGTCCGAGGTGACCAGGTCACCGCCGGAGACCTTCTGCGCCACCGCCAGCGACCACTGCTGGACGCTCAGCGTGCGCGCGCCGGGCACCAGGGAGCCGAACAGCGCCTCCCAGACCAGCGCGTAGACCAGTCCGAACACCACCGCGTGCCGCGAGACCGTGCCGAGCAGCAGGAAGAGCGCCGCGTACGCGATGGAGGCGACCAGCGCGGCCACGGTGTAGGCGACGGCGACCTGCTGGCCGTTGCCGTTCAGGACGAAGCCCGCGATCAGGGTCGGCACCGCCGAGAACACCATGGTGACGGCGATCGCGACGATCAGCTTGGTGTAGATGATCGTGGGCCGCTTGATCGGCTTGGACAGCAGGTAGACCACCGAGCCGTCGTCGATCTCGGGGCCGATGGCCCCGGTTCCGGCGATGACACCGATGATCGGCACCATGGTGGCGAGCGCGAACCCGCCGAGCACGTCGGCCGCCGTCTGGTCGTCGGCGCCGCTGAGGGCGCGCACGGCCACGGAGATCACGATCAGCAGCAGGGGCAGGGCGCCCAGGATGAGGGCCCGGCGCCGGCCGAGCAGGGCCCGGTAGGTGAGCCGGGCGACTGTGGGGTCGTACATCAGGGGCCTCCTACGCCGCGACCAGGTACGAGAAGACGGACTCGAGGGACTCGTCGGATGGCGAGACCGTGAGCAGTCGGATGCCGTGCTCCTTCGCGACCCTCGGCAGCAGGGACGTGAAGCGGCCGAAGTCGACGGCCTGGATGCGCAGCGCGCCCTCGGCGTGGTCGACCTCGATGCCGGACGTCGACGGGTCGGCGATCAGCGCGGCCGCGAGGGCGCGGTCGTCGCTGGAGCGCACCAGGTAGCGGTGCGGGCGGTCGGTCATCAGGCGGCGGATCCTGCGGAAGTCGCCGCTGGCCGCGTGCCGGCCGGCGACGACGACCTCGATGTGCCAGGCGAGCTGTTCGACCTCTTCCAGGATGTGGGAGGAGAACAGCACGGTGCGGCCCTCGTCGCCCATGCGCCGCAGCAGGTCCATCAGCTGCATGCGCTGGCGCGGGTCCATGCCGTTGAAGGGCTCGTCCAGCAGGAGCAGCGACGGCTGGTGGACCAGCGCGGACGCCATCTTCACGCGCTGCCGCATGCCTTTGGAGTAGGTGGCGATCTTGCGGTCCTGCGCGTACTCCATCTCGACCGTGGCCAGCGCCTGCTGGGCGGCCTTGGCGCCCAGGCCGTGGAGTTCGGCGTTGGCGAGGACGAATTCGCGGCCGGTGAGGAAGTCGTACATCGCCTCGCGCTCGGGGACGATGCCGATGTGCCGGTAGATGGCCTCGTTGCGCCACACCTGCTGTCCGTCGAGGGTGACGGTGCCGGTGGAGGGGGCGAGGAAGCCGCCCATCATGTTGATGAGGGTGGACTTTCCGGCGCCGTTGGGGCCGAGCAGGCCGGTGACGCCGGGGCCGATGGTCATGGTGATGTCGTTGACGGCGACCACGTTGCCGAACCAGCGGGAGACGTGGTCGATGGAGAGCGTGGTCACAGTCCCACCTTCCGGTAGCGGCGCATCAGGAGGGCGTAGCCGGCGGCGATCAGGCCGAGGCTGAAGAGGACGTAGACGACGCCCTCGGCGCTGCTCGGACCCACTCCGCCCGGGAAGGCGGAGGTGGCGCCCAGGAAGGCGGACTGCACACCGTCGATGAGGGTGATCGGCGAGAACAGGCCGATCCAGACGCCGGCGTCGCCGCTGCCCTGGGTGTCCGCGATCGCCTGGAGGGTGGAGACCGCGCCGTAGGAGATGGTCAGTACGGCGATGACGGCCGCGATGCCGAAGCCGCGGCGCGGGGTGACCGAGGCGATGACCAGGCCGATGCCGGCGAAGAGCAGCGAGAGCAGTGCCACGGAGACGAGTCCCTGCGCGAATCCCTTGGTCTGGTCGGTGAAGTCCAGCTTGGCCAGCAGCGCGCCGATGTACAGCACCAGCAGGGGAGCGGCGGTGAGGACGAACAGGGCCGAGGCCAGCGCGGCGAACTTGGCGCGTACGTAGTCGGCGGTCTCGATGGGCCGTGAGAAGTACAGCGGTACGGTCTTGAAGCGCAGGTCGCGGGAGACGGACTGGGGCGCCTGCGAGGCGACGTACAGGCTGATGACGGCCTGCATGACGATCGCGTAGCGCGTGTAGTCGAGGGGCAGTTCCTTGACCTTGGTGGCGACGGCGACGGCCACCATGATGACGGCGGGCACGCACATCACCACGAACAGCAGCATCGGCAGCACCTTGGACTTCACCGAGCGGCCGAGGCCGTAGGCGCCGCGCAGGGACTGCGAGTACAGCGACAGCCTGGCGTAGGAGCGGCCGAGGCGGGGGCCGTCGTAGGAGCGGTAGCCGATGTTGTGGATGCGGGTGTCACCCGATGCGGTGGCCGGTGTCCGCACGGACGGCTCAGTCGCCATGGCCGACCGCCTCCTTCCGCTGCTCGTCGCTGTTCTCGTCGTGGTGCGTGAAGACCTCGGAGATGTGGTGCCGGCGCTGTTCCATGCGCACCAGGCCGAGGCCGAGGTCCGCGATGACGTCCCGGACCAGGTCGTAGGTGTCCTCGCCCTGCGCGGTGAGCAGCAGGACGTGTCCGGCGCCCGGGAGTCCGCTGCCGTCCTCGGCGGTCACCCCGCGCGCGTGGAGCGCGTCGCGCACCGCGCGGGTGCCGTCCGGGTGCTCGTCGGTGTCGGTGACCTCGATCGCGAGGGTCGTGGTGGTCTGGGTGAAGTCCGTGGTGGAGCTGGAGCGCAGCAGCTTTCCGCCGTCGACGACGACGACGTGGTCGCAGGTGCGCTCCAGTTCGCCCAGCAGGTGGGAGGTGACCAGGACCGAGATGCCGAAGTCGGTGTGGATGCGGCGGATCAGGCCGAGCATCTCGTCGCGGCCGACCGGGTCGAGGCCGTTGGTGGGCTCGTCCAGGAAGACCAGCCGGGGGTCGTGCACGAGGGCCTGCGCGAGCTTCACCCGCTGCTTCATGCCGGTGGAGTAGCCGCCGATGGGGCGGTAGCGCTCCTCGTACAGGCCGACGTGGCGCAGGGTGTCCGCGGTGCGTTCCCGCGCGGCGGCGGGTGGCAGGCCGGACATGCGCGCCATGTGGACGACGAACTCGGTGGCCGAGACGTCCGGCGGCAGGCAGTCGTGCTCCGGCATGTAGCCGACCCGTTCGCGGATGGCGGCGCCCTCGGTGGTGACGTCGAGTCCGAGCACTTCGGCGCGGCCCTCGGTGGCGGGGGACAGACCCAGCAGGATCTTGATCAGTGTGGACTTGCCGGCTCCATTGGCTCCGACGAGTCCGGTCACACCGGGCCCGACGTCCACGGAGAGCCGGTCAAGAGCGGTCACCCGGGGGAACCGCTTGCTCAGGCTTTCGGTCACGATCACAGTCACGTCCATGACAGTAGTGACCCGTACCACTCCGGTCGTCAGACCGGAGAGCCGTCTTGGCGTCCGCCTGGAGTTGTACGGGCCCGTAGGGGAATCTCCTTCCGAGGAGTTATCCACAGCCGGGAGGCCCGGTATTGACGGGGCCCTGGCCGACTGCGAGATTCGCTCGTGTCACGTTGCGGACACGTAGCGCAGTCATGACCGCGAGGGGTGACGGCTTGTCGGGGACGGTGTGGGCGGGGGCGCGGGAGCGCCGGGTGCGTACGGGCGGGGTCGAGCTGTGCGTGGCCGAGCTGGGTGATCCCGGGCGGCCTACGGTCGTCCTGGTGCACGGCTACCCGGACAGCAAGGAGGTGTGGTCCGAGGTCGCGTCCCGGCTCGCCGGGCGTTTCCACGTCGTGGCGTACGACGTCCGGGGCCACGGCCGGTCCACGGCGCCGCGTCCGCTGCGCGGCGGGTTCACCCTGGAGAAGCTGACCGACGACTTCCTGGCCGTCGCCGACGCGGTCAGCCCGGACCGGCCGGTGCATCTGGTGGGGCACGACTGGGGCTCGGTGCAGTCCTGGGAGTTCGTCACGGTCGGGCGCACCGAGGGGCGGATCGCCTCCTTCACGTCGATGTCGGGGCCGTCGCTCGACCACTTCGGGCACTGGATCAACCGCCGTCTGAAGCGGCCCACCCCGCGCCGGGTCGGCCAGTTGCTGGGCCAGGGCGCCAGGTCCTGGTACGTGTACCTGCTGCACACGCCGGTGCTGCCCGAGCTCGCCTGGCGCGGTCCGCTGGGCAGGCGTTGGCCGCGGATCCTGGAGCGCGTCGAGAAGGTGCCCGGCGGCGGCTACCCGACCGCGTCCCTGCCGTCGGACGCGGCACACGGGACCTGGCTCTACCGGGACAACGTGCGGCCCCGGCTGCGCCGTCCGCGCGCCGACGCCTACGCGCACGCGCCCGTGCAGCTCATCACGCCGCTGGGGGACGCGTTCCTCTCGGAGCGGCTCCACGACGAGCTGGAGCTGTGGGCGCCGCGGCTGACCCGGCGGACGCTGCCGGCCCGGCACTGGGTGCCGTGCACCCGCCCCGACCTGCTGGCGACGTGGATCGGCGAGTTCGTGGCGGCCGTGGAGGACGGCCGGCCGGGGGTGACGGCTCCGGGCCGGTACGCCGACCGCTTCGGCGGGCAGCTGGTCCTGGTCACGGGGGCGGGCAGCGGCATCGGGCGGGCGACCGCGCTCGCGTTCGCGGAGGCGGGCGCGCGCGTGCTGGCGGTCGACCGGGACGCGGAGGCCGCGGCCCGTACGGCCGGGGAGGCCCGTGGTCGCGGAGCGGCGGCGGCCTGGGCGGAGACGGTGGACGTGTCCGACGAGCAGGCCATGGAGAAGCTCGCCGAGCGGGTCACCACCGGGTACGGCGTGGTGGACGTCCTGGTGAACAACGCCGGCATCGGGCTGGGCGGCTCCTTCTTCGACACCACCCCGGAGGACTGGAAGAAGGTCCTCGACGTCAATCTGTGGGGGGTGATCCACGGCTGCCGGCTCTTCGGGCGGCGGATGGCCGAGCGCGGACAGGGCGGCCACATCGTCAACGTCGCCTCGGCGGCGGCGTTCCAGCCGTCCAGGGCGCTGCCCGCCTACAGCACGTCCAAGGCGGCGGTGCTGATGCTGAGCGAGTGCCTGCGGGCGGAGCTGGCGGGCCGGGACATCGGTGTGACGGCGGTGTGCCCCGGGTTCGTCGACACCCCGATCACCTCCACCGCGCGTTTCGTGGGCGTGGACGCCGAGGAGGAGCGGCGGCTGCGGAAGCGGACGGCCCGCCTGTACGGGCTGCGCGCCTATCCGCCGGAGAAGGTCGCCGCCGCGGTCCTGCGGGCGGTGGCGCGTGACGAGGCGGTGGTGCCGGTCACCCCGGAGGCGCGGACCGCGTACGCGCTGTCGCGGTGGATGCCGGGGGCGCTGCGGAGGATCGCGCGGGTGAAGCCGCCGCTGTGAGGCCGGTTGTCCACAGTGAACGCCAATAAGCCTGTGGATAAACGCACTTGGCTGTGGATCAAACCTCCGGAGCTAAATCGATCGCGTGATGCGCGTCTCTCCCGGCAGTCTGAACGGATGGATGAGAGACGCACCGTGAAGGTGTCGAAGTACCTAGCCAAGCATCTGCGCCATCAGCCCGAGAGGATCGGGCTCACGCTCGACGAGGGCGGCTGGGTCGAGATCGACGCGCTGATCGCGGCGGCGTCCGCGCACGGCTTCCGGATCACCCGGGAGGAGCTGGACCACGTCGTCGCCGGCAACGACAAGCGGCGCTTCGCGGTCGAGGGCACCCGGATCCGCGCCAGCCAGGGCCACAGCGTCGAGGTCGACCTCGGACTGGCACCGGCCACCCCACCGCCGTACCTGTACCACGGCACCGTCGCCCGGAACCTGGAGGCGATCCGCGCCGAGGGGCTGCGGCCCATGAACCGGCACGACGTGCACCTCTCCGCCGACCGCGAGACGGCGACCCGCGTCGGCGCCCGCCGGGGCCGCCCGGTCGTCCTGTCCGTGGACGCGGCCGCCATGCACCGGGACGGCCATGTCTTCCACGTCAGCGCGAACGGCGTGTGGCTGACGCGGACCGTACCGAGCCGGTATCTGCGTTTCCCCGGCAGTCATTGAGGAGCACGACCGGCGGTACGGCCCGCCCGGCACCGAGGCCGGCGGCGTCACCACCGGCCCCGACTACTCCCTCCCCTGAGGCCTACGCGGAGTCCGGCGGTCCGCCCCGGGTGGGCGTGCGGCTCCGCCCCGAGGGCGGCGCGCCGATCGACGTCGAGGGCGTGGAGCGTCCCGACGTGCCTCGCGACGACGCGTCGGCCCTCCTGTGCTCCCTGTTCGACGCACTGGCGTACGTCAGGGCGCGGCGTTACCCGCCGGGCCGCTCCCCGATCATGCCGCTGCCGGGCGACCGGACGCGCGAGGAGCGCCTCCCCCTGCCCGCCCTCACCCCTGGCCGAGCACACGGGCACGGTGACGGACCCGCGTGCGCGGATGTTTCACGTGAAACCCGGGGCGGCGCATAGGCTCGGTGCCATGAGCCTGCGTCTGAGCACCGTGATCCTGCCCTGTCGCCGCTGGCACGAGGGCAACCGTTCGGCATGGATGCGCGCCGAGGAACTCGGCTTCCACACGGGGTACACCTACGATCATCTGTCCTGGCGCAGCTTCCGGGACGGTCCCTGGTTCGGCGCCGTTCCCACCCTGACCGCCGCCGCGGCCGTGACCGACCGGATGCGGCTGGGCACGCTGGTGACCTCGCCGAACTTCCGGCACCCGGTGACCCTCGCCAAGGAGCTCGTCTCCCTCGACGACATCTCCGGCGGACGCGTCACGCTCGGGATCGGCGCGGGCGGCACCGGCTTCGACGCCACGGCGCTCGGCCAGGAGCCCTGGACACCCCGCGAGCGCGCCGACCGCTTCGCCGAGTTCGTGCCCCTGCTCGACCGGCTGCTCACCGAGGAATCGGTGTCGTACGAGGGCGACTTCTACGCGGCGCACGAGGCGCGCAACATTCCGGGCTGCGTGCAGCGGCCCCGGCTGCCGTTCGCCGTGGCGGCCACGGGACCGCGCGGGCTGCGGCTCGCGGCACGTCACGGGCAGGCCTGGGTGACCACGGGCGACCCCCGGCTGTACGAGGACGGCACGCCCGAGCAGTCGGTTCAGGCCATTCGCGGCCAGGCGGAGAAGCTGGCCGACGCCTGCGCCGAACTCGGCCGGGACGTGACCGGGCTGGACAAGATCCTGCTCACCGGATTCACCCCGGACCGGGGCCGCCCACTGGAGTCCCTGAACGCCTTCGTCGACTTCGCGGGCCGCCACGCCGAGCTGGGATTCACCGAGATCGTGATCCACTGGCCCATCCCCGACTCGGACTTCGCCGCGGACCAGAAGGTCTTCGAACGGATCGCCATGGAGGCACCGGCGCAGCTGCGGTGACCCCGGCTGCCCCAGGGGCGGGCAGGACCGCTGGTGACAGCGGTAACCACTCAGATGTGCGGACTCCCGCACGCCCGTGCGGGCATATGCGGAACAATGGCCGGGTGACCTCAGCGACCCGACAGCCCGAGACCCAGGCAGCCGCCACTCGACCGCGGCTCATCGCCACCGACCTCGACGGCACCCTGCTGCGCGACGACAAGTCGGTGTCCCCGCGCACCGTCGCCGCGCTCGCCGCCGCCGAGGAGGCGGGCGTCGAGGTCTTCTTCGTCACCGGCCGCCCGGCCCGCTGGATGGACGTCGTCAGCGACCACGTCCACGGCCACGGCCTGGCCATCTGCGGCAACGGCGCGGCCGTCGTCGACCTGCACGGCGGCCCCGGCGCGCACCGCTTCGTGAAGGTGCGCGAGCTCCCCCGGAAGAACGCGCTGGACGCCGTACGGCTGCTGCGCGAGGCCGCACCGGGCACGGTGTACGCCGTGGAGCAGACCTTCGGCTTCAACCAGGAGCCGGCGTACCCGAAGCTGCACATGGAGGTCCCGGACGCGCTCGCTCCCGCCGAGGAGCTGCTGGCTCCGGACTCCCACACCGCCGGCGAGCCGGTGCTCAAGATCCTCGCCCACCATCCCGGACTCGACCCCGACGCCTTCCTGACCCTGGCCCGGCTCGCCATCGGCGACCGTGCCAACGTCACCCGCTCCAGCCCCAGCGCCCTGCTGGAGATCAGCGGCCCCGACGTCTCCAAGGCCAGCACGCTCGCCCTGTGCTGCGCCGAGCGCGGCATCTCGCACGAGGAGGTCGTCGCCTTCGGTGACATGCCGAACGACGTCGAGATGCTGACCTGGGCCGGCCGTTCCTACGCGATGGGCAACGCCCACCCGGACGTGATCGCCGCCGCCTCGGGCCGCACGGTCGCCAACAACGACGACGGGGTGGCCGTGGTGATCGAGCGGCTGCTGAACGAGCGGCCGTAGCCGCTCAGAGCGACACCCCGCGCCGCGCCAGCCACGGCACGGGATCCACCGCCGATCCCATCTCCGGCGTGACCCGCACCTCGAAGTGCAGGTGCGGACCCGTGGAGTTGCCGCTGGTGCCGGACTGGCCGATCCACTGCCCGGGTGAGACCCGGTCCCCCTGGTCGACGGCGACGGCGGCGAGATGGGCGTACTGCGTGTAGTAGCCGTCCGCGTGCCGGAGCACGATCTCGATGCCGAAGGCGCCCCCGCAGGACACCTTCACCACCCTCCCGGAGCCCACGGCCCGCACCGGCGTGCCGATCGGCACCGCGAGGTCCTGCCCGGTGTGCCGGTTCGCCCACCGGGCGCCGCCGCTGCCGTAGGAGGCGGACAGCTCGTACGTCTCCACCGGCGCCACCCAGCGGGCGGTGAACCACGTCCGGGGCTGGTCGAGGCGGACCGCGCCACGGCAGGCGCCGGCCGCGACGGAGGCGTCCGCCTGGCCCTGCAGCTTCCACCGCGCCGCTTCGAGCTTCCGCTCGATCCCCTGCTGCAGGGCGGCGAGTTCCGTGTTCCGCTTCTCCAGCCTCCGCCACGCCGCCGCGGCCCTCGCCTCGTCGCGGGCGAGCCGGGCCTCGGCCCGTTCGCTCCTGTCGATCGCCTTGTCGAGCGACACCTCCGCCTGCCGCACCACCCGCTGACCGCGCATCAGCTCCTCGGGATCGTCGGCGAGCAGCATGTGCGCGGTGAGCGGCAGCCCGCCGCCGTCCCGGTACTGGGAGCTCGCGATCCGGCCCAGGTCCTCGCGCAGCACGGCCGTCTCCCGCCGCTCCCGGTCGAGCCGCTCCTCCAGCCGCCGTCCCTCGGCACGCTGCTTCTCGGCCTCGCGCCGGCCGGCCTCGTACCGCTCCGTCGCCGCCGCCGCTTCCTCGTACAGCCGCGCCACCTCCGCGCCGACGCCGGACGCGGAGCCGTGGCCGGGGGCGTGGGAGCCGTCGCCGTCGGCGGGGCGGGCGGCGAGCACGGCGAGCGCGCACAGCAGCACGGCGGTGAACAGGGGATGGCGGCGGGTGAAGCGCATGACTGCGATCCTGGACCCCGCCCCGGCGCACGGTCCTGTTCACCTCGTGCACATGGGGGACCACTCACCCCGGACGGATCAGCGATACCGCCGAACAGCCCCTCCGCCTGCGCGCTTGACGTCCTGTCACGCGCCAGGCCCCACCGGGCTAGTGTGCCGCCATCAGGAGTCCGGCCCGCTCCTCCCTGCGCACCATCGCCCGCAACGGACCTGCCGCGGCCGCCAGTTCGGTGTACGGCCCGCGCTGCACCACCCGTCCCTCGTCCAGCACGACCACCTCGTCCACCGCCTCCAGACCGGCCAGCCGGTGGGTGATGAGCAGCGTCGTACGGCCCTCGGTGGCGGCCAGCAGGTCGGCGGTGAGCGCGTCGGCGGTCGGCAGGTCGAGGTGTTCGGCGGGTTCGTCCAGCACCAGCACGGGGAAGTCCGCGAGCAGCGCCCGGGCGAGCGCCAGCCGCTGCCGCTGTCCGCCGGACAGCCGTGCCCCGTGCTCACCGACGAATGTGTCGAGTCCTTCGGGCAGGCCGTCGGCCCACTCCAGCAGCCGGACCCGGCCGAGGGCGTCGCGCAGTTCGTCCTCGGTCGCGTCCTTCCTGGCGAGCAGCAGGTTCTCCCGTACCGAGCTGTTGAAGAGGTGAGCGTCCTGCGCGCACAGTCCGACCAGCCGCCGCACGTCGTCGCCGTCCAGGGCACGGGCGTCCACCCCGGCCAGGGTGCAGGAGCCCGCGCCCGGGTCCAGGAACCGCAGGAGTACCTGCGCGAGGGTCGTCTTCCCGGAGCCGGACGGGCCGACCACCGCGATCCGGCGGCCCCGCTCGAGCGTCAGGTCCACCCCGGCGAGCGCGTCCCGGTCCTGTCCGGGGTACCGAGCGGTCAGCCCCTTGACCACGAGCGGGAACGGCGACGCGGGCGCCTGCCGGGGCGCCTCCGGCTCCCGTACGGGGACCGGGGCGTCCAGGACCTCGTACACGCGCTCGGCGCTGCGGCGCACCCGCTGCCGGTACTGCACGGCGAGCGGCATCCCGAGGACGGCCTCGAACGCGGCCAGTGGGGTGAGGACGACGACGGCGAGGGCCACACCGTCCAGCCGGCCGGCGGCCACGGCCTGGGCGCCGACGAGGGCGGTGGCCGCGACGGTCAGTCCGGAGATCAGTGCGGTGAGCCCGTCGCCGAGCGCGGTGGCGGTGGCGGCGCGCGAGGCGATCCGGGTGAGCGTGCCGTCGGCCCGGCGCGCCTCGGCGGTCCGCGCGGGCAGGGCACCGGCGACGGTCAGCTCGGCGGTGCCGGTGAGCAGATCGGTCACCCGGGTCGCGAGGACGCCCCGGGCCGGTGCCAGCCTGCGCTCCGCGCGCCGGGCCACGGCACCGGTCAGCAGGGGCACACCGGCACCCGCCGCGAGCAGCCCGGCCGCGAGCACGGCCCCGGCCCCGGGCAGCAGCCAGGCGGTGAAGCCGACGGACAGGGCGGAGACGGCGACGGCCGCACCGGCCGGCAGCAGCCAGCGCAGCCAGTAGTCCTGGAGCGCGTCCACGTCGGAGACCAGCCGGGAGAGCAGGTCGCCCCGGCGGGTGCCGCGCAGTCCTGCGGGCGCCAGCCGCTCCAGTCGCCGGTACACCGCGACCCGGGTGTCGGCCAGCATGCGCAGCACGGCGTCGTGCGACACGAGTCGCTCGGCGTAGCGGAACACGGCCCGGCCGATGCCGAAGGCGCGGGTCGCCGTCACGGCCATCATCAGATACAGCACGGGCGGCTGCTGCGAGGCCCGGGAGATGAGCCACCCGGAGGTCGCCATGAGCCCGACGGCGCTGCCCAGGGCGAGGGTGCCGAGCAGCAGCGCGAGGGTGATCCTCCCCCGCCGGGCACCGGACAGGGCACGGACGCGGGCGAGGACACCGCCCGGGACCCGTCCCCCGTCCTCGTGTGCGGCGGGCCCGCTCTCCGGTGCGGGGCCCGCCTCGGCGGCCGTCGTGGTGCGGGCCTCCCGGCGCGGGAACTCCCCGGGGGCCGCGGGGGCCGGTTCGGCGAGCCGCACCACCCGGTCCGCCACGGCCAGCAGCGCCGGCCGGTGCGCCACGAGCAGCACCGTCCGGCCGGCGGCCAGTCGTTGTACCGCCGCCACGACATCGGCCTCGGTGGCGCCGTCCAGCGCCGCCGTCGGCTCGTCGAGCAGCAGGACGGGCCGGTCCGCGAGGAACGCCCGGGCCAGCGCGAGCCGCTGCCGCTGCCCGGCCGACAGTCCCGCTCCGTCCTCGCCGAGCACGGTCCGGGCGCCGTCGGGCAGCGCGTCCACGAACTCCAGCGCCCCGGCGTCCCGCAGGGCGCGCCGCACGGCGTCGTCGTCCGCGTCGGGCCGGGCCAGCCGTACGTTCTCGGTGATCGTCCCGGCGTAGAGGTGCGGCCGCTGCGGTACCCAGGCGACGCGGCTGTGCCACTCGGCGAGGTCCAGTCCGGCAAGATCGGCTCCGCCGATCCGCACCCGTCCCCCGGTGGGCGGGACGAACCCCAGCAGCACGTTCAGCAGGGTCGACTTGCCCGCCCCGCTCGGCCCGACGAGCGCGACCGTCTCACCGGGGGCGAGCGTGAAGGACACGTCCGTCACGGCGTCCGCGGACCGGCCGGGATGGCGGACCGTCACCCCCTCGAAGGCGAGGGCGCCCGTCGGCACCGCTGCCGTCCCCGGCGCGGGCACGGGTGTCTCCAGTACCGAGAAGATGTCCTCGGCGGCCCCGAGTCCCTCCGCGGCCGCGTGGTACTGGGCGCCGACCTGCCGCAGCGGCAGATAGGCCTCCGGCGCCAGGATCAGGACGAGCAGACCGGTGTAGAGGTCCATCTCGCCGTACACGAGCCGCATGCCGATCGTCACCGCGACCAGCGCCACCGAGAGCGTGGCGAGCAGTTCCAGCGCGAAGGAGGAGATGAAGGCGATCCGCAGCGTCCGCATGGTCGCCCGCCGGTACTCGGCGGTGATCCGGCGGATCGACTCCGCCTGGGCCCTGGCCCGTCCGAAGACCTTCAGCGTGGGCAGTCCGGCGACGACGTCCAGGAAGTGGCCGGACAGCCGGGACAGCACCAGCCACTGACGGTCCATCCGGGACTGGGTGGCCCAGCCGATCAGCACCATGAAGACCGGGATGAGCGGCAGGGTGCCCACGATGATCGCCGCCGAGACCCACTCCTCGGTGACGATCCGCGCGAGCACCGCCACCGGGACGACCACCGCGAGCCCCAGCTGGGGGAGGTAGCGCGAGAAATAGCCGTCGAGGGCGTCGATCCCCCGGGTGGCCAGGGCGACCAGCGATCCGGTGCGCTGGCCGTTCAGCCATCCCGGCCCCAGCGCCGTCGCCCGCTCCAGCAACCGCTCCCGCAGCTCCGACTTGACCGCGGCGCTCGCCCGGTGCGCGGCCAGCTCGGTCAGCCAGCCGACTAGACCGCGGCCGGCCGCGACGGCGACGAGGAGCAGCAGGGGGGTGCCGAGTTCACCGGCGGACAGCCCGTCCTGGAACGCGCCCACCACGATCTCGGCGATGAGCATGGCCTGGGCGATGACCAGCACCGCGCCGAGGGCCCCCAGACCGACGACCGCCACCAGGAAGCCGCGGGTGGCGCGGGCGTACCGGAGCAGGCGCGGATCGATCGGTTTCACGTGAAACACACCTTCAGTGCACGGGGTCGGCGATGTGCTGGGTGCCGATCCGCTTGCGGAACACCCAGTACGTCCAGCCCTGGTAGAGCAGCACCACCGGTGTGGCGATCACCGCGAGCCAAGTCATGATCTTCAGGGTGTAGGGGCTGGAGGAGGCGTTGGTGACGGTCAGGCTCCAGTCGGCGTCCAGCGTGGACGGCATGACGTTCGGGAACAGCGTCAGGAAGAGCATCGCCACGGCGGCCACGATGGTGACGCCGGACAGGGCGAACGACCATCCCTCACGTCCCGCCCGGTTCGCCAGCAGGGCGGCGACCAGCGCGACGACCGCCACGGCCAGCGCGACCAGGCTGGTGCCGTCGCCGTTGTCGGCCTGCGTCCACAGCAGGAAGACCGACGCCAGCACGGCCGTGACCAGGCCGACGCGCAGGGCCAGCTTCCGTGCCCGCTCCCGGATCTCACCGACCGTCTTCAGTGCCGTGAACACCGTGCCGTGGAAGGTGAACAGCGTCAGGGTGACCAGGCCGCCCAGCAGGGCGTACGGGTTGAGCAGGTCCCAGACGCTCCCCACGTACTCGAACTCGGCGTCGATCTTCACGCCGTGCACGATGTTCCCGAAGGCCACACCCCAGAGGAACGCCGGGATCAGCGAGGTCCAGAAGATCGCCGTCTCCCAGTTGCGCTGCCAGTTCTCCTCCGGCCGCTTGGCCCGGTACTCGAAGGCGACACCGCGGATGATCAGGCAGATCAGGATGGCCAACAGCGGGAGGTAGAAGCCGGAGAAGAGCGTGGCGTACCACTCGGGGAAGGCGGCGAAGGTGGCGCCGCCGGCCGTGAGCAGCCACACCTCGTTGCCGTCCCAGACGGGGCCGATGGTGTTGATCAGCACCCGCTTCTCGGCGCGGTCCCGGGCGAGCAGCCGGGTGAGGATGCCCACCCCGAAGTCGAAGCCCTCCAGGAAGAAGTAGCCGGTCCACAGGACGGCGATCAGGACGAACCAGACGTCGTGCAGTTCCATGACAGTGCAGCTCCCTCGGCCTAGTACGAGAAGGCCATCGGCTTGTCGGCGTCACGGACGTCGCCGCCGAGCTTCGTGGGCGGATTGAGGTCGGACTCGCTGAGCTCGGGCGGGCCGGCCTTGACGTACTTGGCGAGCAGCTTGACCTCGATGACGGCCAGGACGGCGTAGAGCAGGGTGAAGACGGACATCGAGGTGACGACCTCGGCCGTGGAGACACCGGGGGAGACGGCGTCCTCGGTCCGCATCACGCCGTAGACCACCCAGGGCTGCCGGCCCATCTCGGTGAAGATCCAGCCCCAGGAGTTGGCGATCAGCGGGAACGCCATGGTCCACAGCGCCAGGAGCCAGTACAGCCGGGTGAGCCGGGAGCCGAGCGGCTTCTTCAGCAGCATCAGGTGCGGCACCTCGTCCTCCCCGGTGCGGTGGGCGGCCGGGAGCAGGAACCTCTTGCGGGTGAGCCACAGGCCGAGGAGGCCGAGCGAGAAGGAGGCCATGCCGAAGCCGATCATCCAGCGGAAGCCCCAGTAGGCGACCGGGACGATGGGCTTGTAGTCACCGGGGCCGAACTTCTCCTGCAGGGCCTCGTTGGTGTCGTTGATGCCGGGCACGTACGAGTCGAAGTCGCTGTGGGCGAGGAAGGACAGCAGGCCGGGGATCTCCAGGGCGACCTTGTTGTGGCCCTCGTCGACGTCGCCGTAGGCGAACACGGAGAACGGCGCCGGCTCCTCACCGTCCCAGAGGGCCTCGGCCGCGGCCATCTTCATCGGCTGCTGCTCGTACATGACCTTGCCGAGGGTGTCGCCGCTGATCGCGGTGAACAGGCCGCCGACCGCCAGGGTGACCAGGCCGAGCCGGAGCGAGGTCCGCATCACCGGGATGTGCTTCTTCCGCATCAGGTGGAAGGCGGCGATGCCCACCATGAAGGCGCCGCCGGTCAGGAAGGCCGCCGAGAAGCTGTGGAAGACCTGGTTGAGCGTGGTGTTCTGGGTGAGCACCAGCCAGAAGTCGGTGAGCTCGGCGCGGCCCTTCTCCTCGTTGATCCGGTAGCCGACCGGGTGCTGCATCCAGGAGTTGGCGGCGAGGATGAAGTACGCCGACAGCAGGGTGCCGATCGAGACCATCCAGATGCAGGCCAGATGGATCTTCTTGGGCAGCTTGTCCCAGCCGAAGATCCACAGCCCGATGAAGGTGGACTCGAAGAAGAAGGCGATCAGGGCCTCGAAGGCGAGCGGGGCGCCGAAGACGTCACCGACGAACCGCGAGTAGTCGGACCAGTTCATGCCGAACTGGAACTCCTGCACGATGCCGGTGACCACGCCCATCGCGATGTTGATCAGGAAGAGCTTGCCCCAGAACTTCGTCGCCTTGAGGTACTTCTCCTTCTCCGTGCGCACCCAGGCGGTCTGCAGCCCCGCGGTGAGGGCGGCGAGCGAGATCGTCAGGGGAACGAAGAGGAAGTGGTAGACGGTGGTGATACCGAACTGCCATCGCGCCAGGGTCTCCGGCGCCAGAGCCAGTTCCACGTCGTCGCTCCTTACTTCGCCGTGGTCGCGGCGGCCGCTTGATCCCGTTCGTCCCTCGACATCTCGGATAAAACGGGATGCGCTTGTGAACGCGTTCACATTCACAAGCAATTATGACTTACCGCTTTTCAGACCCGGAAGGGGGGTCCCCTGTGACGTCGGCCCCTTTGCGCGCCCTTCCGGCGCACACGAAGGCGGCCGACGACGGAGCCGCCGGCCGCCTGGAGGTACGCCCTGGTTCAGAGCTCCTTGCGGAAACCTTCCGTCACCTTCAGGAAGATGTCGTTCGCCTCGGTCTCACCGATCGTGACCCGCACGCCCTCCCCGGGGAAGGGCCGGACGACCACACCCGCCTGCTCGCACGCCTGTGCGAACGACACGGTGCGCTCCCCCAGCCGCAGCCAGACGAAGTTGGCCTGGGTCTCGGGCACCGTCCAGCCCTGGTCCCGCAGCGCGTCCGTCACGCGGTTGCGCTCGCACACCAGTGAGCCGACCCGGCCGATCAGTTCGTCCTCGGCGCGCAGCGAGGCGATCGCCGCGTCCTGCGCGATCTGGCTCACCCCGAACGGCACCGCCGTCTTGCGCAGCGCCGCCGCCACCGGCTCGTGGGCGATGGCGAAACCGACGCGCAGCCCCGCCAGGCCGTAGGCCTTGGAGAAGGTCCGCAGGACGCAGACGTTGGGCCGCTGCCGGTAGATCTCCACGCCGTCCGGCACCTCGGTGTCCCGGATGAACTCGCGGTAGGCCTCGTCGAGCACCACGAGGACATCGCCCGGCACCCGGTCGAGGAAACGCTCCAGCTCGGCCCGCCGCACGACCGTGCCGGTCGGGTTGTTGGGATTGCAGACGAAAATGAGCCGGGTCCGGTCGGTGATCGCCTCGGCCATCGCGTCCAGGTCGTGCACATCGCCCGGGGTCAGCGGCACCTGGACCGAGGTGGCGCCGCTGATCTGCGTGATGATCGGGTACGCCTCGAAGGACCGCCAGGCGTAGATCACCTCGTCGCCCGGACCCGAGGTGGCCTGCAGCAGCTGCTGGGCGACACCGACCGAGCCGGTACCGGTGGCCAGGTGGGAGGCCGGGACCGCGAAGCGCTCGGACAGCTCGGCCGTCAGCGCCGTGCAGGCCATGTCCGGGTACCGGTTGAAGGAGGAGGCCGAGGCCGCCACGGTCTCCATCACGCCGGGCAGCGGCGGATAGGGGTTCTCGTTGGAGGACAGCTTGTACGCCACCGGACCGCCGGCCGCCGCCGGCTTGCCCGGCTTGTACGTGGGGATCCCCTCCAGCTCGGCACGCAGCTTGGGGCTCGTCTCGCTCACCGCAGTCCTCCTCGCGAAGACCGGCGGCACCCGTGTCCGCCGCCTACATCCAATACTGCTCACCTTATGAGGATTCAGCGCCGCTGCGTAGAGGAGCGGCGGCTGCCCACCGGCCCCATCCGTCACAGTGGCAACAAGGGCAACGTAGCCTGAAGGGGTACGAATGACGTGCGGGCCAGGGGCGCGCCGTACATATATCTACGCGCCGGTGGCTCGCGCCGTGGCGCGCGTCCCCCGTGCAGGTGAGTTGAGACCTCTTCGCAACATCACACCCTCGGCAGGCCCGCATGCGCCGACACGTCAGGTCCTGACATTGGAACGTTCAAACCCTTTTATTTCCAAGCCAATTGAGCCTTGATGATCATGCAGAAACGTGCCTGTCAATGCGTGCATATGCGTCCGCCCTACCCCACCGCATGAGCCCTACTATCGGCTCGCCATGACAGCAGCAGGGAAGCACCAGGTGAGCCGCGCGGAAACCTCACGCCGAGGCAGCCGGCCGGGTCGAGCGGGCATCAGGGACGTGGCCGCCGCCGCCGGAGTCTCCATCACGACCGTCTCCGACGCCCTCAACGGCAAGGGCAGGCTCCCGGACGCCACCCGACGCCACGTCCGCGAGGTGGCCGACAGACTGGGGTACCGCCCCTCGGCCGCCGCCCGTACGCTCCGCACCGGGAAGTCCGGACTCATCGGCCTGACCGTGACGACGTACGGGGATGAACCTTTCACCTTCACCGAGTTCGCGTACTTCGCCGAGATGGCGCGTGCCGCCACCTCCGCCGCGCTCGCCCGCGGTTACGCCCTCGTCATCCTGCCCGCGACCTCCCGCCACGACGTGTGGTCCAACGTCGCCCTGGACGGAACGGTCGTCATCGACCCCTCCGACCAGGACCCGGTCGTCAGCGAGCTGGTCCGCCAGGGCTTACCGGTCGTCTCCGACGGCCGCCCGGCCGGTTCACTGCCGGTCACCGCCTGGGTCGACAACGACCACGAGGCCGCCGTCCTCGGCATCCTCGACCACCTCGCCGACGCCGGCGCCCGCCGCATCGGCCTGCTCACCGGCACCACCACCGACACGTACACCCACCTGTCGACCACCGCGTACCTGCGCTGGTGCGAGCGCGTGGGCCAGGACCCGGTCTACGAGGCCTACCCGGCGCACGATCCGTGCGCGGGCGCCGTCGCCGCCGACCGGCTGCTCGCCCGCCCCGACCGGCCCGACGCCGTCTACGGCCTGTTCGATCCGAACGGCACCGATCTGCTCGCCGCCGCCCGCCGCTACGGCCTGCGCGTCCCGGACGACCTGCTGCTCGTCTGCTGCAGCGAGTCCACCGTCTACGCCAACACCGAGCCGCCCGTCACCACGCTCTCGCTCAAGCCGCGCCGCATCGGCACGGCGGTGATCCAGCTGCTCATCGACGCCATCGAGGGGGTCGACCCGGACCAGCCGGTGGAGCAGGTCATACCGACCGAGCTGATCGTGCGGACCTCCTCGCAGCGGCGTCCGCCCCGTACGACGGTCAGCCCGCCGAGGTCGCCGAAGAGATCGTGACGCGGGGGGCCGGCAGGGGCGTACCGCGGCCCGGAGAGTGGAGCTTCCGCTTCCGGAGGGGAAAGCAGCGGTTCCGGCGGTCGGCCACGCCCGGAGGAAGGCGTGTCACGCACGCCGGGTCGGCGTCCGGAGTGGCGTCCGGGACGGTGCCGACTCCGCTTCCGGGGAACGCCGGGGCGGTGCAGGG
>NZ_JBIAZD010000003.1:142640-406900 GCF_042898795.1 Streptomyces sp. NPDC000348
AGGGCCCCGCTTCCGGGGAACGCCGGGGCGGTGCAGGGCCCCGCTTCCGGGGAACGCCGGGGCGGTGCAGGGCCCCGCTTCCGGGGAACGCCGGGGCGGTGCAGGGCCCCGCTTCCGGGGAACGCCGGGGCAGTACAGGGCCCCGCTTCCGGGGAACGCCGGGGCGGTGCAGGGCCCCGCTTCCGGGGAGGGGGCCCGTGCGGACAGGGCCGGGCTCCGCGGGGACGGTTCCGTCTCCGGAGGAGGACGCGCGGGTGTCTTCCGGGACACCCTTCCGAGGGAAACGGGCCGGGCTCCCGGAAGAGGGCGGGCCGGCCGGTGGCGGAAGGTGTGCGGCCGGGGCCGTCGAAGACCCGATCAAACAGGGCGAAAGCCGCGGCGAGCCGAAGTCTTGCTCTGATTCACCACCCCTGGGTCATCACACGGCGCGATCCGCATTCCTATGATGGGCCCACGACACCGCGGGCCGCTGCGACCAGGCAGTCCGACGCGGTGCAGAAGCGGCGCGATGGTGGAGGGGTCGATGACTCAGGGGGCCGGTCAGGGACCCGAGGTGGAGCGGACGGCGACGCTGCGCGACTTCCGGGTGCCCGCGTACGTCCACGAGACCGGTCCGTACGCCCAGAGCACGCACCCCGGCGACGTCGTCCCGCCCTCGGAGGAGGCCTACCCGGAGGGATACACACCCACCCAGCGGGACCTCCCCGTCATCAATCGGGGTGACACTGTTCAGGTGACCGTCGACCCCGCGTCCGTCCCCGCCCCGCAGCCCGCCACCGGCCAGGGACCGCTGTACGTGGTCGGCGACGTCCACGGCTACCTCGACGAGCTGGTGGCCGCCCTCCAGGAGCAGGGCCTGCTCGACTCGGCGGGCCAGTGGTGCGCCGGCACCGCGCGGCTGTGGTTCCTCGGCGACTTCACCGACCGCGGCCCGGACGGCATCGGCGTCATCGAACTCGTGATGCGGCTGTCCGCCGAGGCCGCCGCCGCCGGCGGCTACTGCAAGGCCCTGATGGGCAACCACGAGCTGCTGCTGCTCGGCGCCAAGCGGTTCGGCGACACCCCCGTCAACTCCGGCGCGGGCACCGCCACCTTCCAGGCGGCCTGGCTGCTCAACGGCGGGCAGAAGACCGACATGGACCGCCTCCAGGACCACCACCTGCAGTGGATGGCCCGTCTCGACGCCGTCGAGGAGGTCGACGGCCATCTGCTGCTGCACTCCGACACCACCGCCTACCTCGACTACGGCCGCTCCATCGAAGAGGTCAACGACACCGTCCGCGAGACGCTCACCCGCAACGACGCCGACGAGGTCTGGGACCTGTTCCGCAAATTCACCAGGCGGTTCTCCTTCCGCGACGAGGGCGGCGCCGACGCGGTGCGCTCCCTGCTGGATACGTACGGCGGCACCCGGGTCGTTCACGGCCACAGCCCGATTCCTTATCTGACGGGCGAAGTCGGTTCCGAGGACGGCGAGGACGACAGCGGCCCCGTGGTCACCGGACCTCATGTCTACGCCGACGGACTCGCCATCGCGATGGACGGCGGGGTCACCATGGCCGGAAAACTGCTGGTCCAGCAACTGCCGCTGGGCGCTTGAGGTTTCGGCGGGCCGTGACCGTGCGGCCCGCAACCGCACCGTGCACGTGCCAATTTCGGTAAACCCCCTGTCACCGCGCGCCGTCACCGCTCTACCATCGGCTTATCCGTAGCAGGCTCCCCTCCGTTTCTGCCCGACGGCTCGTCAGCATGCCGAGCCCCAAGCCCTACGGAGCATCGGGGGATGCACATGAACAGCGTTCCGCAGCACCTGCTGAGCGAGGACCGCCAGGAATACGAGCGGATTCTCGATGAGGCGCTGCGCTCCGCACCACACCACCCGGAACTGGCCGCGGTCGGACAGCGGCTCAACTCGGAACAACTGCGCACGATGGCGCTCAACGCCACCGCGGTCATCACGGCGGCCGCGGCGACCGAGTACCAGCACTATGTGAAGGTCCGCGAGGAACTGCGCCGGCCGCCGGCGTCGTCCGCCCCGTCCGTCCGCGAGTCCGGTTCCACCGAACCGGGCACGAACGCGGTGGGTCTCGCCGCCACCGTGGGAGAGGTCGCCGAGACCGCCGGGGCCGGCGCCGTCGCCGTCGTCGCCGTCCTGGCACCCGTCCTGGCCGGAACCGCGGCCGCGATCTTCCTGCTCGTCGGTTACGTCCTGCGGATGCTCGATCCCGGCGCCGCGTTCGCCCGGACCATGCTCACCACGGGGTGGGTGTTCGGCGCGGTGACGGCGGTCGCCGTCCTCGTCGCCGCCGTGGGCCTGCTGCTCACCGCGCTGCGCAACAAGCCCTCGGCGCTCGGCGGGCCGTACCGCGAACTCGACGGGGAGGTGACCCGGGCCAGGGACGCCTGGCGCGAGGCCCTGCTGAAGCGGGGGATCCTGCCGTTCCTGCGGGACGCGCTCACCGACCCGGCGACGGTCACCGCGCTGCAGCACACGGCACCGCCCCCGCCGGCCGGCCGCATCCCGCACCTGGGGTACGACCGGCCGGGGTTCTCCAGCCCGCAGGAGGGGGCGGCCCGTGGCACACGGCCGAGCTACTCCAGTCCGGACTACTCGAGCCCGGACTTCGGGGGACCTGAGCACCAGCCGGAGTAGCCGGGCGGCCCGTCCGCCGGCTCGCGCTCTCCGTACCGGGGACGCGAGCCGGGTGGCCGGGCCGGGGCTCAGAGGATCCCCGCCCGTCCCGCGGCCTTGATCCACTGCGGGAACTCGGACAGCAGACGGTCGTACAGCTCCGCGTCCGGCACCGTGCTGATGTCGTCGACGGCGAAGAACCCGACGTTGTCGACGCGGCGTCCCGGCAGTGTGTCGAACCGTTCCAGCACGCCGTAGTTGGACCTGCCCAGCCCCACGAACTGCCAGAAGACGGGTTCCTCCACCGCCTCGCGGAGCTCGTGCTCGATCTCCTTGTTGCGGTAGACGCCGCCGTCGGAGAAGAACAGGACGAGCGTCGGAGCGGACGCGGGATCGTCCCGGACGAACGCCCGCACCTCGGCGATGACCTTCTGCTCCTCGTTCTGGATGCCCACGTCCCGCATGTCGACCTGGCTGGGCTCCAGCCCTTTCTTCCGCCCGCGCCGGAAGAGGCCCATCTCCCCCACGCGCACATGCAGCCGCAGCCACTCGGGAAGCTCCCCGAGCCGCAGGTCCGGCAGTCGGGCCGGGTTCGAGGCGAAGGTCCAGGCCTGCATCTCACCGTCGTCGTCCAGCTGCGCCGCGACCGCCGCCATCCGCTCGACGACATCGGCCACGACGCCCTTGGAGTACAGGAAGGACATGGATCCGGAGGCGTCGAGCACGAGGACGACACGCGCGGTGACCTCGGCGGCCCCGTGCTTGCGCAGACTGACCGCGACCTGCTCCTTGCGCAGCGACAACCGCTTGCGCATGTCGACGGGCAACCGCTCCTCGCCCTTGGTGAGCCGCGGGGCACCGGGGTGGGAGTGGGGCGCGGGGGGCTGCTGGGCGGGCTGGGCGGGAGGAACGGGCGAGGGCGGCGGGGTCGGGGCTGCGGTGGCCGCGGGGGAGGTGGACGGGACCGGGGGCGCGTCGTCCACGGTGATGCCGAAGTCCGTGGCCAGGCCCGCGAGTCCGGAGGCGTACCCCTGCCCCACCGCCCGGAACTTCCACGTCCCCTGCCGCCGGTACAACTCGCCGCCGATGAACGCGGTCTCCGTCCCCGCTGCCATGTCGAACCGGGCCAGTTCGGTCCTCGCCCCGGCGTCGAACAGTCTGAGCACCAGTCCCGGCACCTGCCCGAACGTCCCGCCGTCCGCCGACGCGCACAGCACGATCCGCTCGACCGCCCCCTCCACGGCGCCCAGATCCACCTCCACGGTGTCGGTCGCGTCCCGCGCGCCGCGCTGTTTCCCGAGATGCGTCACGGCGCCGGACGCGTGACGAGGCTGGTTGTAGAAGACGAAGTCCCCGTCGTCCCGCACCCGCCCGGCCTCCGTGAGGAGCAGCGCCGAGGCGTCGATGTCGGGTACACCGGCCCCGGCCACCCACGCGAGCTCCACGCGCACCACGCGGGCAGCGACGGGAAGATTGGACCCCTTGCTCATCGGACTCGCTGTCATGCGGCCAGTCTGCCCACTCGCCCCGGCGAAGGGGAGGGGCGAGCGCACCTGCCGCTCCGCGCGGGCGGCACCCGTCGCGGGCACCGCCCTCGCGCAGCCTGCGGCGAACGCTCAGTCCGCGATCGGCAGGTACACGCGGTTGCCCGCCTCCGCGAACTCCTTCGACTTCCGGGCCATCCCCTCCTCGATCTCGTCCCGGCTTCCGCCGTGCTCACGACGAATGTCCTGAGAGATCTTCATCGAACAGAATTTCGGACCGCACATCGAGCAGAAGTGGGCCGTCTTGGCGGGTTCCGCCGGCAGGGTCTCGTCGTGGAACTCGCGTGCCGTGTCCGGGTCGAGGGCGAGGTTGAACTGGTCCTCCCACCGGAACTCGAAGCGGGCGTCGGACAGCGCGTCGTCCCAGTCCTGGGCGCCCGGGTGTCCCTTGGCGAGGTCGGCGGCATGGGCGGCGATCTTGTAGGTGATGACGCCGGTCTTGACGTCGTCGCGGTTGGGCAGGCCCAGGTGCTCCTTGGGCGTGACGTAGCAGAGCATGGCCGTGCCCCACCAGGCGATCATGGCGGCGCCGATGCCGGACGTGATGTGGTCGTACGCGGGCGCGACGTCCGTCGTCAGCGGGCCGAGCGTATAGAACGGGGCTTCATCGCAGATCTCCTGCTGGAGGTCGATGTTCTCCTTGATCTTGTGCATCGGGACATGTCCCGGGCCCTCGATCATGGTCTGTACGTGGAAACGCTTCGCGACCGTGTTGAGTTCCCCGAGCGTGCGCAACTCCGCGAACTGCGCCTCGTCGTTGGCGTCCGCGATGGACCCGGGCCGCAGGCCGTCGCCGAGCGAGTACGTGACGTCGTACGCGGCGAGGATCTCGCAGAGCTCCTCGAAGTTCTCGTACAGGAAGGACTCCTTGTGGTGCGCCAGGCACCACGCGGCCATGATCGAGCCGCCGCGGGAGACGATGCCGGTCTTGCGGTTGGCGGTGAGCGGCACGTACGCCAGGCGTACGCCCGCGTGGACCGTCATGTAGTCCACGCCCTGCTCGGCCTGCTCGACGACCGTGTCCTTGTAGATCTCCCAGGTCAGTTCCTCGGCCCGGCCGTCGACCTTCTCCAGGGCCTGGTAGAGCGGCACGGTGCCGATGGGGACGGGGGAGTTGCGCAGCACCCACTCGCGGGTGGTGTGGATGTTCCGGCCGGTGGAGAGGTCCATGACCGTGTCGGCGCCCCAGCGGGTCGCCCAGGTCATCTTCTCGACCTCCTCCTCGATGGAGGACGTCACCGCCGAGTTGCCGATGTTGGCGTTGACCTTCACCAGGAACCGCTTGCCGATGATCATCGGCTCGGTCTCCGGGTGGTTGACGTTGGCCGGCAGCACCGCCCGGCCCGCCGCGATCTCCTCACGGACCACTTCGGGGGAGACGTTCTCCCGGAGCGCCACGAACTCCATCTCAGGCGTGATCTCGCCGCGTCGCGCGTATGCCAGCTGCGTGACCGCCCGGCCCGCCCGGCCCCGGCGCGGCAGGCGCGGCCGCCCGGGGAACACGGCGTCCAGATTGCGCAGGCCCCCGCGCGGAGAGGTGTGCTTGATCCCGTCATCCTCGGGACGGACGGGACGGCCCGCGTACTCCTCCGTGTCCCCGCGGGCGGTGATCCAGTTCTCCCGCAGCGGATCCAGGCCCCGGCGGACGTCGGTGTCGACGAGCGGATCGGTGTACGGGCCCGACGTGTCGTACAGCGTGACCGACCGCCCGTTGGTGAGGTGCACCTGGCGGACCGGCACCCGCAGGTCGGGACGGGTGCCCTCGACGTACGCCTTGTGCCAGCCGACGGACTTCCCGGCCTCCCCGTTCGCCGACGTCTCCGTCGGGTTCTGCGTGGAGGCAGGCGTGCGTGCGTCCTTGTTGGTCATGAGACCTATCTCCCTACGCCGGCATTACCCGGTAACAGGTTCGGCGGTCGACGCAGCGGTTTCCGTCTGCCGGCGTTCCGTGTGAAACATCACTCGGCTTCGGTGATGTTTCCCGTGAAACGTCGCTGGGACGGAGGTCAGCGCCCTCTCAGCCCGGTGCTCCGAGCTCCCGCGTGTACAAAAGCGCCTCCACGCTAGCGTCATTTCTGGCGCGGTGAACAGAGGGCCCATCCCGTTCTTGCGATGATCGGGCGGTGAGCCCCACTCAACCTCCTCCGTACCCACCGCCCGAACCATCGCGCGCGCCCGGCGCCGCGGGCGGCGGTGGTCACGGCCACTCGCACGGGCACAGCCACAGTCACGGCCCGGCGGCGCCCGTCTCCCAGCATCTGCGCAAGGTCATCGCGGCGATCCTGATCCCGTTCGCGGCGGCGGTGCTGATCGGACTCGCCGTGCTGTGGCCGGGCGGTGCCCCGGCGCACGAGCGCACCGGCGTCGGCTTCGACCGGCAGACGGAGCACGCCACGGTCGTCAAGGTGGTCGAGCTGAGCTGTCAGTCCGTCAACGCCTCCGGAGGCGTCCCGACCGGCGACACCTCCACCGCCGAGGGCTCGTCCGCCCAGCAGCAGGCGGACGGCACCTGCAAGAGGGCGACGATCCGGGTCGACACCGGTGACGACAAGGGCCGTACGTTCGACGAGATCGTGCAGCCGGACCAGTCCCGGCAGCTGAGCGAGGGCCAGAAGGTCGTGGTCGCCTACGAGCCCTCCGCGCCCGAGGACCTCCAGTACTCGGTCACCGACATCGACCGGCGCTTCCCTCTGGCGCTGCTCGCGGGCATCTTCGCGCTCGCCGTCGTGGCCGTGGGGCGGCTGCGTGGCGTCATGGCGCTGGTCGCGCTGGTGATCAGCTTCCTGGTGCTCAACTTCTTCATCCTGCCCGCGATCCTGCAGGGGTCGAATCCGCTGGTCGTCGCGGTGGTCGGGGCGAGCGCGATCATGCTGGTCGCCCTCTACCTCTGTCACGGGCCGTCGGCGCGCACCTCGGTGGCGGTGCTCGGCACACTGATCTCGCTGCTGTTGATCGGCATCCTGGGCTCGGTGTTCATCGGCTGGGCCGCGCTGACCGGCAACACCGACGACAACACCGGTCTGATCCACGGGCTGTATCCCGAGATCGACATGAGCGGTCTGCTGCTGGCCGGCGTCATCATCGGGTCACTCGGTGTCCTCGACGACGTGACGGTCACGCAGACGTCCGCCGTCTGGGAGCTGCACGAGGCCAATCCGTCGACGGGCTGGCGCGGGCTGTACCGCGCGGGCATCCGCATCGGCCGCGACCACATCGCGTCCGTGGTCAACACGCTGGTCCTCGCCTATGCGGGTGCCGCGCTGCCGCTGCTGCTGCTGTTCTCCATCGCGCAGAGCAGCATGGGGACGGTCGCCAACAGCGAGCTGGTCGCGGAGGAGATCGTGCGTACCCTGATCGGCTCGATCGGCCTGGTGGCCTCGGTGCCGGTGACCACGGCCCTGGCCGCGCTGGTGGTCTCCGCCGACCGCCCGACGGATCAGATCCGAACGCAGGGGAACGGAACGGCACAGGGGACCGGGCAGGCCGCGGGGCGCGGCGGGCGGGGCAGGCGCCGCAAGCGCTGACGTCCCGCGGGGCGGGCGGAGCGCGCTGAAGCGTTCCGCCACCGGCCCACCCGACCGGCGTAACGCTTCAGCCGGCGCCCTGCTCCGCGAGGATGCGGTCCAGCGCGTCGTCGAGGTGGGCGTCGAAGTCGGCGAGCGCCCCCTCCTGCCCCAGCGGCACCAGCTTGTCGGTGCGGTCGAGGAAGGCCACGAGCGGGGCGGTCGACGAACGGAACAGCGCCTGGTCGCTGCCGACCTGAAGCCGGATCAGCACCTCGCCCAGCGCGTCGGGGTCCACCGGCGAGACGCGTACGTCGCCCTCCCCGCACGGCCGGCCGACGCCGTCGATCAGCAGTTCCCGGCCGAACGCCCACGTCACGGGAGCGTCCCCCGGCAAGTGGAAGGTCAGCCGTACGGCGTAGGGATCACAGGTGTCGTAACGGAGCTCCACCGGGATGCGGAAGGACAGTTCCTCCGACACGAGAAAGCTCATCATGACCTCTGCCTGTACGGATTCGCGCATCGCCTACCCCGTCATTCGCCGCGGACTGGCCGGGCATGGACCCTGACACCAGAGGGAATCTTGCTGAACGTACACAGCAGATCACAAGGAGTGAGTTTTCAGATACTGATAGACAGCGTGAGCGACCCGACGAGACGCCCCATCTCGGCCTGGAGTCGCCGTGCCGCGGGGACGAGCCGGTCGGCCTGGTGTGCGGGCAGCGAGATGGCCATCGACGCGGCCGTGTTGCCGACGGTGATGGGGATCGCCGCACAGACCGTCCCCAGGACATACTCCTGGCGCTCCATCACCAGTTCCCTCCGCCGCGTCCGCTCCAGGCGCCTCAGCAGGCTGTGGTCGTCGCGCACGGTGTACGGCGTGACGGGCCGCACGGGATGGCGGTCGAGGTGGTCGCGGCGCGCCTCCTCGTCGAGCTGGGAGAGCAGGCACTGTCCGATCGCGTGGGCGTGCCCGGTCTCCCGGAAGTCGGCCCACTCCGCCACCGCGGGATGGGCGGGGGACTCGGAGACGCAGACGACGTCGATCTCGCCCTCGCGGTACACGGCGTAGTACACGGGAGCGCCGATCGCGTCCCGCCAGCGGGCGAGGGTGTCGACCACCGTGCTGCGACGTTTCTGCGCCGCTGCGCCGCTGCTCAGCCGTTCTGCCGCCTCCCCCAGGAAGAACAGCCCCTTGTCGCGGCGCAGATAGCCCTCGTGCACCAGGGTGCGCAGCAGGTGGTAGGTGGTGGGGAGCGCCAGTCCGGTCTCCCGGGCCAGTTGTTTGGCGGGAGCCCCGTAGTCGTGTCCGGCGACGGTCTCCAGCAGGCGCATGGCCCGCTGGACGGAGCCGATGAGGGTCGCGGTGGGCGGTGGTGCGGTGGGCGCCGGCGAGCGGGGCTGCGGAGGGACCGCGGTCAGCTGCGCGGAGCCGGTGCCAGTCGTGGCCAAGGGTCACTCCCGAAACGCGAGGGGGCAGCCCGTGCGGGGAACACGGGTGGGGGTCGCCGCTCGCGGGGATCGCCCCCGCGTCGAGTTCCGGACTCTAACGGGCTGTCACCGCATGCAGACGGCCCGCCGGAGAAACTTCCCCCGCCCGAGGGAACCGGTGATTCCTGTTACCGCTTCACCGGTCCCCCTGGGCTCACCAGTCGCTGCGCGACGAGGAACTCGATGTGAACTTCCGGACGACGTAGATCAGTCCGCCGACCAGCGCCACGAAGACCAGCACCTTGAAGAGCAGCCCGATCACGAAGCCGACCACGCTCGCTATCAGCCCACCGAACACGACCAGGGCGATGACCGGCACCGCGATCCACTTCACCCACCACGGCAGTCCCGTGAAGATCTCTCGCATCGCCCTCGTCCTTACTTCTCCGCCCGCCGAGTGCCGGGTCGCGTCGATGATGTCCTGCACTCGATGCTAGGGCGGCGGGTGCTCCGGCGGGGGCCTCGGACCCCTCGTCCTCCCCTGACCGATCCCCTAGGGAACCCCGGTCCCGTCCCTCAGCTCTCGGGGGGAGAGAACACCACCAGGACCCGCAGGTCCTCGCTGATGTGGTGGAACTTGTGGGCCACGCCGGCCGGTACGTAGACGACGCTGCCGCGTGCCACCTGGGTGGTCTCCATGCCGACGGTGATCGCCGCGCGGCCGCTGACGACGAAGTACACCTCGTCCTGGCCGTGCGGCTGCTGCGGGTCCTGGGACCCGGCGTCCAGGGCGTAGAGGCCGACCGACATGTTCCGCTCACGCAGGAACTGCAGGTACGCCCCGTCGTTGGCGGCTCGTTCCGCCTCCAGTTCGTCCAGCCGGAATGCCTTCATCGTCCTGTCCCGCCCCTGCCTCGCTGCCCAAGCCCGATCGTGTCTGCCACGATCAGACACATGATGAATTTCCTAGTCAAGACGATCGCCAACGCGGGTGCCCTGGCGGTCGCGGTGTGGCTGCTCGACAAGATCACCCTGACCGGTGACAGCACGGGCAAGGAGATAGGCACTCTGCTGCTGGTCGCACTGATCTTCGGACTGGTGAACTTCCTGGTCAAACCGCTGGTACAGCTTCTGAGCCTCCCCCTGCTGATCCTGACGCTCGGGCTGTTCACCCTGGTGGTGAACGCTCTGATGCTGCTGCTCACCTCCTGGCTCGCCGACCGGCTCGACCTGAGCTTCCACGTGGAGGGCTTCTGGACGGCCGTACTGGGCGGTCTGATCATCTCCGTCGTCTCCTGGGCTCTCCACGTCGTCCTGCCCGACGGGGACTGAGCGCGATGACCTACCGCGTCTGCTTCGTCTGCACCGGCAACATCTGCCGCTCCCCGATGGCCGAGTCCGTCTTCCGCGCCCGGGTGGCGGAGGCCGGACTCGACGATCTGGTCGAGGTGGACAGCGCCGGCACGGACGGCTGGCACGAGGGCGAAGGCGCCGATCCCCGCACGGTGACCGTGCTGCGGGAGAACGGCTATGACACCGGCCACACGGCCCGGCGGTTCGACCCGTCCTGGTACGCCCGCCTCGATCTCGTCATCGCGCTCGATTCCGGCCACCTCAGGGCGCTGCGCCGCCTCGCGCCCACGGACCGGGACGCCGACAAGGTGCGTCTGCTGCGCTCCTACGATCCGGCCGCCGACGACGATCTCGACGTACCGGACCCTTACTACGGGGGCGCGGACGGATTCGACGCGTGTCTTGAGATGGTGGAGGCGGCGAGCACCGGACTGCTCGCCGCGGTACGTGAGCGGGTGGAAGGACAGGCGGCATGAACAATTCGACGACGGGCGCGGGCCACGGGCCGGCGCTGCCGGACGGGGCGGGCGACGGCACCCGCGCGGTACGGGCCGGGCTGCCCGAGCCGGTCAAGCACGAGCCGACCCTGCCCGGACCGGTGTTCGCCGCCCACTTCCATCTGCCGGGTGACCCCACCGGCCCGTACACCTACGGCCGGGACGAGAACCCGACCTGGACACTGCTGGAACGGGCCATCGGCGAGCTGGAGGCACCCGGCCAGGACGACGTCGAGGCCCTGGTGTTCGCCTCGGGCATGGCAGCGATCTCCTCGGTGCTCTTCTCCCAGCTGCGCGCCGGGGACGCGGTCGTCCTGCCGGACGACGGCTACCAGGCCCTGCCCCTGGCGCGGGCCCAGCTGGAGACGTACGGCATCGAGGTGCGGACCGCGCCGACGGGCGGCGACGCCCAGCTCGAGGTCCTCGACGGCGCGAAGCTGCTGTGGATCGAGACGCCCTCGAATCCGGGGCTCGACGTGTGCGACGTGCGACGGCTCGTAGAGGCAGCGCACGCGCAGGGTGCCCTGGTCGCCGTCGACAACACCCTGGCGACGCCGCTCGGCCAGCGCCCGCTGGAGCTCGGCGCCGACTTCGCGGTGGCCAGCGGCACCAAGCAGCTCACCGGGCACGGCGACGTGCTCCTGGGGTACGTCACCGGCCGGAACGCCGAGGCCATGGCCGCCGTCCGCCGCTGGCGCAAGATCGTCGGTGCCATCCCGGGACCCATGGAGGCCTGGCTCGCGCACCGTTCGATCGCCACGCTCCAGCTGCGCGTCGAGCGGCAGAACGCCACCGCGCTGACGCTCGCCCAGGCACTGCGGGAGCGGTCCGAGGTCACGGGGCTGCGGTATCCGGGGCTGCCCGACGATCCCTCGCACAAGATCGCCTCGCGGCAGATGCGACGCTATGGGTGCGTGGTGTCCTTCACGCTGCCCACGCGCGCGCGTGCGGACCGTTTCCTCGACGCGCTGCGGCTCGTGGACGACGCGACCAGCTTCGGCGGCGTGCGGTCCACGGCGGAGCGGCGCGGGCGCTGGGGCGGGGACGCGGTGCCGGAGGGCTTCATCCGCTTCTCCGTGGGTGCCGAGGACCCGGAGGACCTGGTCGCGGACGTCCTGCGGGCCCTGGACGAATCAGCCGGCTGACCGGCCGGGCCGGCCCGCTCCCGGCACACTGCGGCGGACGGTCCGAGCCTCCCCCCTCGTGGCTCGGACCGTCCTCGGTTCCACGCGCGAAGAACCGCCCGACCAAGGCTAGTTGACTCAGTGTCAGTGTCCAATCACAGTAACGACAGCGACCTATCGACTTATTTATGGTTGGGCGTCCGGGCCCGGAGCGGGGCCGGCGAGGGAGGGTGTGGCGTGGATCTGGCCTTGCTACGGACCTTCGTGACCGTGCACCGGGCCGGTTCCTTCACCCGTGCCGCCGCCCTGCTCGGCCTCTCCCAGCCGGCCGTCACCTCGCAGATACGGACGCTGGAACGGCAGCTGGGACGGCCCCTGTTCCTTCGGCAGGCGCGCGGCGTGACACCGACGACCATCGGGGACGAGCTCGCCCACAAGGCGGCGCCGCATCTCGACGCCCTGGTGGAGATAGCCGAGTCCGGGTTGGAGGAGGACTCCTCCTTACGGACGCTGCACCTGGCCGGCCCTCCGGAGTTCACCGCCGGACGGGCCCTTCCCGCGCTCACGGAGCTGACCGGGGAGGACGGCCAGGGCTTCGCCCTGCGCGCCTCCTTCGGCACCGCCGAGGAAGTCCTCGAGGGACTGGCCGCCGGACATCATGATCTGGCCATCAGCACGGTCCGGCCACGCGGCGCCCTGCTCTCGGCGACCGCGCTCTGCGACGAGGAGCACGTTCTGGTCGCCGCCCCGCGCTGGGCCGAGCGAATCGGCCCGGGCACACTCCGCCGCACGGATCCGTCGGCCCTGGAACACGTCCCGGTGGTCGAGGTGCACGAGTCGCTGCCCTTCGTCACCCGTTACTGGGCCTCCGTCTTCGACTCCCGCCCCGTCACCCCGGGCACCGTCGTCGTCCCGGATCTACGCGCGGTGCTGACCTGTGCCGTTGCGGGAGCCGGGCTGGCTGTGCTGCCCCGCTACCTCTGCACGGACGCGCTCGAGCGGGGCGACGTGGTGCCCCTGCACGAGCCGACGGTGTCCCCGCTGCGCACCTACTTCCTGGTGGTCCGTACCGGCACGCTGGCGATGCCGCACATCGCCCGGGCCCACGAATGGCTGGAGCGGGCGGCCACCGGCTGGTGCTGACCCGCCGGGGCGGTGCCCACCGCGGGATGCCGGCCGCCGCCCTCTCACGATGTTTCACGTGGAACCAGCCGGGCCACATTTCCTCCATGACCGTCCGACCCGTGGTCAAGCGCACCGCCCGAGCCGTTCTGCTGGACGGCGAGAACCTGATTCTGATCAAGCGCACCAAACCCGGTATGGATCCCTACTGGCTCACCCCGGGCGGCGGAGTGGAGCCGGGGGACTCCACCGTGGTGGACGCCCTGCACCGGGAGGTGTACGAGGAGCTCGGCGCGAAGATCACCGATGTGGTGCCCTGTTTCGTCGACACCGTGGAGCACATCGGCGAGGACGGCGGCGCCACCGGCGTGAAGGTGCAGCACTTCTTCGTCTGCCGTCTGGAATCCATGGACCCGTCCCTGCGGCACGGCCCGGAGGTCGACGAACCCGTCGGCGAGTACGAGATCGTCCGTGTGCCGTTCACCCGCGTCGGGATCGCCTCCGTCCACCTGGTACCGCTGTCGCTGCGGCACTACCTGGACGGCAACATCGAGGGCGTACGGGCCATGCACGCCCCCGACCTGGGGTGACGCCCGGCCCTTACGCGGCCCGCAACAGATCGCAGGCTTCCCGGAGGTCCTGCCCGTGGAGGAGTGGGTCGCGGAGCCGGTCAGATACCGGTCCGCGTCGACCGTGGCGGAGACCGGCACCACGCCGAACAGGTCCTTGTCCGGCCGCCTGTACGGCGTACTCCGGGGGACCGATGAGGCCGGAGGAGATCATCCGGTCGAGGGCCACCGCCCCGGCTTTCAGTCCCCGTCGCCGCGAGATCTCCGCGGGAACCGAGCCGCCGGGGAGCAGGGCGCCGTCGAGCTCGAAGAGATGAAGTCTCGCCATGAGCGACGAGGTCAAGGGGCCCCGCTCCCCTCGTCTCCCGGCGGAAGGGAACAGCCGCGCGGCGTACTCGCATGTTTCACGTGAAACGTCGCGCGTGCGCGCTCCGCCCGTGACCACGACATGACCAAAAGCTCGCACGAGTCTCCTGAAACGGGTGGACGCCGAAGCCCCCTGTCGGACAGCCTGACCTGCGTGCCGACACCTTCTCTTACCTCTCTGCCCATCCGCCGTCTGACGCTCCGCGACCTCATCGCATGCGCCGACTTGTCCGAGGACCGGGGGTGGCCACGGGAGGAGCACAAGTGGGGCCTCCTCCTTGCGGCCGGGAAGGGGTACGGAATCGACGACCCCGACGGTGGCCTGGTGGCCGCCTGTGTCGTCACCGAGTACGGGCCGCGGGAACAACCCGCTCTCGCGGCCGTCGGCATGGTCCTGGTCGCGGAACGGTACGCCCGCCGGGGCGTGGGACGCCGGCTCATGCGTCACGTCGTCTCCACGATGGGCACCACACCCCTCACCCTGCACGCGACCCCCTACGGCCGGCCGCTCTACGAGGAACTCGGCTTCAAGGTCATCGGCCGTGCCGAGATGCTGCGTGGCCACTTCGTCCCCACGGGTGAGGGGCCGGAGGTCGCCACCCGGGCCGCGACCGCGGAGGATCTCCCTGCGGTCATCCGGCTAGACGAGGAGGTCTTCGGTGCCGACCGGACGCACATCGTCACCCGCCTGCCCGCCTTCGCCGATCAGCTGCGCGTAGCCGAGGAGGACGGACGGATCACCGGTTACGCGGCCGCCTGGCCCAACATGGACACCCATGTCGTGGGCCCGCTCATCGCCCGCGACACGGCGACGGCCGAGGCACTGCTCGCTTCGCTCGCCGCCCGCACCGGCCGCCCGCTGCGCACCGACATCGATGTGCGACAGGAAGAACTGCTGAGCTGGGCGAAGGCACACGGGCTCGCGTCCGTCGCGTTGAACACCGTCATGGCCTACGGGATCACGGAGCTGCCCGGGGACCGGAGCCGGCGGTTCGCCCCGGTGACGGTCGCTGCGGCCTGACGCCCACCGGACCGACGACGCCGGCCCCTGACGGTCCGCTGGCGGGCCTGTGGTGGCCCGGGCCGGCCGGAGCAGCGCGATCCGGGACACCGGTTAGGGCCTGCCGGAGAATAACGTGCAGGCGGCCAGCGCGCTGACCTGCAACGTCAGGCTCAAAAACCCGCAGGTTATTCTCCGGCAGGCCCTTACGGCGCCGGCGTGCGGGGCCCCGCCCCAGCGGAGTGATGTTCGGGGACGGTCCCGGCCCCGTACCTGCCGGTCCTGCGGGTCAGTGGGGGACGGCGGTCCGCCGCTCGGTGGGCACCGGGCCGGTGAGCGCGGTGCCGGGCGGGGTGTCGCGGCGCTCGAGAGCGGCCGAGACGAACGCCAGCACCAGGGCACTCGCCGCGAGAACGGCACCGACCCAGTTGGGTGCGGTGTAGCCGAGGCCGGCCCCGATCACGAGGCCGCCGAGCCAGGCGGACAGCGCGTTGCCGAGGTTGAAGGCGCCGATGTTCAGGGCCGAGGCCAGGGTGGGAGCGCCGTGCGCCTGGTCGAGGACCCGCTTCTGCAGGGGCGGCACCGTGGCGAATCCCAAGGCGCCGATGAGGACGAGGGTGGCGGCAGCGGCGATCTTGTCGTGCGCGGTCAGGGTGAAGAGGGCGAGGACGACGGCGAGGGCGCCCAGGGAGAGGTACAGCATGGGCATCAGGGCGCGGTCCGCGTACCTGCCGCCGATGAGGTTGCCGCCGACCATACCGAGGCCGAAGAGGACCAGCAGCCAGGTCACGGAGCCGTCGGCGAAGCCGGCGACGTGCGTCATCATCGGTGCGATGTAGGTGACGGCCGCGAAGACACCACCGAATCCGAGGACGGTCATCGCCATGGCGAGCAGGACCTGGACGTTCTTCAAGGCGGCCAGTTCGTGACGCAGACGCACGCCCTCGGCCTTGGGCGTGTCGGGGACGAGCCCGGCGATGCCGGCCAGGCCGACGACGCCGAGGGCTGCGACGACGCCGAAGGTGACCCGCCAGCCGATGGACTGGCCGACGAGCGTGCCCAGCGGAACACCGACGACATTGGCGACGGTCAGTCCGGTGAACATCAGGGCGATGGCTCCGGCCTTCCTGTCCGGGGCGACCAAGCCGGCCGCGACCACCGAGCCGATGCCGAAGAAGGCCCCGTGGGCCAGTGAGGCGACCACCCGCCCGGTCAGCATGAGGCCGAAGGACGGGGCCAGCGCGGAGAGCAGGTTCCCCGCGATGAACAGCCCCATCAGCAGCATCAGCATCCGCTTGCGGGAGATCCTGGTGCCGAGCACGGTCATCAGCGGGGCGCCGAACATGACGCCCAGCGCGTAGCCGGTCACCAGGTAGCCGGCGGTGGGGATGGAGACGCCGAAGTCACCCGCGACCTCGGGCAGCAAGCCCATGATCACGAACTCCGTGGTTCCGATCCCGAAGGCCCCGATCGCGAGGGCCAGAAGCGCGAGAGGCATGGAGGACAGACCTTCCCAAACGATTGCAGGAGCGCTTTGCGTTTCTCGACAATAGTTGCAGACGCTGACTATATGCAAACGCCGTATATTGCGTTCTTGCTCTACCCTGGTGTCAGCAGTTCCTGGACGGAGGAAACGCCCATGACAGCCACGGATCCCACGCTCACCGCCCTCGCTCAGGGCTGGTGCGCACTCTCCCTGCTGCACGGGAGGATCGAGGCCCACATCGAGCGCGCCCTTCAGGCCCGGCACGACCTGAGCGTGCGGGAGTACTCCCTGCTCGACGTACTGAGCCGGCAGCACGACGGCGAGGGGGGCCATCTGCAGATGAAGCAGGTGGCCGACGCGGTCGTGCTCAGCCAGAGCGCCACCACGCGCCTGGTCACCCGCCTCGAGGACCGCGGACTACTGGAGCGCTACCTGTGTCCCACCGACCGCCGGGGCATCTACACCAACGTCACCGAAGCCGGTCTCAAGCTGCTGGACGAGGCACGGCCGACCAACGACACGGCCCTGCGCGAGGCCCTCGGCACGGCGGCGGAGAACCCCGACCTCGCTCCCTTGGTCCGGGCCGTGGAAACGCTGAAGGCACCAGTGCCCGCATAGGGTGCCGGCATGGAAGATCTGGAGATACGGACCGCGGTCGCCGACGACGTTCCCGCGATCGTCGGCATGCTCGCGGACGACCCCCTGGGCGCGCAGCGCGAGTCGCCGGACGACCTCGACCCGTACCTGACCGCTCTGGAGCGGCTCAGCGCCGACCCGAACCAGCATCTGGTCGTCGCGGTCCGCGCAGGCCGTGTCGTCGGCACCCTTCAGCTCACGGTCGTCCCCGGACTCTCCCGCCGCGGTGCCACCCGGTCGATCATCGAAGCGGTCCGCGTCCACGCGGACGAGCGCGGCAGCGGCCTGGGGAGCAGGCTCGTCGAATGGGCGATCGACGCCTCCCGCCGCGAGGGCTGCCAACTGGTCCAGCTGACCTCGGACAACACCCGGACCGATGCCCACCGCTTCTACGAGCGGCTCGGCTTCACGGCCTCCCACGTGGGCTTCAAACTGCCGCTGTGACGAAGGAGGCGGGGTCCTGTTCCACGTGAAACCGGACCCCGCGTCCGCTCCCCGGCGGCCGGGAGTTAGCCGATGCCCCGCCACCCCTCCGGGTCCACGCCGCCCGGCACAGGAGCCCCCTCTTCGTACGGCTGACGCGTGAACACGAACGAGCCCAGGTCGAGGTGGCTCAGCGACCCGTCCTTCCGCCTTACGGGCTTCAGGAGTTCTCCGGCGTAGTAGCCCTCCAGGCCGATCCAGGTGCCGTCCCCCGCCGGGCGGAAACGCGAGCGCCGGCCGTGGCCGGACAACGGCTCCAGCGAGACGAGACCGTCGGCCGAGAGCCGGAGCGCGAACGCGGACGTCCCCCAGTACCACTGCCCCACCAGCTCCAGCGCCGCCGGATCCACCTCTCGCAGCGGCTGCCAGGGAGCCGGGAAACGCGGCTCCGCCTCGGCGACGATCCGGACGAGGTCGGCTGCGACCGTGAACGGCGCCGGCCCGGACGTGCAGTTGGCCAGGACCACCGCGCTCACGTCGTCCGCCACGCTGATCGTGAGACAGGCCAGGAAGCCCGGCAGTGAACCCGTGTGTCCGACGAGAGAACGTCCGTGCTGGTGGCGGATCTCCATGCCCAGGCAGTACGCATAACCGCTCGTCACGTCCGCCGCCTCGGCCGGCGCGGCCGGCGTCCTCATCTCCCGCACCGACTCGGCGCTCAGCACCCGTTCGTCGCCCTCGGCCAGAAAGGCGGCGAAGCGCGCCAGATCACCTGCGGTGGACCACAGTTGGCCGGCGGGCGCCATCACCCCGAGGTCCTCCACGGGCTCGGGCAGCATCACATCGGCCCACGGATGCACCGCCCAGCCACCCGCGTACGGCGCTTCCGCGCGCACCGTCGTGCGGCGCAGGTCCAGAGGTACGAGTACGTCACGCCGGAGCACCTCCTCCCACGGGGCACCACGCACCTTCTCGACAAGGGCACCGAGCAGCGCGTATCCGGGGTTCGAGTAGTGGAACCGCCGACCGACGGGGTGTACCAGGGGCCGCTCGCCCAGCACGTCGGTGAGGCCGGGGCGCAGGGACCCGGGGGTCCGTTCCCACCAGGGCCCGGGCGTCTCGGCGGCCAGCCCGCCGCTATGTGCGAGCAGTTCGGCGACGGTCGCCCCGCCCACGCCCGTGCCCGGCAGGTGCTTCTCCAGCGGGTCGGCGAGATCGAGCGCTCCCTCGTCGCGCAGCCGGAGCACCAGAACGGCCGTGAAGGTCTTGGTGATCGAACCGATCCGGTACTGCACGTGCTCGTCCGGAGCGTGTCCTTCCACCGCCGTCCGCGCCCCCGCCCACACGGCCTTCCCGCCCCGCGCCACGGCCGCGACGAGCGACGGCGCGCGTCCTTCGCTCTGGGCGACGGCGATCCTGTGCAGCAACGCCCGCCGCGTGCCGGGCAGCAGTTCTTCCTGATGGGGTGTCGTCATGCCCTCAGTTCAGCAGGAACGGATCAGGTCTGCGCCATGTCCACGAAGCGCGAGTAGTGGCCCTGGAAAGCGACCGTGATGGTGGCCGTCGGACCGTTCCGGTGCTTCGCCACGATCAGGTCCGCCTCACCCGCGCGCGGGGACTCCTTCTCGTAGGCGTCCTCGCGGTGCAGCAGGATGACCATGTCGGCGTCCTGCTCGATGGACCCGGACTCACGCAGGTCGGAGACCATCGGCTTCTTGTCCGTACGCTGTTCGGGTCCGCGGTTGAGCTGGGAGAGCGCGATGACCGGGATCTCCAGCTCCTTGGCGAGCAGCTTGAGGTTACGGGACATGTCCGAGACCTCCTGCTGACGGCTCTCGGACCGCTTGGAGCCGCCGGCCTGCATCAGCTGCAGGTAGTCGATGACGACCAGCTTCAGATCGTTGCGCTGCTTGAGGCGCCGGCACTTGGCGCGGATCTCCATCATCGACAGGTTCGGGGAGTCGTCGATGTAGAGCGGTGCCGCCGAGACGTCCGGCATCCGGCGTGCCAGGCGTGTCCAGTCCTCGTCGGTCATCGTGCCGGAGCGCATGTGGTGCAGGGCGACCCGGGCCTCGGCGGACAGCAGGCGCATCGCGATCTCGTTGCGCCCCATCTCGAGCGAGAAGATGACGCTCGGCAGGTTGTTCTTGATGGACGCGGCCCGCGCGAAGTCCAGGGCGAGCGTCGACTTGCCCATCGCGGGACGCGCGGCGATGACGATCATCTGTCCCGGGTGCAGGCCGTTGGTGAGCGAGTCGAAGTCGGTGAACCCGGTGGGCACCCCGGTCATCTCACCGCTGCGCGACCCGATCGCCTCGATCTCGTCGAGCGCGCCCTCCATGATGTCGCCGAGCGGCAGGTAGTCCTCGCTGGTGCGCTGCTCGGTGACCGCGTAGATCTCCGCCTGCGCGCGGTTGACGATCTCGTCGACGTCGTCGTCGGCCGCGTATCCCATCTGCGTGATGCGCGTGCCGGCCTCGACCAGGCGGCGGAGCACGGCGCGCTCGTGCACGATCTCCGCGTAGTAGGCCGCGTTGGCCGCCGTGGGGACCGTCTGGACGAGGGTGTGCAGATACGAGGCCCCGCCGACCTTGTTGATCTCACCGCGCTTGGTCAGCTCCGCGGCGATGGTGATGGGGTCGGCCGGTTCGCCCTTGGCGTAGACGTCGAGGATGGCCGTGTAGACGGTCTCGTGGGCCGGCTTGTAGAAGTCGTGGCCCTTGAGGATCTCGACGACGTCGGCGATGGCGTCCTTGGACAGCAGCATGCCGCCCAGCACGGACTGCTCGGCCTCGAGGTCCTGCGGCGGCACCCTCTCGAACGCGGAGCCTCCGCCGTCCCACACGCCGTTGTCCCGGCCGCGGTCGTGCTGCTCGTCGCGGCCCCTTCCCCGGTCTTCGCGGCGGCGGGAGGAGGGCAGACGATCACTGGGCCCGCTCTCGGCCCACGGGTCGTCCAAGGGCTCGGAAATGCTCACCGAGCCACCTCCTCCCGTCCGCCGGAACGGACCTCGCCGTGCCCCTCTGTTCTACGGCACGGCACCGACAAATAAGAGGCCCAACTCCAGTTGTTGCGCGCCGGATTTACGGCGTTTGTGAAACCGGTGGACGGAGCGAGCGCCGGACCACCGTAGGCCCGTCGGCAGCGTCAGCCAATCTGGTTATCCACAGGCCTTGTGGACGACTGGCCCAATGCTGTGGAGAACTCCGCGAAACCTGTGCACGAGCCGGTGGACAGCCCTGTGAACAAGCCCGCATCTTCGCCATCAACAAGGCCGTGACCTGCAATTTCATCGTCCACCGGTTGTGCAGAAGAAAAAGTTGCCCGGTCGGATCAAGATCGCTTCATGCGGTGTACGCAAGCCCACACCCAGAGCCACAAGGTAAGGGTCTCCGGGGCTTTGCATCTCTTACCTGTGGACGATTAGATTGGTGCACATGACACAGGCCCCCGCGCGGCCCGGAGCCGCTCGACGACGGCATGACCGCGAGATCGTCATGCTGGCAGTCCCCGCCTTCGGCGCCCTCGTCGCCGAGCCGCTCTTCGTCATGGCGGACAGCGCCATCGTCGGCCATCTGGGCACGGCACAGCTCGCCGGTCTCGGCGTCGCCTCGGCCCTCCTCATGACCGCCGTGAGCGTCTTCGTCTTCCTGGCCTACGCCACCACGGCCGCGGTCGCCCGGCGCGTCGGAGCCGGCGATCTCCCGTCGGCCATCCGCCAGGGCATGGACGGAATCTGGCTGGCCCTCTTCCTCGGCGCCACCGTCATGGCCGTCGTCCTGCCCACGGCACCCGCCCTCGTGGACCTCTTCGGCGCCTCCGACACGGCGGCCCCCTACGCGACCACCTATCTGCGGATCTCCACCCTCGGCATACCGGCCATGCTGATCGTGCTCGCCGCGACCGGTGTCCTGCGCGGACTGCAGAACACCAGGACACCGCTTTACGTCGCCCTCGCCGGCTTCGTCGCCAACGGTGTGCTCAACGTCGCGCTGGTCTACGGCGCCGGCCTCGGCATCGCGGGCTCCGCCTGGGGCACCGTCATCGCGCAGTGCGGCATGGCCGCGGTCTACCTGACCGTGGTGCTGCGCGGCGCGCGCAGGCACGGGGCGTCGCTGCGCCCGGACGCCGCCGGGATCAGGGCGTCCGCCCAGGCGGGTGTTCCGCTGCTGGTGCGTACCCTCTCACTCCGGGCGATCCTGATGATCGCGACAGCCGTCGCCGCCCGTCTCGGCGACTCCGACATCGCGGCCCACCAGATCATCCTCTCCCTGTGGAGCCTGCTCGCCTTCGCGCTGGACGCCATCGCCATCGCCGGGCAGGCCATCATCGGGCGTCATCTGGGTGCCGGAGACGCCCGGGGTGCCCGTGAGGCATGCCGCCGCATGGTCGAGTGGGGTATCGCGGTCGGTGTCGTCCTCGGTGTCCTGGTGGTGCTCGCCCGGCCGGTGTTCCTGCCCCTGTTCACCAGTGACGCCACGGTCACGGACGCGGCCCTGCCCGCCCTGGTGCTGGTGGCGCTGTCCCAGCCGATCTGCGGCATCGTCTTCGTCCTGGACGGGGTCCTGATGGGCGCGGGCGACGGGCCGTACCTGGCGTGGGCGATGCTGCTGACCCTCGCGGTGTTCACTCCCGCCGCCCTGCTGGTGCCCGTGCTCGGGGGCGGGCTCACAGCGCTGTGGGCCACGATGACGCTCATGATGACCGTGCGGATGCTGACCCTGTGGCTCCGTACCCGCTCCGGCCGCTGGATCGTCACGGGTGCCGCGCGCTGACCGTTTCACGTGGAACACGGCGAGGGGGCCGCACCCCGAAGGGTGCGGCCCCCTGCTCACTGCTTCAGCGCGCACGGCACTCAGCCGGCGACGACCTCGATGCTGACCTTGGCGGCCACCTCGGGGTGCAGACGCACGGACGTCTCGTGGGCGCCCAGCGTCTTGATCGGCGAGCCCAGCTCGATGCGGCGCTTGTCGACCTCGGGACCACCGGCGGCCTTGATCGCCGAGGCGATGTCGGCCGGGGTGACGGAACCGAAGAGACGACCGGCGTCGCCGGAGCGGACGGCCAGGCGGACCTTGACGCCCTCGAGCTGGGCCTTCACCTGGTTGGCCTGCTCGATGGTCTGGATCTCGTGGATCTTGCGAGCACGACGGATCTGCTCGACGTCCTTCTCGCCGCCCTTGGTCCAGCGGATCGCGAGCTTCCGCGGGACCAGGTAGTTGCGAGCGTAACCGTCCTTGACGTCGACGACGTCGCCCGCGGCACCGAGGCCGGAGACCTCGTGGGTGAGGATGATCTTCATGAGTCGGTCACCCTTCCCTTATCGCGCGGTGGAGGTGTAGGGCAGCAGCGCCATCTCACGGCTGTTCTTGACGGCCGTGGCGACGTCACGCTGGTGCTGCGTGCAGTTGCCGGTCACGCGGCGGGCACGGATCTTGCCGCGGTCGGAAATGAACTTCCGCAGCATGTTCGTGTCCTTGTAGTCCACGTACGTGACCTTGTCCTTGCAGAATGCACAGACCTTCTTCTTAGGCTTGCGCACAGGCGGCTTCGCCATGATGTTTCTCCTGTGTGATCAAGAAGTGTGGGTACGGCCCGCCTAGAAGGGGGGCTCGTCCGAGTAGCCGCCGCCACTGCCGCCGGAGCCACCGCCCCAGCCGCCGCCACCACCCTGCTGGCCACCGGCGGGAGCGCCGGTCGCCCACGGGTCGTCGGCGGGAGCACCGCCGCCCTGCTGGCCACCGCCGGGGCCGCCGCCCCAGCCGCCGCCACCCTGGCCGCCACCGCCGCCGCCGTAGCCGCCCTGGCCACCGCGGCCGGTGGTCTTGGTGACCTTGGCCGTGGCGTTGCGCAGGCTGGCGCCGACTTCCTCGACGTCCAGCTCGTAGACCGTGCGCTTGACGCCCTCACGGTCCTCGTAGGACCGCTGCTTCAGCCGGCCCTGCACGATGACGCGCATGCCTCGCTGGAGCGACTCGGCGACGTTCTCCGCCGCCTGACGCCAGACCGAGCAGGTCAGGAACAGGCTCTCGCCGTCCTTCCACTCGTTCGTCTGACGGTCGAAGGTGCGGGGGGTCGACGCGACGCGGAACTTCGCGACGGCCGCACCGGACGGGGTGAAGCGCAGCTCGGGGTCGTCGACAAGATTGCCGACGACCGTGATGACGGTCTCGCCTGCCATGGGGAACCTCTCGGCGGGTTTGCTGCTGGCTGCTTGTGCTGCTACTCGAGTCCCGGGATCAGCCGAGCTGAGGAGCTCAGTGGGTCTCGGGGCGGAGGACCTTGGTCCGGAGGACCGACTCGTTCAGGTTCATCTGGCGGTCGAGCTCCTTGACGACCGCAGGCTCGGCCTGCAGGTCGATGACCGAGTAGATGCCCTCGGGCTTCTTCTTGATCTCGTACGAGAGACGACGACGGCCCCAGGTGTCGACCTTCTCGACCTTTCCGCCGCCGTCACGGACGACAGAAAGGAAGTTCTCGATCAGCGGGGAGACAGAACGCTCCTCGAGATCGGGGTCGAGGATGACCATCACCTCGTAGTGACGCATGTGGAACCCACCTCCTTTGGACTCAGCGGCCACGGTCGTTCCGTGGCAGGAGGGTCGTGATGCGTTGCTGCAACGATGCCTGTCAGTAAAACAGCCGCCACTGACAATCGAGGCCGGGCGGCGATCTCCCAGGCCGGCCGGGACGGACCGTGGCCCTTCCCCGCCCTTGCCTGGCTCTGTCCGGACAGACACCGGTGCGGACGGTACAGAGTACCCGCACAGCGGCTTCCGGTTGAAATCCGGCCGTGGGGGCAGCCAATCTGTACACATCGGGTGTGTACGGCGCTACGATCCGCCGCCTTTCGCAGGAGGTGCCCCATGGCACAGGCATTGCGACCCAACACCGCCGGAGGCCTTTTCGCCACGGACGGAAAGCCCCACCCGCTCCAGGACGCCCTGCTGGCGGTGACCCTGGTGCTGGGCATCACGTCCTTCGTCACGGCGATGTTCCACCATCTGCACCTGCTCAGCTCCTGGACCGGCCTGGTGGGGATCCTCACCGGCGCGTACGGCCAGTGGATCTCGGTGACGACCCGTGAGCGCTTCGGCCTCGTCCTGGGCCTCGGTGCCGCGGCGGTCGGGTTCTTCCTGGGCATGGCGCACGGTGGGCTCTTCGACTGACGTCGGACACCCCCTTTCGCACATCGTCGAACGCCCCGGCCGACGACGGGCCGGGGCGAACGTCCCGTGCGCCCAACCGGGGCGCCCCCGAGGCGCAGTAGGCTTCGCGCGAGAGCCGGAGCCCCTGAACCCATGGGGACACACCAGCCCGAGGAGCGCCCCGAATGAGCCTGACCCTGAGGACCATCAGTCGAGAGCAGCATCTGGCCTACATCCAGAGCCTGCCGTCGGCGAGTCACATGCAGGTCCCGGCCTGGGCTGACGTCAAGGCGGAATGGCGTTCGGAGAACCTCGGCTGGTTCGACGACCGGACCGGTGAGCTGGTCGGCGCCGGTCTCGTCCTCTACCGGCAGCTGCCCAAGATCAAGCGCTACCTCGCCTATCTGCCCGAGGGCCCGGTCATCAACTGGTTCGCGCCGAACCTTCAGGAGTGGATCGAGCCGATGCTCGCCCATCTGAAGCAGCAGGGCGCGTTCTCGGTGAAGATGGGTCCGCCGGTGATCATCCGTCGCTGGGAGGCCTCGACCATCAAGAAGGGCATCCAGGACCAGGACGTGAAGCGTCTGCGCGACCTGGAGGCCGACTTCATCGAGCCCCGCGCCTTCGAGGTCGCCGACAAGCTGCGCCGCATGGGCTGGCAGCAGGGCGAGGACGGCGGCGCCGGCTTCGGGGACGTCCAGCCCCGCTACGTCTACCAGGTGCCGCTGGCCAACCGCGCCCTGGAAGACGTCCACAAGAACTTCAACCAGCTGTGGCGCCGCAACATCAAGAAGGCGGAGAAGGCCGGCGTCGAGGTCGTCCAGGGCGGTTACAACGATCTGCCCGAGTGGCAGCGGCTGTACGAGATCACGGCCGTGCGCGACCACTTCCGGCCCCGCCCGCTGTCGTACTTCCAGCGCATGTGGACGGCCCTCAACACCGAGGACCCCAACCGCATGCGGCTGTACTTCGCCCGGCACAACGGCGTGAACCTGTCCGCGGCGACGATGCTGATCGTCGGCGGGCACGTCTGGTACTCCTACGGCGCCTCCGACAACATCGGTCGTGAGGTCCGGCCCTCGAACGCGATGCAGTGGCGGATGCTGCGCGACGCCTACGCGCTCGGCGCGACCGTCTACGACCTGCGGGGCATCTCCGACTCGCTGGACGAGACCGACCACCTCTTCGGTCTGATCCAGTTCAAGGTGGGCACCGGCGGTCAGGCCGCCGAGTACCTCGGCGAGTGGGACTTCCCGCTGAACAAGCTGCTCCACAAGGCGCTCGACATCTACATGTCGCGCCGCTGACCCCTGTCGCGCCGCTTCGACGGCTTCCCGAGCTCTCCCCCTCTGACACACCGCAGCCACGAGAAAGGTTCCAGGTCCGGCCATGGCGCTCACGCTCTACGTCGACACCGCGCGCTGGCGGGCGCATCACAAGCACGTGCAGGAGCAGTTCCCGGGGCTGGTCCCGGTCTGCAAGGGCAACGGCTACGGCTTCGGCCACGAGCGGCTGGCCGAGGAGGCCACCCGGCTGGGCGCGGACGTCCTCGCGGTCGGCACGACGTACGAGGCCGCCCGGATCAAGGACTGGTTCAGCGGCGACCTGCTGGTGCTGACGCCGTACCGGCGTGGCGAGGAGCCGGTGCCGCTGCCCGACCGGGTCATCCGCTCGGTGTCGTCGATCGACGGCGTGTACGGCCTGGTCGGCGCCCGTGTGGTCATCGAGGTGATGTCCTCGATGAAGCGGCACGGCATCAGCGAGCAGGACCTGCCTCAGCTGCACTCGGCGATAGAGAACGTCCGGCTGGAGGGGTTCGCCATCCACCTGCCGCTGGACCGCACCGACGGCTCGGACGCCGTCGAGGAGGTCATCGGCTGGATGGACCGCCTGCGGGCGGCCCGTCTCCCGTTGCACACCATGTTCGTGAGCCATCTCAAGGCCGACGAACTCGCCCGGCTGCAGCAGCAGTTCCCGCAGACCCGCTTCCGCGCCCGGATCGGCACCCGGCTCTGGCTGGGGGACCACGAGGCCACCGAGTACCGGGGCGCGGTCCTGGACGTCACGCGCGTCGCCAAGGGGGACCGGTTCGGCTACCGGCAGCAGAAGGCCGCCTCCGACGGCTATCTGGTGGTCGTGGCGGGCGGTACGTCGCACGGGGTGGGCCTGGAGGCCCCCAAGGCCCTGCACGGCGTCATGCCGCGTGCCAAGGGCGTCGCCCGCGCCGGCCTCGCCACGGTCAACCGGAACCTTTCCCCGTTCGTCTGGGGCGGCAAGCAGCGCTGGTTCGCCGAGCCGCCGCACATGCAGGTGTCGATCCTGTTCGTGCCCGCGGACGCGCCGGAACCGAAGGTGGGCGAGGAACTGGTGGCCCACCTCCGGCACACCACCACGCAGTTCGACCGGCTCCTCGACCGCTGACAGCGAGAAGGCCGTACACGGTTCCGCCGTGTACGGCCTTTCCGTGTCCTGAACGGACGTCACCCCGGACTGTTCGCTCAGAGCGAACCTCCTGTGGCTCCCGTCCTGCCCCATTCGACCGGGGGCCCCTCGAAGTGGACCGCGTGCCGCGCCGGGTGAGCCGCGGGGCCGAGCACGAACACGTCCTCCGCCCCGTCCAGCACTCCGCCCGAGGGGTCGTCGTCACCGGACCGGCGCACCGGGTCCCGCTCCGGCATCAGGATGTCGCGCAGGACCATGGCACACAGGTAGAGCGTCCCCAGCAGATGCACGCCGATCGCCCAGTGGTAGCCGTCGGCGGGCAGTCCCTTGTGGGCGTCCCCGCTGGTCGTGTAGGCGAGGTACATCCAGATGCCCAGGAAGTACGCCACCTCGCAGGCCTGCCAGACGAGGAAGTCCCGCCACTTGGGCCGGGCGAGGGCCGCCAGCGGCACCAGCCACAGGACGTACTGCGGTGAGTAGACCTTGTTGGTGAGGATGAACGCCGCGACGATCAGGAAGGCGAGCTGGGCGAAACGCGGCCGGCGGGGGGCCGTGAGCGCGAGTGCCGCGACGCCCACGCAGCACAGCAGCATCAGTGCCGTGGCGAGCGTGTTGACCGTGTCGGTGCTCAGCGGGTCGTCCGAGTTCTGCGCCAGGATGAGCCAGAAGGAACCGAAGTCGACGCCTCGCTCCTGGCTGAACGTGTAGAACTTCGACCAGCCGTCGAACGCGAAGAGCATCACGGGCCCGTTCACGACGAGCCAGGCGACGGCCGCGCCGCCGAGGGCCGTGCCGTACTCCCGCCACCGTCCCGCGCGCCAGCACAGCACCAGCAGCGGCCCGAGCAGCAGCACGGGGTAGAGCTTGGCGGCCGTGGCGAGCCCCAGGAGGACACCGAAGGCGAGGGAGCGCCCCCGCGACCACATCAGCATCGCGGCGGCCGTCAGAGCGATCGCCAGCAGGTCCCAGTTGATGGTCGCGGTCAGCGCGAAGGCCGGTGCCAGGGCGACCAGCAGGCCGTCCCAGGGCCGCCGCGCGTGCGTACGGGTCACGCAGACGACGATGACGGCCGCGCACGCCATGAGCATCCCGGCGTTGACCATCCAGTACCACTGTTCCTGGTCCTGGATGCTGCCGCTGCCGGGGGTGAGCCAGGCGGCGACCTCCATGAACAGGCCGGTCAGCACCGGGTACTCGAGGTACTCCATGTCCCCGGGGAGCCTGTCGAAGTACGGCACCAGCCCGTCGGCGAAACCGCGCCCCTGGTAGAGGTGCGGGATGTCCGAGTAGCACGCGTGCGTGTACTGGGAGCTGGCACCGAAGAACCAGGCGCCGTTGTAGCAGGGCGCCTTTTGCACCAGGCCGAGGGCGAACATACCGATCGCCACGAGCGCGATCACTCGCACCGGGGTCCACCAGGAGGTCCCGGTCAGAGCGCGCCGCCCGAGCGGACCGCCGATCAGCTCGCTGCCGGCTGCGGCGACCCGGTCCTCCTCGGTCGGCCGCACCGGCTCCGGCTCGTGGACGCTCGCTTGCGTCGATTCTCCACTGGGCATGCCGCACATCCTGCCGTACATACCTGGGGATACGCCGAGGGCCGCCGTACCCGAGGGTACGGCGGCCCGTGTTTCACGTGAAACACCCAAACCGGACGGCAGGCCGGCTAACCGAAGAGACCTCCGTCACTCCCGTTGCCGTTGCCTTTGGTGTCTCCGGTGTCACTGCTGGTCGTGGGATCGGGCGAACTGGTCGCCCCTCCATCCGTGCCGCCGCTGTCCGTGCCGCCCGTGTCGGTGCCGCCCGTTTCCTCTTCACCTTCGCAGTTGAAGTCGAACGGCCTGCACTTGGCGGTCTCGGTGGGCGCCGGCGTGGTCTCGGTCTGCGTGGGCGACACAGGCGCCGTCGGCGTCTCCTTCTCCTCTTCTTCCTCGGTCTCCGTGGCGGTGGGAGTGGGAGACGGCGCTCCGACCCCGTCCGCGATCTCACCGATCTTCTCGGCCTCGGGGAATCCGGGGTCGTCCTCGCCCTCCAGCGCGACCTTCATGTACTCGGTCCAGATCTGCGTGGGAACGTCACCACCGTGGATGGAGTCCTCACCAGCCGTGCCGTTCATGGAGAGCAGCTTGTGGTCCTTGGGGTCCTCGCGGAACATCCCGACCGAGGTCGCGAGCTGCTGGGTGTAGCCGACCCACCACGCGGACTTGTTCTTGTCGGTCGTACCCGTCTTGCCGGCTGCCGTACGCCCCAGCTCCTGCGCCTTGTAACCGGTACCGTTCTCGATCACGTTCTCGAGGATGTCGGTGATGTTGTTGGCCACGTTCTCGGGCATCGCCAGCTTGACCCGCGGCTTCTCGAAGCCGGGCAGCTCCGAGCCCTTGTGCTTGACGGCGGTCACCGAGTAGGGGTCGGCCTGCTTGCCGGACGCCGCGAAGGTTGCGTAGGCGTCGGCCATGCGGATCGCGCTGGGGGTCGACGTACCGAGGGCGAACGACGCGTTGAGGTTGGCGAAGCTGTCCTTCAGGAGGCCTGACTTCTCCGCGAGATCCGCCACGTTCTTCATCCCCACGTCCATGCCGAGCTGCACGAAGGGGGTGTTGACGGACTGCTCCATCGCCTTCCGCAGGGTGATGTAACCCCACGGGTAGTCGCTCTCGTTCTCCTGGTAGAAGGGCGTGTTGTCCTTCTTGAGGACGAGGGAGCCGTCGTTGTTCCTGATCTGCAGGTGGTCGTCGCCGTTGTACTTGCTGAGCGGTGAGACGCCTTCGCCGTTCGTCTTGTACGTGCCGTGCTGCATCGCGGCGGCCAGCACGAACGGCTTCCACGTCGAACCGACGGGGACACCCGAGGTGTCCGCGTTGTTGTTGAAGTGGCCGTTCTCGAAGCCGGCACCGCCGTAGAGGGCGACGATCGCACCGTCGTTGGGCTTCACCGACGCCGCGCCGAACTGGACGTGCTGGTCCTCTTCGCGCTTCTTCGGGTCGAGCTTCTCCTCCTCGACCTTCTTCACGGCCTTGGCCAGCGCCTCGACCTTGTCCTTCTCGAAGGTCGTGTAGATCTGGTAGCCGCCCTGGTCGAACTGCGCCTCGGTGATGTCGGAGTTCTTCAGGACGTAGCGCTTCGCCGTGTCGACGAGATAGCTGACCTGGCCGGTCATGCCCTTGGTCGCCTTGCGGCCCTGCGGCTCGGGGTACTCCTTGATCGCCTTCTGGTACTCGGCGTCCGAGAGGTGCTCGTCCGTGTTCATCTGCTCGAGGATCCAGCCCCAGCGCTCCTCCGAGCGCTCGCGGTTGGCCTCGGGGGTGGCGGAGGAGTCGAGGCTCTGGTTGCCCGCGGGGTCGTAGTACGTCGGGCCCTTGAGCAGCGCGGCGAGGAAGGCGCACTCGCTGGGCGTGAGCTTGACCGCGTCCTTGCCGTAGTAGGTCTGGGCGGCGGCCTGGATGCCGTAGGCGCCACGTCCGTAGTACGAGGTGTTCAGGTAGCCCTGGAGGATCTCGCTCTTGGAGAGCTTGGTGCCCACCTTGATCGAGATGAACATCTCCTTGAACTTCCGGGAGATCGTCTGGTCCTGGCTCAGGTAGGTGTTCTTCACGAACTGCTGGGTGATCGTCGAGCCACCCTGGGTGTCACCGCCCGTGGCCATGTTGCCCAGCGCCCGGGCGATGCCCATGGGGTCGATGCCCGAGTCGTCGTAGAAGCTCTTGTTCTCGGCCGAGATCACCGCCCACTGCATGGCCTCGGGGATCCGGTCGATCGTGACGTTCTGCCGGTTCTGGCCGCTGCCGGTGGCGACCATCTGGGTTCCGTCCGCCCAGTAGTAGACGTTGTTCTCGGACAACGCCATGGCGTTCTCCTCGCTGGGCACGCTCACCATGGCGTACCCGATCCCCGCCACGGCGACCAGACTGCCGAAGAACGCCAGGCACAGCCCGGACACGAGCTTCCAGGACGGCGTCCAGCGGCGCCAGCCGTCCTTGTCGTGGCGCGGATAGTCGATGACCCGCTTCTTTCCGGGCGGGGCCGCGCGTCCCCCGCCCCGGCCGGGACCGGCGGTACCGGCACGACGGCCCCCGCCTCTCTGTGCCGCGCGTCGCGCCTCGGCGCGGCTGCCGTACGTACGTTCCTCACCCCCCGAGCCGCGGGAGCCCGACCCATAGGAATCGGACGGAGACCCGGTGGCGCCTCGCGGTGCCGCGCGGCGGCCGGAGGACGAGCCGGACTGGCCGCGTCGGGCCGCGGCACGTCCGCCTCCCTGCGGCTGCGGCGGTTTGCGACGGTGCTCGCTCATCGAACGACTACTCCTCGGGCAGGCGCACCCTTGCGCGCCTGGAAACGGCGGCTGGTTTCCGGTCCCCCCGAAGTACGGATGCGGCGCTTCGCGCATTCACCCGTACTGCACCGGGGACCAAGACGCCCCCGGGCGTCACTCGGTTCCCGGTGGTGTGCATGGCGCACAGACTACGCACCGTCGAAACCCGCCGAGCACAGAAGTTCACCTCAAATCAGGCAACTTGCTCGCGATGGATCGGCGATGTGATCCCGTTCACTTTTTTCCCCCTTGTCGCACACGGGAGGCCGTTCTATCGTCGTGATGTATCGAGTCGATACATCAGCTCGGCATAAGGGCGGCGCCAAGCCGCACACGAGCCCGTGACGGCACGACCGCGGCAGAGGGGAGGCGACGATGAGCCGGCGTTCCGGGATCCTCGAGTTCGCCGTCCTCGGCCTGCTCCGCGAATCTCCGATGCACGGCTACGAGCTGCGCAAACGACTCAATACGTCACTGGGTGTGTTCCGTGCGTTCAGCTACGGGACGCTCTACCCCTGCCTCAAGACGCTGCTCGCCAACGGCTGGTTGATCGAGGAACCGGGGAACACCACCGAGGACGCCCTCGCCGCTCCGCTCGCGGGGCGCCGCGCCAAGATCGTCTACCGGTTGACGGCGGAGGGTAAGGAGCACTTCGAGCAGCTGCTCTCCCAGACGGGCCCGGACGCGTACGAGGACGAGACCTTCGCCGCGCGGTTCGCCTTCTTCGGGCAGACGTCGCGCGACGTACGCATGCGCGTGCTCGAGGGCCGCCGCAGCCGGCTGGAGGAGCGCCTGGAGAAGATGCGCGCCTCCCTGGCCCGGACCCGGGAGCGCCTCGACGACTACACGCTCGAGCTCCAGCGCCACGGGATGGAGTCCGTGGAGCGCGAAGTGCGCTGGCTGAACGAGCTCATCGAGAGCGAGCGGGCCGGGCGGGACCTGAAGGGATCCGCCGCGGAGGGGCCCGCTCAGCAGGACACCACATCTGGAGCGCCGGGCGGCCTGCCCCGGACCGGGGACGACCCCCGGCCGGATACGCCCGACGACACCGCCACGTGAGACCCGCTGAAGGGCCTCACTCGTACACACAGGGAGCAACCGGAATGGGTTCGGTTCGCGTAGCCATCGTCGGCGTGGGCAACTGCGCCGCATCGCTGGTGCAGGGCGTCGAGTACTACAAGGACGCCGACCCGGCGTCCAAGGTCCCGGGCCTGATGCACGTCCAGTTCGGCGACTACCACGTCCGTGACATCGAGTTCGTCGCCGCCTTCGACGTGGACGCCAAGAAGGTCGGTCTGGACCTCGCGGACGCCATCGGCGCCTCCGAGAACAACACCATCAAGATCTGCGACGTGCCGAACAGCGGCGTCCAGGTCCAGCGCGGCCACACCCTCGACGGTCTCGGCAAGTACTACCGGGAGACCATCGAGGAGTCCGCCGAGGCCCCGGTCGACGTCGTCCAGGTCCTCAAGGACAAGCAGGTCGACGTCCTCGTCTGCTACCTGCCCGTCGGCTCCGAGGACGCGGCGAAGTTCTACGCCCAGTGCGCCATCGACGCCAAGGTCGCCTTCGTCAACGCCCTCCCGGTCTTCATCGCCGGCACCAAGGAGTGGGCGGACAAGTTCACCGAGGCGGGCGTCCCGATCGTCGGTGACGACATCAAGTCCCAGGTCGGCGCCACCATCACGCACCGCGTCATGGCGAAGCTGTTCGAGGACCGGGGCGTCGTCCTGGACCGCACGATGCAGCTGAACGTCGGCGGCAACATGGACTTCAAGAACATGCTCGAGCGCGACCGCCTCGAGTCCAAGAAGATCTCCAAGACGCAGGCCGTCACCTCCCAGATCCCCGACCGGGACCTCGGCGAGAAGAACGTCCACATCGGCCCGTCCGACTACGTGGCCTGGCTGGACGACCGCAAGTGGGCCTACGTCCGCCTGGAGGGCCGTGCCTTCGGTGACGTCCCGCTGAACCTGGAGTACAAGCTCGAGGTCTGGGACTCCCCGAACTCCGCCGGCGTCATCATCGACGCCCTGCGCGCCGCGAAGATCGCCAAGGATCGGGGCATCGGCGGCCCGATCCTCTCCGCGTCCTCGTACTTCATGAAGTCCCCGCCGGTGCAGTACTTCGACGACGAGGCCCGCGAGAACGTCGAGAAGTTCATCCAGGGCGAGGTCGAGCGCTAGGACCTCCCCACTGTGGGCAGTTGAGGGTCTCCGGGTCGCATGGCCCGGAGACCCTCTCCGTATGTGAGGCTGTGCCCCATGGCCGTCGTCCGTGACCTGCGCGTCCTGCTGCGCCTCCAGGGCTTCAGACGCCTGCTCGCCGTCCGGCTGCTCTCCCAGGGCGCCGACGGCGTCTTCCAGGTCGCGCTCGCCGCCTACGTGGTCTTCTCCCCCGAGAAGCAGACGTCGGCCACGGCGATCGCCTCCGCGATGGCGGTTCTGCTCCTCCCGTACTCCGTGGTCGGCCCCTTCGCGGGAGTCCTCCTGGACCGCTGGCGCCGCCGCCAGGTCTTCCTGTACGGCAATCTGCTGCGCGCCCTGATGGCCTCGGTGACCGCCCTGCTGATCCTCGGCAGGGTGCCCGACTGGCTTCTCCTCGTCGCCGCCCTGTGCGTCACGGGCGTCAACCGCTTCGTCCTCGCCGGACTGTCCGCCGCGCTGCCGCGCGTGGTGGACAGTGAGCGGCTGGTCGTCGCCAACTCCCTGTCCCCGACGGCCGGGACACTCGCCGCGACCGCGGGCGGTGGTCTCGCCTTCGTGGTCCGTCTGGTCATCGCCGACTCCGACGCGGCCGTGGTGCTCGTGGGCGCCGGGCTCTACCTGGGCGCGGCCGTGGCATCGCTCCGGATGGCGAAGGAACTGCTCGGTCCCGACCGCGCGTTGATGCATCCCCGGCTGGCCACGGCACTCACCGGGACGGCGCGCGATCTGCTGGCAGGCGTACGGCACCTCGCCGCGCCCCAACGCAGAGAGGCCGCCTGGGCGCTCACGGCGATGTCGCTCATGCGGTTCTGCTACGGCGCGATGCTCGTCATGCTGCTGATGCTCTGCCGGTACGCCCTGACGTCGACCACCGACGAGGGACTCGCCCTGCTGGGGCTGGCGTTGGGTGTGTCCGGCGCCGGCTTCTTCGCCGCTGCCGTCCTCACGCCCTGGACCGCGGGACGGCTCGGCCCCGGCCGCTGGATCGTGGTGTGCGCCGCGGCGGCGGCCGTACTGGAGCCGGCGCTCGGCCTTCCCTTCGCCTCCGGCCCCCTGCTGGCCGGAGCGTTCGTCCTGGGTCTGACCACCCAGGGCGCGAAGATCGCCACGGACACCATCGTCCAGGCCTGTGTCGACGACGACTTCCGCGGCCGGATCTTCTCCGTGTACGACGTCCTGTTCAACGTGGCCTTCGTCGGCGCCGCGGGAGTGGCCGCGCTGATGCTCCCACCGGACGGCCGATCGGTCCCACTGGTGGTAACGATCGCCGTTATCTACGGAGCAGTAGCTGTGGCTATGGCACGTTTTGAGCGTCAGTAAGTGTCACATCAACGCCACAGAGCCTTATTCGGCTACAGCGTTGTCAGTGCGGGCCGGTAGCTTACGTGCGTCTTATCAACGCGTCTTTCGCGCCGCGCACCCACATTCCAGGGGGACTCCAAAGTGACCACTCCGCCGCCCCAGGGCAACCCGTTCGCACAGGGCCAGCAGCCGCAGCCCTACGGCCAGCCCCAGGGGCAGCCCCCCTTCCCGCAGCAGGCGGGCCAGCCGGGTTTCCCCCCGCCGGGTGCCCCCGTCCCGCCCCCCGCTCCCGCCAGGCGCTTCAGCAAGAAGATGCTGCGCATCGTCGGCTTCATCGTCATCGCGGTGCTCATCGCCGTGGGCAAGTGGTTCTTCGGCCAGACCGACGCCGAGACCACCTCCGTGGGAAGCTGCATGCACAACGAGGGCACGCAGATCAGCCCGGACCTCAAGACGGTCGACTGCTCCTCGGGTGATGCCCAGTACGAGGTCGTCGAGAAGTTCGACAACACCAGCGACGACTCGAAGTGCGAGGCCGTCAAGGAGGCGACGATCTCCTACTACCAGACGGGCGACAGCAGCCACAATGTGGTTCTCTGCCTCAAGGAAGTGAAGTAACCCCCGCACGCAGGCTCGAAGGGCGGTGTTTCACGTGAAACACCGCCCTCGCCGTGTCACCGGGCTCATGTTTCACGTGAAACATGAGCCCGTTCCACGCTCTCAGCCCTGCTGGCCGGCCCACCACTCCTTGAGCGCCGCCACCGCCGCGTCATGCTCCATCGGGCCGTTCTCCAGCCGGAGCTCCAGCAGGTGCTTGTACGCCTGACCGACGGCCGGGCCCGGCTTGACGCCGAGGATCTCCATGATCTGGTTGCCGTCGAGATCCGGGCGAATGGCGTCCAGTTCCTCCTGCTCCTGGAGTTGGGCGATGCGCGCCTCCAGGCCGTCGTAGGCACGGGAGAGCGCGGCGGCCTTGCGCCGGTTGCGCGTGGTGCAGTCCGAACGGGTCAGCTTGTGGAGCCGACCGAGAAGCGGTCCGGCGTCACGGACATAACGGCGCACAGCGGAGTCCGTCCACTCTCCCGTGCCGTAGCCATGGAAGCGCAGATGGAGCTCGACGAGACGCGAGACGTCCTTCACCAGCTCATTGGAGTACTTGAGCGCCGTCATGCGCTTCTTGGTCATCTTCGCCCCGACCGCTTCGTGGTGGTGGAACGAGACGCGGCCGTCCTTCTCGAAGCGCCGCGTGCGCGGCTTGCCGATGTCGTGCAGCAGGGCCGCCAGGCGAAGGGTCAGATCGGGGCCGTCCTCCTCCAGCGCCATCGCCTGCTCCAGGACGATCAGCGTGTGGTCGTAGACGTCCTTGTGCCGATGGTGCTCGTCCCGCTCCAGGTGCAGGGCCGGCAGCTCGGGCAGTACGTACTCGGCGATCCCGGTGTCCACGAGCAGGGACAGTCCCTTGCGCGGGTGCGTGGAGAGGATCAGTTTGTTCAGCTCGTCCCGCACCCGTTCGGCGGAGACGATCTCGATGCGCCCGGCCATCTCCTTCATCGCCGTGACGACCTCGGGTGCCACTTCGAAGTCGAGCTGGGCGGCGAAACGGGCGGCCCGCATCATCCGCAGCGGATCGTCCGAGAAGGACTCCTCGGGTGTGCCCGGGGTGCGCAGCACCCGCGCGGCCAGATCGGCGCGACCGCCGTGCGGATCGACGAACCGCTTCTCCGGCAGCGCGACGGCCATCGCGTTCACCGTGAAGTCACGGCGGACCAGGTCCTCCTCGATCGAGTCGCCGTACGACACCTCCGGCTTGCGCGAGGTGCGGTCGTACGCTTCCGAACGATAGGTGGTCACCTCGATCTGGAAGCTCCGGTCGGCGCCCCCGACGCGGGCGGCCTTCTGCGCACCGACCGTGCCGAAGGCGATCCCGACGTCCCAAACGGCGTCCGCCCAGGGGCGCATGATCTTCAGTACGTCCTGTGGGCGGGCGTCGGTCGTGAAGTCCAGATCGTTGCCGAGACGGCCGAGCAGCGCGTCCCGCACCGAGCCGCCCACCAGGGCGAGTGAGAACCCGGCCTCCTGGAAGCGGCGGGCGAGGTCGTCGGCGACAGGGGCGACCCGCAGCAGTTCACTCACGGCGCGGTCCTGCGCCTGGCTCAGGGCACTGGTTTCTTCGTTGGCGTTCGGCACAACAGAAGAGGGTACGTGGCCCGAACGGCCGGGAGCGCCCTCATGATGTGCGTACGGACACCCCCGCCGATACACGGACAAGGACCGCGCCCTTGATCTTGCGGACCGGTCCGCGGCACTTCCTCCCAGCGCACATCGTTACCATGCGTGGACGCACATTCCGACGACCACTGACGAAGACGAGGGACGGGCGAGCGCGTGGCCGAGGCGGCAGACTTCCAGGGAACGAGTCCCTCACCTGCCCGCCGCTGGCTGCGGCGCACCGGAGCCCTGCTCGCCGGAGTGCCCCTGCTGACGGGGCTCGTCCAGTTGCCCGCCGCGCCCTCCGCGGACGCCGCGGGGGCGGACGCGCCGCAGGCCGCTTCCGGCGCGGGCTCGGTCTCCGTCTCGGTCGACACCCTCACCCCCGGCATCCCCGCCGAGGGCGACACCGTCACCGTGTCCGGAACGGTGACCAACAAGGGCAGGCAGACCGTCACCGACGCCCACGTGGGGCTGCGCGTGGGCCCGCTGCTGAACACCCGCTCGGGCATCGACGGCGTCGCCAAGGACAGCACCGACGTACAGGGCGTCCTCGGCACGGAGGTCGGCGACACGTACGCCGAGGAGTTCGCCAGGCTCACTCCGGGTGTCTCGCAGCCCTTCACCCTCTCGGTGCCGGTGGACAAGCTGGACCTCGGGCAGAACGGCGTCTACCAGCTGGCCGTGGCGCTCTCCGGGGAGACCTCCGCCCAGCCGTGGGAGCAGACCCTCGGTGTCCAGCGCACGTTCCTGCCGTGGCAGCCCGACGGCGCCGGCACGAAGACGAAGACGACGTTCATGTGGCCGCTGATCTCCACCGTCCACATGACGGCGGAGACGGGTTCGGACGAGCAGCAGACACCGGTCTTCCACGACGACGACCTCGCCAAGGAGATCTCCCCGGGCGGGCGGCTGGACCGGATGGTGGCGCTGGGCAAGGACCTCGACGTCACCTGGGTGGTCGATCCGGACCTGCTGGCGTCCGTCGAGGCGATGACCGACCGCTACGAGGTTCCCGGCGAGGGTGACGACACCGTCGTCGGCGGCCACCAGGCGATCGCCAAGCGGTGGCTCACCGAGGTGCAGCAGGCCGTGGTGGACAAGGAGGTCGTCGCGCTGCCGTTCGGCGACCCCGACCTGGCCTCCCTCGCGCACACCGGCACGTCCGTCACCGGCTCGCTGAGTCACCTCAAGGAAGCCACCGACGTCGCCTCCAGCACCGTGGAGGCGGTCCTCCACGTCAAGCCCGCCACGGACTTCGCCTGGCCCGTCGACGGCGCCGTCGACCCTTCCATCGTCAAGGTCGCCACATCCGCCGGAGCCGACAAGGTGATCGCCCGCAGCGACACCTTCGAGGAGGCCGGCGGCCTGTCGTACACGCCCTCCGCGCCCCGGCCCATCGGCGGCGGCACCACGGCCGTCGTCGCGGACGCGCGGCTATCCACGGCGTTTCAGGGCGACATGACCAAGGCATCCATCTCCACGCTCGCGGTGCAGCGGTTCCTGGCCCAGAGCCTGACCCTCGGCCTGCAGACGAAGCGGCAGCGCAGCGTCGTCGTCGCGCCGCAGCGCACGCCGTCCGCGAGCCAGGCCCAGACGATGGCCGAGGCGCTCACGATCCTCCAGGACGGAACCTGGTCGGAGCCGCAGGACCTCACGGCGGCCGCCAAGGCCGAACCGGACCCCGCCGCCGCCACCAAGGTCCCGCCGGCCTCCGCGTACCCCTCCTCCTTGCGCAGGCGTGAGCTGCCGCGTGCGACGTTCGAGCAGATCGGGAGGACGCAGGCCAAGCTCGACAAGTTCAAGGTGATCCTCTCCGACCAGTCCCGGGTGGTGACCCCGTTCGGACGTGCCCTGAACCGGGCGATGTCCGTGTCGTGGCGGGACCGGGAATCCGAGGCGGCGATCTACCGGAGCGGCATCGAGTCGTACCTCGACACGCTCATCGGGCGGGTCAGACTGATCGACAAGTCGGAGACGAAACTCTCCGGCCGCAGCGCCACCATCCCCGTGACGGTCCAGAACAACCTGGTGCAGGGAGTCGAGCACCTGGTGCTGCGGCTCACCTCGACCAACCCGACCCGTCTCGAGATCGGGGGGGACACCTACGAGGAGCAGCGCGTCGCGGTCTCCGGAGGCCACAGCCAGTCGGTGAAGTTCACCACGTCCGCCAACGCCAACGGACGGGCCACGGTGATCGCCCAGTTGTACACGCAGGACGGTCAGAAGTACGGCGAACCCGTCACGTTCGACGTGAAGGTCACCGAGATCACCGCCACGGTGATGCTGGTCATCGGCGGTGGCGTACTGCTGCTCGTCCTCGCCGGCTTCCGGATGTACACCCAGCGCAAGCGGGCCGCAGCACGCGAGGCCCAGGAGCGGGATCATGAGGCGGACGAGGACGCCGACGACCCGCAGACCCCGGAAGCCTCCGGGGAGCGTCTCGCCCGGGAGCCCGGGGCGGACGACCCGGAGCAGCCGAGTGACCCGACACCGGACACCGCACCGGAGAACGCCGACCCGTCCGGCACGGGTGAGAGAGTGGACCGTTGAGGATGTCGTGGCCGGTGGGCCCGGGACGATGAGGTGGGGTAACCATGAACGCGCCGTACGACGGTGACCGCGGCCATGCCGCGGGCAACTCGGGCCATCCCGAGTCGGGCCCCCCGCAGGGTCCGCCGCCCGGGCACGACCAGGTGCCGCAGCCGCCCGTCGACCCGTACCTCCAGGACGCCTACGACCAGGATCCCTACCGGGCACAGGACCTCACCGCCCAGGACCCGGTCGCCGAGGCGCTCTACGACCGCGCCGCGCACCCGCCGCCCCCGCCCGGCACCTACCCCCCTCAGCAGCCGCTGTACGGGCAGCCGCCCCAGTCCCCGTACGCTCCCGACCCGCGGGTGTGGGCCCAGACGCCCGCGCCGGAGCCGGACGGGCCGACGCAGTACCTGCCGTACGGCGACGACCCGCGCACCACCCAGTTCGTGGGCGTGGACGACCTGGTCGGCCAGGCCGGCGACCAGCGCCGTGAGCCGGACGCCTTCGCCCACCTGTTCCGCGACCAGCAGCAGAGCGGTGCCTTCCCCGACCAGCAGCAGAGTGGCGGGTACCCCCAGCAGCAGAGTGGCGGGTACCCCCAGCAGCACGGTGGCGTACACCCGGGCCACCCGCCGGTGAGCGGCCAGCAGCCCTACGCGCCCGTGCCGGGACCGGCGTCCTCGACACCCGGCCACTACGCGGGCGCCACACCGCCCCCCGTCGCGGAGGCCCCCGCGCCCGAACCGGCTCCCGCCCCCGTCCCGAAGAAGAGCGGCCGGGCCGGGGGACTGCTGAAGTCGAGCGCCGTGATGGCGGCGGGCACGATGGTGTCCCGCCTCACGGGGTTCGTCCGGTCCGCGATGATCGTCTCGGCGCTCGGCCTCGCCCTGCTGGGCGAGTCGTTCCAGATCGCCTACCAGCTGCCGACCATGATCTACATCCTGACCGTCGGCGGTGGCCTCAACTCCGTCTTCGTGCCACAGCTCGTGCGGGCGATGAAGGACGACGAGGACGGGGGCGAGGCGTACGCCAACCGTCTGCTGACGCTCGTGATGGTCGCCCTGGCCGGGCTCACCGCCCTCGCGTGGCTGGCCGCCCCGCTCCTGGTGCGCGCGCTGTCGGTTCCGGTCGCCACCGACCCCGCGGCCAACGACGTGGCGGTCACCTTCACCCGCTTCTTCCTGCCCTCGATCTTCTTCATGGGCGTGCACGTGGTGATGGGTCAGATCCTGAACGCACGCGGCCGATTCGGCGCGATGATGTGGACCCCGGTCCTGAACAACATCGTCATCATCGTCACGCTCGGCACGTTCATCTGGGTCTACGGCACCGCCGCCGACTCCGGCATGACCGTGAAGACCATCCCGCCGGAGGGTGAGCGGCTGCTCGGTGTGGGCGTCCTCCTCGGCCTGGTGGTCCAGGCCCTGGCGATGATCCCCTACCTCCGCGAAACCGGCTTCCGCATGCGGCTGCGCTTCGACTGGAAGGGCCACGGTCTCGGCAAGGCCGCCATGCTCGCCAAGTGGACGATCCTCTTCGTCCTCGCCAACCAGGCGGGCGCGCTGGTCGTCACCCAGTTGGCCACCGCGTCGGTCAAGGACACGAGCATCCCGGGCACGGGCTTCAGCGCCTACTCCAACGCCCAGCTGATCTGGGGCCTGCCGCAGGCCATCATCACCGTCTCCCTGATGGCCGCCCTTCTGCCCCGTATCTCACGCTCGGCGGCCGAGGACGACGGCGGTGCCGTCCGCGACGACATCTCCCAGGGCCTGCGCACCACCGCGGTCGCGATGGTGCCGATCGCCTTCGGTTTCGTCGCGCTCGGCATCCCGATGTGCACGCTGATCTTCGGCTCCTCGGGCACCGGAGCAGCCACCAACATGGGCTACATGCTGATGGCCTTCGGTCTCGGCCTGATCCCCTACTCCGTGCAGTACGTCGTCCTGCGGGCCTTCTACGCCTACGAGGACACCCGAACCCCCTTCTACAACACGGTCATCGTGGCCTCGGGCAACGCGATCGCCTCGGCGCTGTGCTTCTTCCTGCTGCCGGCCCGCTGGGCCGTGGTCGGCATGGCCGCCTCGTACGGACTGGCCTACGCGATCGGCGTCGGCGTCGCCTGGCGCCGGCTGCGCAAGCGGCTGGGCGGGGACCTGGACGGCGCCCGGGTGCTGCGGACCTACGCGCGGCTGTGCATCGCCTCCGTGCCCGCCGCGCTGCTCAGCGGCGCTGCCTGCTACGGGGTCGTGCAGACGCTCGGCCAGGGCGTTCTGGGCTCGTTCGCAGCGCTGCTGGCCGGTGGGGCCGTACTGTTCGGGGTCTTCTTCGTGGCCGCCCGCCGGATGCGGATCGAGGAAGTCAACTCGCTGGTCGGTATGGTGCGCGGACGCCTTGGACGCTGAGGCGAGGGGTAGGCGCACAACCATCGTCGGCCACTGTGTGTCGTGCATAGCGGCGGACTGTGGGCACAATTGGTCTCGGCGTCGAACGGCGCGCGACGGACGCCGGCCGACGCGCATGGGATGGGGAGGCAGGGAACGACGGTGGCCGAACGGAGCACAGCTGCCGTCGACGTGGCAGACAACAGCGGTGAGCAGCCGCTGACCGCACAGGCGGACCAGTCCACGGCCGACGGGGTGGCCCAGAACCGGGAGCGGGACACGGACAGCGACGAGGCACAGGAGGGCACCGGGACCGACGGTTCCGCGATGACCTCGCCACCCGAACTGCACAGCGGTCACAAGCTCGCCAGGCGCTACCGCCTCGAGGAGTGCGTCACCCGTCTGGACGGGTTCAGCAGTTGGCGTGCCGTGGACGAGAAGCTCCGCCGCGCCGTCGGCGTGCACATCCTGCCCGCGGATCACTCGCGTGCCCGGTCCGTCCTGGCCGCGGCCCGCTCCTCCGCCCTGCTGGGCGACCCCCGCTTCGTCCAGGTGCTGGACGCCGTCGAGGAGAACGACGTCGTCTACGTCGTCCACGAATGGCTCCCCGACGCCACCGAACTGACGACGCTCCTGGCGGCCGGCCCGCTGGAGGTGTACGACGCCTACCAGATGGTCAGTCAGGTCTCGGCCGCCATGGCCGCGGCCCACCGCGAGGGCCTCGCCCATCTGCGCCTGAACCCCAACGCCGTCCTGCGCACCTCGACCGGCCAGTGGCGCATCCGCGGTCTCGCGGTGAACGCGGCGCTGCGCGGCGTCAGCTCCGACACCCCGCAGCGCACCGACACCGAGTCCATCGGCGCCCTGCTCTACGCGGCGCTCACCCAGCGCTGGCCGTACGAGAGCGACGCCTACGGCATGTCAGGACTACCGAAGGACATCGGGCTGATCCCGCCCGACCAGGTGCGCGCCGGTGTCCACCGCGGGCTGTCCGAACTGGCCATGCGCGCGCTTGCCAACGACGGCGCCACCGCCTCGCGCCACGAGGCGGCGTGCACCACGCCCGAGGAACTGGTGAAGGCGATCGGCGAGATGCCCCGCATCCGCCCACCGGAGCCCGCGTTCACGACCCCTCCCGACTACCAGCGCACCACCTACCAGCAGGGCACCTACGGCCGGCCGGCGCCGCACCCCGGCGTCACCCAGCCGGTGCCGGCTCCGCCTCCCCCGCTGCAGAGCCGCACGGGCAAGGCGCTGAAGTGGGCCGTCTCGGCCCTGCTGATCGCCGCGCTGGGCCTGGGCAGCTGGCAGCTCGCGGACGCGCTCCTGGAACAGGACAAGCAGTCCGACGACACCAACCAGACCCAGACGACGGACGGCGACGACAAGAACGACACCAAGCCCGAGCCGGCCAAGCCGCTCGGCATCAAGGGCGCCCAGGAGTACGTGGCCGAGGGTGACGCCCAGCATCCGGAAGACGTGAACCTGACGTATGACGACAGCACGTCGACGGGATGGCGGACCAACAGCTACAAGGACGGTCCGGAAATAGTGATCAAGCCCGGAGTCGGCATCGTCTACGACCTCGGCTCCGACCAGGAGGTGTCGGCCGCGACGCTCTCCTTGCGCTACGGCGGTGACCACACCACCGTCAAGCTGTACGCCACCGACACCCTGGACTCGTCCACACCGCTGAGTTCGATGAAGCAGCTGGGCGAGACGACGACGAACAGCACCTCCGCGAAGGTGACGGTCGACAAGCCGGTGAAGAGCCGCTACGTGCTGGTGTGGCTGACCGCGATGCCTTACTCCGGCGCGGATTCCGTCAACTACAGCCAGCCCGGCTACAAGCAGGCCATCACCGAGCTGAAGTTCGTCGGCTGACAGCCCACCGAATCCCAGGGGAGGGGGTCCGATGGCAGAGGGCGCCGCGCACCGCGACGCAAGCGATCAGGACCTCCTGGCCCTGCATGTGGCCGGCGACCCCGAGGCCTTCGGTGAGCTCGTGCGCCGGCACCGTGACCGGTTGTGGGCCGTGGCCCTCCGGACGCTCGGTGACCGCGAGGAGGCCGCTGACGCCGTCCAGGACGCCCTCGTCTCCGCCTACCGGGCCGCCCACACCTTCCGCGGCCAGTCGGCCGTCACGACATGGCTGCACCGGATCACGGTGAACGCCTGTCTGGACCGTGCCCGCAAGGCGGCCTCCCGCAAGACCGCCCCGGTCGACGACACCGAGCGCCTGGAGCAACTGCTCGAACCCCACGAGTCCGCCTCCGCGCCCGCGGAGCGCAACGATCTGCACCGCCAGCTCATCGAGGCCATGGGCACCCTCCCGCCCGATCAGCGGGCCGCACTCGTCCTCGTGGACATGCAGGGCTATCCGGTCGCCGAAGCCGCCCGCATCCTCGATGTGCCCACCGGCACGGTGAAGAGCCGCTGTGCGCGGGGCAGAGCCAGACTCCTGCCCCTGCTCACCCATCTACGGCCGAACGGCCCCGGTGAGCGCGGGAAACCAGGTGAGGGGCGGAACCGGACGCAGCGGACGCCCGTCCCACCCTCGGCGGGTCCGCGGCAAGCGGATCCACCGGACCCGGCATCGAACGACCCGGCTGCAGTGAAGGGCGGAGGTGGGCGAGCGTGACGTCGACGACAGACATGGCCGAACACCCGGACGTCGCGGAGATCTCCGACCTGACCGAAGGGCTCCTCCCGTCCGCCCGGAGCGCCGACGTACGCCGGCATCTGGACGAGTGCGCGCTCTGCGCGGACGTCCATGCCTCACTCGAGGAGATCCGGGACCTGCTCGGCACGGCGCCGGGCCCGCCCCGCATGCCCGCCGACGTAGCGGGCCGCATCGACGCGGCGCTGGCCGCGGAGGCCCTGCTGCACGCCACGGCACCGGAGCCCGAGGCTGCCGCGGAACCCGCCGATACTTCTCCCGCGTCCTCCGACGGCGAGCCCGCGCATGTTTCACGTGAAACATCGACGCCCCAGGGCCAACCGGGCGGGCGCCCCCGCTCCACCACGACCGGACCGGGACGCAAGGGCCGTCTGCGCGGCGGACGTCGCCGGGTCGCCGTCCTGGGGACCGTGTTCACGGTCGCCGCTCTGGGGATCGGGTCGGTGGTGCTGTCCTCCGTGAACGACGGCACCGGTCAGGACGAGGGTCCCCGGACCGCCGCCTCGGACACCTTCTCCGAAGGAAAGCTGGAGAAGCAGGTCACCGATCTCCTCGCACAGAGCCAGGGGGAGGTGCAGGGCTCCGGCACCGCCCACACACTCGGGTCGCAGTCGGAGTCCGACGCCGTCGGTCCCAGGGTCCTCAAGGAGCCCGTGGTGCCGGAGTGCGTCAGCGACGGCATCGGCCGCAACGACGCCGCACTCGCCACCGAGAAGGGCGTCTACAAGGGGAAGGACGCTCTGCTCGTCGTGCTTCCCGACGTCTCGGACGACACCCGTGTGACCGCCTACATCGTCGAGGCGACCTGTGTGGACAACCCGTCCGAGGCCACCACGGCGAAGGTTCTGCTGAAGCACTCCTACACACGCTCCTGACGCCCGGGTTACACGCCTCTGACGCGCGGCGATCCTTCTCCCTCCTGCGTGGTATCCCGTACGGTGTGCGCTTCTCCGGACCGGCAGCGGGCCGTCGCCCGTGTACCCGGGCACGGCGGGAATGCGCGCCCCTTAGGATCCGTTGGGTGGGGTGAGGGTTCTGAAAGAAGCTCCCCCGGTCGACCGACGCAGACCAGAGACGAGGAATCAAGCCGTGAGCGACGTCCGTAACGTGATCATCATCGGCTCGGGGCCCGCCGGCTACACGGCGGCGCTCTACACCGCCCGTGCGTCGCTGAAGCCCCTGGTGTTCGAGGGCGCTGTCACCGCCGGCGGTGCGCTGATGAACACCACCGAGGTCGAGAACTTCCCCGGTTTCCAGGACGGCATCATGGGCCCCGAGCTCATGGACAACATGCGTGCCCAGGCGGAGCGCTTCGGTGCCGAGCTCGTCCCGGACGACGTGGTCGCCGTCGATCTGACCGGTGAGATCAAGACCGTCACGGACACCGCCGGCACGGTCCACAAGGCGAAGGCCGTCATCGTCACCACCGGCTCGCAGCACCGCAAGCTCGGCCTGCCCAACGAGGACGCCCTCTCCGGCCGTGGTGTCTCGTGGTGCGCCACCTGTGACGGGTTCTTCTTCAAGGATCACGACATCGCCGTGATCGGCGGTGGCGACACCGCGATGGAGGAGGCCACCTTCCTCTCCCGCTTCGCCAAGTCCGTGACGATCGTCCACCGCCGTGACACCCTGCGCGCCTCCAAGGCGATGCAGGAGCGTGCCTTCGCCGACCCGAAGATCTCGTTCGTCTGGGACAGCGAAGTAGCCGAGGTCCAGGGCGACCAGAAGCTCTCGGGCCTGAAGCTGCGCAACCTCAAGACCGGCGAGCTCTCGGACCTGGCGGTGACCGGCCTGTTCATCGCGATCGGCCACGACCCGCGCACCGAGCTCTTCAAGGGCCAGCTGGAGCTGGACGAGGACGGCTACCTGAAGGTCGAGGCCCCCTCGACGCGCACGAACCTCACCGGTGTCTTCGGCGCCGGCGACGTGGTCGACCACACCTACCGCCAGGCGATCACCGCGGCCGGTACGGGATGCTCCGCCGCCCTCGACGCCGAGCGCTTCCTCGCCGCCCTCGCGGACGAGGAGAAGGCCGAACCCGAGAAGACCGCTGTCTGACCCCCATCCGCCCCACGCATCAACCAGTAGTTAAGGAGCCCGCTGTGGCCGGCACCCTGAAGCATGTGACCGACGACTCCTTCGAGCAGGACGTCCTCAAGAGCGACAAGCCCGTCCTGGTGGACTTCTGGGCCGCCTGGTGCGGTCCGTGCCGTCAGATCGCCCCGTCCCTCGAGGCGATCGCCGCCGAGTACGGGGACAAGATCGAGATCGTCAAGCTGAACATCGACGAGAACCCGGCCACGGCCGCCAAGTACGGCGTCATGTCCATCCCGACCCTGAACGTCTACCAGGGTGGCGAGGTCGCCAAGACCATCGTCGGCGCCAAGCCGAAGGCCGCGATCGTCCGCGATCTCGAGGAGTTCATCACCGCCGCCAAGTGATGGCTGCCCGCCTCGTCGACGGTGCATGTTTCACGTGAAACACGAATGGGCCGACCCGAACGGGTCGGCCCATTCGCATGAGGAGCGTCAGAGGGGCCTCAGTGCCGGCTCCTTCTGCACCGCTCCGAGCAACCGGTCCAGCGCCATCTCGACGTCCTCCTTCCAGGAGAGCGTCGTCCTCAGCTCGAGTCTCAGCCGGGGGTAAGTGGGATGCTGTCGGACCGTCTTGAAGCCCACGGCCAGCAGATGGTCGGCGGGCAGGACACAGGCCGGCTCCTTCCAGCGGGCGTCGCCGAACGCCTCGATCGCTTTGAAGCCCCGGCGCAGCAGGTCCTTGGCCACCGTCTGCACCATCACCCGGCCCAGCCCCTGCCCCTGGTACCCCGGCATGATGAACGCCGTCATCAACTGCACCCCGTCAGGTGACACGGGACTGGTGGGAAACGCCGTGGAGCGCGGTACATAGGCGGGCGGAGCATAGAGGACGAAGCCCACGGGGACGTCATCGACGTAGACAATCCTTCCGCAGGATCCCCAGTCCAGGAGGACGGCCGAGATCCATGACTCCTTCTCGACCGCGGAGGTTCCCGCCTTTACCGCTGCCTCGCCGCTGACGGGGTCGAGTTCCCAGAAGACGCACGAGCGGCAGCGCTGGGGGAGATCCGGAAGGTTGTCCAGCGTGAGCGGTACGAGCCGACGGCCCATGAAGGCTGTTCCTCGCTTCCTTCGCCCGCTGCCTCGCGGGCGGCTGTCAGAGCGCTCCGTTCCCTGAGCAGGCTACCGACGAAGCCGCTGACGGCGCCCACCCCCAGCCCCGCGCTCACCAGTCCGGTGCGGCTCGTCATTCGCATGGCCCCTGCCTTGCTCTCAGAGGTACTGCCGGGTGGATGCGCCCTGTCCAAACGCATCGTATCCATGAAGCGATTCCCTCGGCACCGCCGAAAAGCAAAGGGCGGACCGCCTTCCGGTACACACCGGACACGGTCCGCCCCCCTGGTCACCCAGTCGGCCGCCCGGCCGAACCCGCCGAGGATCAGGACTCGGCCTCCACGGAGTCGTCGTCCACCAGGCTCTTCTGCAGAACGGGTCCCTCACCCGGGGCAAGGGTGCCGAGGATGCGCTCGAGGTCCTCCATGGAAGCGAACTCGACCGTGATCTTGCCCTTCTTCTGCCCCAGGTCGACCTTCACCCGCGTCTCGAAGCGATCCGACAGACGCGTCGCCAGATCCGTCAGGGCCGGGGAGACAAGAGATCCGGCGCGTGGTCCCTTGGACCGCTGAGCCTTCTGGGACCGTGAACCCATCAGGGTCACGATCTCCTCGACCGCCCGCACCGAGAGCCCTTCGGCCACGATCCGGTGGGCCAGCCGGTCCTGCTCCTCGGCGTCCTCGACGGACAGCAGCGCGCGTGCGTGTCCGGCGGACAGCACACCGGCGGCGACCTTGCGCTGAACGGTCGGGGAGAGCTTCAGCAGACGCAGTGTGTTGGACACCTGCGGACGGGACCGGCCGATGCGGTCCGCCAGCTGGTCGTGCGTGCAGTTGAAGTCCTTCAGCAACTGGTCGTAGGCGGCGGCCTCTTCCAGTGGGTTCAGCTGGGCACGGTGCAGGTTCTCCAACAGTGCGTCCAGGAGGAGCTTCTCGTCCTCCGTGGCCCGTACGATCGCCGGGATCGCCTCGAGTCCCGCCTCTCGGCAGGCACGCCACCGGCGCTCACCCATGATGAGCTCATAGCGTGCGGGACCCACTTGCCGGACGACGACCGGCTGGAGGAGACCGACCTCCTTGATGGAGGTGATGAGCTCGGACAGCGCGTCCTCGTCGAAGACGTCACGCGGCTGCCGGGGGTTCGGCGTGATGGCGTCGAGGGGGATCTCGGCGAAGTGCGCGCCCATGGGCGGCGCGGGCACGGCCGCAGCATCGTCCGTTTCACGTGGAACGGTCGGCAGCGTGGTCACCTTCGCGGCAGCCACCCCTCGATCGTTCGGCAGTATCGGCGCCACCGGAGACGTGGCGGTGACACCGCCCACCGCGGACGGCGTCACCGTCTTCTCTGTCGGGGCAGCGGGGATCAGTGCGCCGAGACCACGACCCAGCCCTCTCCGTCGCTCGCTCACTGGACGCCCTCCACCATGCTCGGATCGTTCTGCTGTCCACCGAGGTGAGCCTGCGATGCGTCATAGCCGACGCCGACACCCCTCAGCGCAATCTCTCGTGCCGCCTCGAAGTAGGAGAGGGCACCGCTTGATCCAGGATCGTAAGTCAGCACCGTCTGCCCATAACTCGGCGCCTCCGAGATACGGACGGAGCGGGGGATGCTCGTCCGCAGTACCTCGTCGCCGAAGTGGGTGCGCACCTCGTCCGCGACCTGCGACGCGAGGCGCGTCCGGCCGTCGTACATGGTGAGCAGGATCGTCGATACGTGCAGGGTGGGGTTGAGGTGTCCCCGCACCAGGTCGACGTTGCGCAGCAGCTGCCCCAGCCCTTCCAGCGCGTAGTACTCGCACTGGATCGGAATCAGCACCTCCTGACCGGCCACCATCGCGTTGACCGTCAGCAGGCCGAGCGAGGGCGGGCAGTCGATGAGGATGTAGTCCAGCGGCTGCTCATACGCCTGGATCGCCCGCTGCAGCCGGCTCTCCCGCGCCACCAGCGACACCAGCTCGATCTCCGCACCGGCGAGATCGATCGTGGCGGGGGCGCAGAAGAGTCCTTCGACATCGGGGACCGGCTGGACGACCTCCGCGAGCGGCCTGCTCTCCACCAGTACGTCGTAGATGGAGGGGACTTCCGCGTGGTGGTCGATCCCCAGGGCCGTGGACGCGTTGCCCTGGGGGTCGAGGTCGATCACCAGGACACGGCTGCCGTGCAGAGCGAGCGACGCGGCAAGGTTGACGGTGGTCGTCGTCTTACCGACGCCACCCTTCTGGTTGGCGACCACGATGACGCGGGTCTGCTCGGGCCGTGGCAGGCCCTCACCGGCTCGCCCCAGAGCCTCTACCGCCAGTTGGGCAGCACGACCGATGGGAGTGTCGTCCATCGGAGGCGGTGTTTCACGTGAAACATCCACTCCCGTCGACTCGGTACGGGGACCGGGGACCGGATCGGTCATCGGTCCCGCGATGTTGGCGTCGGACCGCAAGGATTCACTCTCCTCGACTTCAGGCTCGCTATGAACAGAGCCTCCCATGCCGTCGGGGTCGTGAACCAGTGAGCCCTGTCGTTCTGTGGAGAAATCCACCTCTGTGGACAACTCCGCACCCCTTGAGGAGGCCGATGCCTTCTCGGGAACAGAAGCCTCTCCGAGTGAACCGAGAGGCTTCCGGTCACGAGGTTCGGCCGCAGCGCGGCCCCGACCGATGATGCCGTGCAGCAGTGAGCGATGTTTCACGTGAAACACGATGCACAGCGGCCGAGGCGCCACTACCGCGACACTCCGGCACATATGGGTTCGGCAGCTTGTGTGGAGTACGTCCGGCTCCCATGACGGACCGCACCCCGACGGACCGGCCGTCGCCGGCTCGGCCCCGCCCGTTCTCAGCGCCGGCGCCGGGCCCGTCCCGTACGGGCGGCCTTCGCGCGCTTCGCCGCGAACCGCACACCCCCCGGGCTCTCCCCGACCTCGACCCGCACCACCGTGGACATCGGATCCACGACACCCTCGCCCACATGCACGATGGACGTCTCCACGGCACCGAGCTTGCTCAGCGCCGTCGCGGAGCTCTTCAGCTCCTCCTCGGCGGTGTCGCCCTTGAGCGCCAGCATCTCGCCGTAGGGCCGCAGCAGAGGAATGCCCCAGGTGGCCAGACGGTCGAGCGGAGCCACGGCACGAGCGGTCACCACGTGCACCGGAGGCAGCTTCCCCATGACCTCCTCGGCCCGGCCGCGCACGACCGTCACATGGTCCAGTCCGAGCAGCTCGACGACCTCGGTCAGAAAGTTGGTACGCCGGAGCAGCGGCTCCAGCAGAGTGATCCTGAGGTCCTCCCGGACCAACGCCAGGGGAATCCCCGGCAGACCCGCACCCGAACCCACATCGCACACCGTCACACCCTCGGGCACCACCTCCGAGAGCACCGCGCAGTTCAGCAGATGCCGCTCCCACAGGCGGGGCACCTCGCGCGGCCCGATCAAGCCGCGCTGCACACCCGCCTCGGCGAGCAGCTCCGCGTACCGGACCGCGTCCTCGAAGCGATCGCCGAACACCTCGCGTGCCTGGTCGGGCGCGGGGGGAAGCTCCGCTGCCTCCGTCACGGGGGACCGTCCTTCCGTACCGTGCCGGCACCGAGCGCCGACACCAGAACCACAGAACTATCAGGCTGACAAAGTTCGGCCCCGTCTGCGCAACAGACGGGGCCGGTGGAACGTAGAACCGATCAGGCGGGAAGCACGACGACGAAGCGCTGCGGCTCCTCGCCCTCGGACTCGCTGCGCAGGCCGGCCGCCTTGATCGCGTCATGCACGACCTTGCGCTCGAACGGCGTCATCGGGTCCAGCTTCACGGCCTCGCCGCTGCTCTTGGCCTCGGCCGCGGCCTTGGCGCCCAGCTCGGACAGCTCGGTCCGCTTCTTGGCCCGGTAGCCGGCGATGTCGAGCATGAGACGGCTGCGGTCCCCGGTCTCCCGGTGCACGGCCAGCCGCGTGAGCTCCTGGAGCGCCTCCAGCACCTCACCGTCACGACCCACCAGCTTCTGCAGACCACGGCTGCCCGTGTCGCTGATGATCGAGACGGAGGCACGGTCGGCCTCGACGTCCATGTCGATGTCGCCGTCGAGGTCGGCGATGTCGAGCAGACCCTCCAGATAGTCCGCCGCGATCTCGCCCTCCTGCTCCAGGCGGGTCAGGGTGTCTGCGCCCTCGGCAGCGGCGGAGGTGGTGCCTTCCGTCACGGGATGGACTCCTTCTTACTTCTTGGACGGGGACTTGGGCCGCTGCGGACCCTTGCGCTGCCCGGACTGGGCCCTGCTGCGGGTGCTGCCCGCAGGCTTGGCGTCGCCCTTCTTGGCGGGGGCGGCGGGCTTGGCGTCCTCGGGCTCGTCGGACTTGGTCAGCGAGGTGGGCTCACCTGCCGCCTTGGCCGTGCCGGACTGGCGCTGGGACTTGGTCTGCCGCTTGGGCTGCTGCCGCTTGGCGGCGGCCCCGGCGGCGACGTCCTCGGCCTGGGCGGCGGCCGTGCTCTCGCTCTTGATCACCGTGCCGTCGGCCTGGGCCGCGAGACCCGCCTTGTTCAGACCGTTGATGAACTTGCGCTCGTACTCGTTGCGGTCCCGGCCCTTGACGACGATGGCCTTGACGATGGCCCGCTCACGCCGGTTGCGGGTCCTGCCGTGCTTGGAGACATGCTTGGAGAGGCGCTCCAGGTAGGCGGCCTGCGCCTTGGAACCCGGCGTGGGGTTGTTGTGGATGACGTACATCTGCTGGCCCATGGTCCACACGTTGGTGGTCAGCCAGTAGACGAGGACACCGACCGGGAAGTTGATGCCGAAGACGGCGAAGATGACGGGGAAGACGTACATCAGCATCTTCTGCTGCTGCATGAACGGCGTCTTCACCGTGGTGTCGACGTTCTTCGTCATCAGCTGGCGCTGCGTGTAGAACTGCGACAGCGACATCAGGACGATCATGATCGCCGTGACGACGCGGACATCGGTCAGCGAGGAGTTGAGCGCCTCGACCTTGTCCGAGCTGTCCGTGAACTTCGCCGCGAGCGGGGCACCGAAGATGTGGGCCTTCTGCGCGCTCTCCAGCAGACGCTCGTTGATCACACCGATGGTGTCGTTCGACGCGATGCTGTTGAGCACGTGGTAGAGGGCGAAGAAGAACGGCGACTGCGCCAGGATGGGAAGGCACGAGGAGAGCGGGTTGGTGCCCGTCTCCTTGTACAGCTTCATCATCTCTTCGGACTGGCGCTGCCGGTCGTTCTTGTAGCGCTCCTGGATCTTCTTCATCTCCGGCTGGAGCGTCTGCATCGCGCGCGTCGCCTTGATCTGCTTCACGAAGAGCGGGATCAGGCAGATACGGATCAGAATCACCAGGGACACGATCGACAGGCCCCAGGCCCACCCGGTGTCAGGGCCGAAGACGGCGCCGTACACCTTGTGGAACTGGACGATGACCCAGGAGACAGGTGTCGTGATGAAGCTGAAGAGGCTGGCAATCGTGTCCACTAATCATGCTCCTTGGGCATGGGACGAGGTCTCTGCGGCCGGGCTCGAAGGACCCGTCGGACCTGTGAGAGAGGTCCGCCCCTCGGTGGCCGGTTCGGCGGCGGAGGTCCCGCCCCTGCGTGCACGCCAGGCGTCACGCAGCATTTCGTGCCACCGCGGACGCTTGCGCGGCGGAACATGGTCCACACCGCCCAGCGACCACGGATTGCACCGGAGGATGCGCCAGGCCGTGAGCGCTGTGCCCTTGATGGCACCATGCCGGTCGATGGCCGTGTAGCCGTAGTGGGAACACGACGGGTAGTACTTGCACACCGGCCCCAGCAGCGGACTGATCGTCCACTGGTAGATCTTGATCAACGCCAGCAGCGGGTACTTCATCGCGCGCCCCCTCCCAGCAACCGCCGCAGGGCGGCATCCAGGTCTCGGGCCAGTAGTGCATGGTCGGCGTCACCCGCACCGGGCAGCGCTCGTACGACTACCAGGCTACCGGGGGGCAATCGGTCGACTCGCTCGCGCATCAGATGACGAAGCCTGCGCTTCACCTTGTTGCGCACCACCGCACCACCCACGGCCTTGCTCACGACGAAACCCGCACGCGACGGGGGAGCACTCTCCCCAGCCGCATGCGGGTCCGTGGCACCGCTACGAAGATGGACGACGAGATGCCGGCTTCCTGCCCGACGTCCTCGTCGTACCGCGGTCGCGAAGTCCTCGCGCCGCCTCAGCCGGTTCTCGGTGGGCAGCACGACGTCATGACCTGACCGGGATCAGGCGGACAGACGGGCGCGACCCTTGCTACGGCGGGACGCGAGAATCGCGCGGCCGGCACGGGTGCGCATACGCAGCCGGAAGCCGTGGGTCTTGGCGCGACGACGGTTGTTCGGCTGGAAGGTGCGCTTGCTCACTCGGGGGCTCCAGAAAGACTCGGTGTTTGCGGGGTGCCGTCCTGGCTGTCACCGTGCGCCCACGAGTAGCTCGCGTTACGCCCGAGTGCACCGCTGACCGATCATCTTGCGCGATCTGTGCCCATCGGAGGCAGGCGGCAGCAGCCATCGACAACTCGACCTGGTCACGGTACGCGCGACTGCGCCATTCGGTCAAACCGGCGACGAGTGGGAGACACTTGTCCACAGCCTGGGGACAACAACTTGAACCGTACCGGCCGCGCTGACTACCGTGGCCGGACTCCGATTATTCGTTCCCTTGACCCTCCACCACCCGATTTACCCCCCGACCCGTCCTTCGCATCACACGATCGAAGGACCTGTGAGAGAGCGTGCCCTGTGGCTGATGTACCTGCCGATCTTGCCGCAGTGTGGCCACGCGTACTGGAACAGCTCCTCGGGGAGGGACGCGGACAGGGAGTCGAGGGCAGGGACGAGCACTGGATCCGGCGCTGCCAGCCGCTGGCACTCGTCGCCGACACCGCACTGCTCGCCGTACCCAACGAATTCGCGAAGGGCGTGCTCGAGGGCCGCCTCGCCCCCGTCGTCAGCGAGAGCCTGAGCCGCGAGTGCGGGCGCCCGATCCGCATCGCGATCACCGTCGACGACACCGCCGGCGAGCCCCCGCCCCCACCGGCACCCCGCCCCCAGCCGCGCTACGAGGAACCCGAGCTCCCGGCCGTCCGCCAGGACCGCCCCGAGCGACCCGACCGGCAGGAACGCGAGCCGTACGAGGGATACGAGGGGTACGACGGCTACGAGGGATACGGCCGCCGCCGCGCCGACCAGCAGCAGAACCCCTCCGGCGACCAGCTGCCCACCGCCCGCCCCGCCTACCCGTCGGAGTACCAGCGCCCGGAGCCCGGAACCTGGCCACGGCCGGCGCAGGAGGAGTACGGCTGGCAGCAGCAGCGCCTCGGCTTCCCCGACCGGGACCCGTACGCCACACCCCCACAGGACACCTACGGCTCGCAGGACCCGTACAGCCCACAGGACGGCTACGGCGGCGGCTCGCCCGTGCAGGACTACCGCCCGCAGCCCGTGGACCGGCCGTCCTACGACCAGCAGCGCTCCGAGTACGACACCTCACGCGGCGACTACGACCAGCGCGACGCCATGCGCCGCGACCTGCCCGACCCCCCCTCCGGCTCCGGGCACGTCCACCGCGGCGGCCCCGTGGGCCCGAACCTGCCCGCCACCGGCGCACCCGGCCCGCTGGCGGCACAGCCGGCACCGGCGGCCGGCCCCGGTGAACCGACCGCGCGGCTGAACCCGAAGTACCTCTTCGACACGTTCGTCATCGGCGCGTCCAACCGCTTCGCGCACGCGGCCGCGGTCGCCGTCGCCGAGGCACCGGCGAAGGCCTACAACCCGCTGTTCATCTACGGGGAGTCCGGGCTCGGCAAGACCCACCTGCTGCACGCGATCGGACACTACGCGCGGAGCCTGTACCCCGGCACGCGCGTGCGGTACGTGAGCTCGGAGGAGTTCACCAACGAGTTCATCAACTCCATCCGCGACGGCAAGGGCGACAGCTTCCGCAAGCGGTACCGCGAGATGGACATCCTGCTCGTCGACGACATCCAGTTCCTCGCGGACAAGGAGTCGACCCAGGAGGAGTTCTTCCACACCTTCAACACGCTCCACAACGCCAACAAGCAGATCGTCCTCTCCAGCGACCGGCCGCCCAAGCAGCTGGTCACCCTGGAGGACCGGCTGCGGAACCGTTTCGAGTGGGGTCTGATCACCGACGTCCAGCCGCCGGAGCTGGAGACGCGCATCGCGATCCTGCGCAAGAAGGCGGTCCAGGAGCAGCTCAACGCCCCACCGGAGGTGCTGGAGTTCATCGCCTCCCGGATCTCGCGGAACATCCGCGAGCTGGAGGGCGCGCTGATCCGGGTGACGGCGTTCGCCTCGCTCAACCGCCAGCCGGTGGACCTGGGCCTGACGGAGATCGTCCTCAAGGACCTGATGCCCGGCGGCGACGACTCGACGCCGGAGATCACCTCGACGGCCATCATGAGCGCCACGGCCGACTACTTCGGCCTCACGGTCGAGGACCTGTGCGGCAGCTCCCGGGGCCGCCAGCTCGTCACCGCCCGCCAGATCGCCATGTACCTGTGCCGCGAGCTGACGGACCTGTCGCTGCCGAAGATCGGCGCGCTGTTCGGCGGCCGCGACCACACCACGGTGATGCACGCCGACCGGAAGATCCGCAATCTGATGGCCGAACGGCGATCCATCTACAACCAGGTCACCGAGCTCACCAACCGCATCAAGGCCGGCTGACCGGCCCGTCGGCCGGACGACTGCGTCGAGGGCGCCCCCGGAGCGATCCGGGGGCGCCCTTCTTCGTGTCCCGGGCACCCCGCCCCTTCGTGGAGCACCCCGGCGCTGTTCGATTCCGAAGCGGGGTCACGGCCTTCCTCCACAGATTCGGCGACTTTTTCCCGTCCACATCCTGGGGACCGGGAAGTTGTCCCGATCTTGTCCACAGGTCAGCCTGCCGAGAGAGCATCGCGCCAGGTCAGTCGGTTGTGGATACGTGGATGAACGATCTCCACAGCCTGTGGACAACGCGGAGCCCCCCAGGCTGTGCATCGAGTTGTCCACGGGCGACCCACAGGCTGGAGGGGGTTGTCCCCAGCGATCGTCCGGTTCTCCACATGGCTGTCCACTGTTCGACAAGGTGACGCGACCTCTCACCGGAACGAGTGAAAGGCGTCACATCAGGCTGCCGCAGGGGCCTGTGGGAAAGGCCCGCAAACCTGGGGACGGAGCTGGGGAGAACTCGCCCCTCCCTGTGTACGGGGTGTGCAGAACTTTCTGTTCTCCACAGAGACGCCCAGTTGTCCACGGTCCCCACCCACAGGACCCGTGGACAAAATCCAGACCCTGACCTGGGGAAACAGGGTTATCCACGGTATCCACAGGCCCTACTACTACTCCCAACTAGAGAGAGCGAGGAATTCGTTTCGAAGGGGGCCCTGTGCACAACTCGCTGTCTCGGCCCCGACCGCCACTCGGCACGACTTGACCCCGAGGGGCACCTACTGTCAGTGCGGTGCGTCAGACTGGTCACCGGTGTCCTTCCCCTCCCAGGGGCTGACGACACCGAGTCAGACGACGAAGCCAGGCAGGGCGAGAAGCGCCGGCAACAGCAGGAGGCGGCAACAGTGAAGATCCGGGTGGAACGCGACGTACTCGCGGAGGCAGTGGCCTGGGCGGCGCGCAGCCTCCCGGCCCGTCCGCCGGCCCCTGTCCTCGCCGGCCTGCTCCTGAAGGCCGAGGACGGCCAGCTGAGCCTGTCCAGCTTCGACTACGAGGTCTCCGCGCGGGTGTCGGTGGAGGCGGAGGTCGAGGAGGAGGGCACGGTCCTCGTCTCGGGCCGTCTGCTGGCCGACATCTCCCGCGCCCTCCCCAACCGGCCGGTGGAGATTTCCACAGACGGTGTACGGGCGACGGTGGTGTGCGGCTCCTCGCGGTTCACCCTCCACACACTGCCTGTGGAGGAGTACCCGGCCCTGCCGCAGATGCCGAACGCGACGGGCACGGTCCCCGGCGAGGTCTTCGCCTCCGCCGTGCAGCAGGTCGCCATCGCGGCCGGCCGTGACGACACGCTGCCCGTCCTCACCGGTGTGCGCATCGAGATCGAGGGCGACACCGTCACGCTGGCCTCCACCGACCGCTACCGCTTCGCGGTCCGCGAGTTCCTGTGGAAGCCGGAGAACCCGGAGGTCTCCGCGGTCGCCCTGGTGCCCGCCAAGACGCTCCAGGACACCGCCAAGGCGCTGACCAGCGGTGACCAGGTGATCCTGGCGCTGTCCGGCTCGGGTGCGGGCGAGGGTCTGATCGGTTTCGAGGGTGCCGGCCGCCGTACCACCACGCGCCTGCTGGAGGGTGACCTCCCGAAGTACCGGACGCTGTTCCCGACCGAGTTCAACAGCGTCGCCGTGATCGAGACCGCCCCCTTCGTGGAGGCCGTCAAGCGCGTGGCCCTGGTCGCCGAGCGCAACACCCCGGTGCGGCTGAGCTTCGAGCAGGGCGTGCTCATCCTGGAGGCCGGTTCCAGCGACGACGCACAGGCTGTGGAAAGGGTCGACGCCCAGCTGGAGGGCGACGACATCTCGATCGCCTTCAACCCGACGTTCCTGCTGGACGGTCTGAGCGCCATCGACTCACCGGTGGCCCAGCTGTCCTTCACCACGTCGACCAAGCCGGCGCTGCTCAGCGGCCGTCCGGCGGTGGACGCCGAGGCGGACGATGCCTACAAGTACCTGATCATGCCGGTGCGGCTCAGCGGCTGAGTGCCGTCCCGAGCGAAGTCACAGGTGAGGGCTGCGTATGAGCGCGTATGCCCACAGATGTGCACGCGCGTCCGGGTTTAGGCTCGGACGTCGGCACGTACGTGCCGACACGCCACGTCGTATACCTAAGGATCACAACTGATGGAGCTCGGTCTCGTCGGCCTCGGCAAGATGGGTGGCAACATGCGCGAGCGGATTCGCCGCGCGGGTCACACCGTCTTCGGATACGACCGCAACCCGGACCTCGCCGATGTCCACAGTCTGCAGGAGCTGGTGGACAAGCTCAGCGGCCCCCGTGTGGTGTGGGTGATGGTTCCGGCGGGCGAGCCGACCCAGTCCACGATCGACGAGCTGGCCGAGTTGCTCGAGCCGGGTGACGTCGTCGTGGACGGCGGCAACTCCCGCTGGACGGACGACGAGAAGCACGCCGGGGAGCTGGCGGCCAAGGGCATAGGCTTCGTCGACTGCGGTGTCTCGGGCGGCGTCTGGGGCCTGGAGAACGGTTACGCGCTGATGTACGGCGGCGACGCGGAGAACGTCGCCAAGGTGCAGCCGGTGTTCGACGCGCTCAAGCCGGAGGGCGACTTCGGCTCGGTGCACGCGGGGAAGGTCGGCGCGGGCCACTTCGCGAAGATGGTCCACAACGGCATCGAGTACGCCATGATGCAGGCCTACGCCGAGGGCTGGGAGCTGCTGGAGAAGGTCGACTCGGTGACGGACGTCCGGGAGGTGTTCCGCTCCTGGCAGGAGGGCACGGTCATCCGCTCCTGGCTGCTCGACCTGGCGGTGAACGCCCTGGACGAGGACGAACACCTCGAGGGGCTCCGGGGTTTTGCACAGGACTCCGGTGAGGGACGCTGGACCGTGGAGGCCGCCATCGACAACGCGGTCCCGCTGCCGGCGATCACCGCCTCGCTGTTCGCGCGGTTCGCCTCGCGCCAGGAGGACTCGCCGCAGATGAAGATGATCGCGGCGCTGCGGAACCAGTTCGGCGGCCACGCGGTCGAGAAGAAGTAGTCCACAGGGCACGTCCCGTATCCACAGGACCGTACGGCGGTCCGCAACGCCGGGGGAGGTCGGCGGAACGACCATGCACGTCACGCATCTGTCGCTGGCCGACTTCCGGTCCTACTCCCGGGTCGAGGTCCCGCTCGACCCGGGGGTGACGGCCTTCGTCGGGCCCAACGGGCAGGGCAAGACGAACCTGGTCGAGGCGGTCGGTTACCTCGCCACCCTGGGCAGTCACCGGGTCTCCTCCGATGCCCCGCTGGTCCGTATGGGTGCCGACCGTGCGATCGTCCGGGCCCAGGTGCGGCAGGGCGAGCGGCAGCAGCTGGTCGAGCTGGAGCTGAACCCGGGCCGCGCCAACCGTGCCCGTATCAACAGGTCCTCGCAGGTCAGGCCCCGGGACGTGCTGGGGATCGTCCGTACGGTGCTGTTCGCGCCCGAGGACCTGGCCCTGGTCAAGGGTGATCCCGGTGAGCGGCGCCGGTTCCTGGACGAGCTGATCACCGCGCGCTCCCCGCGCATGGCCGGTGTCCGCTCCGACTACGACCGGGTGCTCAAGCAGCGCAACACCCTGCTGAAGTCGGCCGCGCTGGCGCGCCGGCACGGTGGCCGCACTCTGGACCTGTCCACGCTCGACGTGTGGGACCAGCACCTGGCGCGTGCGGGTGCGGAGCTCCTGGCGCAGCGACTGGATCTGATCGGGGCGCTCCAGCCGCTGGCCGACAAGGCGTACGAGCAGCTGGCGCCCGGTGGCGGGCCGATCGCCCTGGAGTACAGGCCGTCCGCGCCGGGTGAGGCCCATACGCGCGAGGGTCTGTTCGAGCAGTTGACGGCGGCCCTGGCGGAGGCGCGCAAGCCGGAGATCGAGCGGGGTGTCACCCTGGTCGGTCCGCACCGTGACGACCTGCTGCTCAAGCTGGGCCAACTGCCCGCCAAGGGGTATGCCTCCCACGGCGAGTCCTGGTCGTACGCGCTGGCGTTGCGTCTGGCCTCCTACGACCTGCTGCGGGCGGAGGGGAACGAGCCGGTGCTGGTGCTCGACGACGTCTTCGCCGAGCTGGACGCGCGGCGGCGTGAGCGTCTGGCCGAGCTGGTGGCGCCCGGTGAGCAGGTCCTGGTGACCGCGGCGGTCGACGACGACGTGCCCCATGTGCTGGCGGGTGCGCGGTTCGCCGTGGCCGGGGGGACGGTGGAGCGCGTATGAGCGGGCCGGACACGCCTGCGGGGGGTGCCGGGCAGGCTCCTGAGCCGTCCGGTGTCGACCTCGCGCGTGTGGCGTTGCGCGCGGCCAGGGAGGCGGCGCGCGCGCGTGGGGACGCGGCGCAGCAGCGGAAGCAGGCGCGGCGCGGTGGTCTGCGTTCCGGCGCGCGGGCCGACCGGCGTGATCCGATGGCGCTCGGTCCGGCGATCAGCCGGTTGCTCTCCGAGCGTGGCTGGGAGGCCCCGGCCGCGGTGGGCGGGGTGATGGGGCGTTGGCCCGAGATCGTCGGTGGGGACGTGGCCAAGCACTGTGAGCCGGAGCGGTACGACGAGGACGAGCGGGTGCTGGTCGTGCGCTGCGACTCCACGGCGTGGGCGACGAATCTGCGGTTGCTCGCGCCGACTCTGGTGGCGCGTCTGAACGAGGACCTCGGGCACGGCACGGTGCGGTTGATCAAGGTGGTCGGTCCTGGTGGTCCCGCCCGTCGTTTCGGGCCCCTGCGGGCTCCCGGGAGCACGGGTCCGGGGGACACGTACGGGTGATCCGGCGTCCGTTCCGGGCCCTTCAGCCGTACGTGATGGACATCACAATCTCGGTCTCGGCGGTGCCGTTCCGCCGTCGGTGCCCGTTTCGTCGTGGCACCGCACACGGTTGCGAATCGCCACCTGACTCCTAAGTAGCCAAGGGTTGACGGCCGGAAGCGCTGAGTGCCCTCGTGGGGCTCTTGGAGCCCCCATCCGCATATCGGGAGTCGGACGAGACCGGTTGAGGGCGGCACATGCGGACTCAGGTACCCGCAAACCCCCATCGATGTCAGTGCTACCGGTAGAATGGAAGACAATCCCGCCCCGAACGTGGGGACCGCCCGGGAAAAGCTGAGCAACGCTGATCAAGGCTTACCAACGCAACATGCCGCAGCCGCTCCGGCAACCTGCCGACGAGCCCGGCTCGTGCTGTGCCAGAAAGGGCGCTTCGTGGCCGATTCCGGCAACCCCAACGAGAACATCCCGTCCACCGACACCGGCGTCAGTGACGCGGCGAGCACCTCGGCCGGCGAGGCCGCCGCGTCGTACGACGCGAGCGCCATCACCGTCCTCGAGGGCCTGGACGCGGTCCGTAAGCGACCCGGTATGTACATCGGGTCGACCGGCGAGCGGGGACTGCACCACCTCGTGCAGGAGGTCGTCGACAACTCGGTCGACGAGGCGCTGGCCGGTCACGCGGACACCATCGACGTTACGATCCTGGCGGACGGCGGCGTCCGCGTCGTGGACAACGGCCGCGGCATCCCGGTGGGCATCGTCCCCTCCGAGGGCAAGCCCGCCGTCGAGGTCGTCCTGACCGTGCTGCACGCGGGCGGCAAGTTCGGCGGCGGCGGCTACGCGGTCTCCGGCGGTCTGCACGGCGTGGGCGTCTCCGTGGTCAACGCGCTGTCGACGCGGGTCGCCGTCGAGGTCAAGACCGACGGCCACCGCTGGACGCAGGACTACAAGCTGGGTGTCCCCACCGCGCCCCTCGCCAAGCACGAGGCCACCGAGGAGACCGGGACGTCGGTCACCTTCTGGGCCGACGGCGACATCTTCGAGACCACCGAGTACTCCTTCGAGACGCTCTCCCGGCGCTTCCAGGAGATGGCGTTCCTCAACAAGGGGCTGAGGATCAACCTCGCCGACGAGCGTGAGTCGGCGAAGGCGACCGCCGGTGCGGACGAGGCGGGCGAGGACGAGAAGTACGAGGTCAAGGCCGTCTCGTACCACTACGAGGGCGGCATCGTCGACTTCGTGAAGTACCTCAACTCCCGCAAGGGAGAGGTGGTGCACCCCACCGTGATCGACCTGGAGGCCGAGGACAAGGACAGGCACCTGTCCCTCGAGGTCGCGATGCAGTGGAACGGCGGCTACACCGAGGGCGTGTACTCCTTCGCCAACATCATCCACACGCACGAGGGCGGTACGCACGAAGAGGGCTTCCGTGCGGCGCTCACCTCGCTCATCAACAAGTACGCGCGGGACAAGAAGCTGCTGCGCGACAAGGACGACAACCTCACGGGTGACGACATCCGCGAGGGTCTGACCGCGATCATCTCGGTCAAGCTGAGCGAGCCGCAGTTCGAGGGCCAGACCAAGACCAAGCTGGGCAACACCGAGGTGAAGACCTTCGTCCAGAAGGTCGTCTACGAGCACCTCAACGACTGGCTGGACCGCAATCCCAACGAGGCCGCGGACATCATCCGCAAGGGCATCGCGGCGGCCACCGCGCGTGTGGCGGCCCGCAAGGCGCGCGACCTGACCCGTCGCAAGGGCCTGCTGGAGTCGGCGTCGCTGCCGGGCAAGCTGTCCGACTGCCAGTCGAACGACCCCACCAAGTGCGAGATCTTCATCGTCGAGGGTGACTCCGCCGGCGGTTCGGCCAAGTCCGGCCGCAACCCGCAGTACCAGGCGATTCTCCCGATCCGCGGCAAGATCCTCAACGTCGAGAAGGCGCGCATCGACCGGATCCTGCAGAACCAGGAGATCCAGGCGATGATCTCCGCGTTCGGCACGGGTGTGCACGAGGACTTCGACATCGAGAAGCTCCGCTATCACAAGATCATCCTCATGGCGGACGCCGACGTCGACGGCCAGCACATCAACACGCTGCTGCTGACGTTCCTGTTCCGCTTCATGCGGCCGCTGGTCGAGGCCGGGCACGTGTACCTGTCCCGTCCGCCGCTCTACAAGATCAAGTGGGGCAGGGACGACTTCGAGTACGCGTACTCCGACCGCGAACGCGACGCGCTGATCGAGATGGGCCGCAACGCCGGCAAGCGCATCCGCGAGGACTCCGTGCAGCGCTTCAAGGGTCTCGGTGAGATGAACGCCGAGGAGCTGCGCGTCACCACGATGGACCAGGAGCACCGGGTCCTCGGCCAGGTCACCCTGGACGACGCCGCCCAGGCCGACGACCTGTTCTCGGTCCTCATGGGCGAGGACGTCGAAGCCCGCCGCGCGTTCATCCAGCGCAACGCCAAGGACGTCCGCTTCCTCGACATCTGAGTCGGTCTCAGCTGACCGCACCAGGAAGGATTTTCACCAGCAATGACCGACGAGAACACTCCTGTGACGGCGCCCGAGGGTGACGCCCCGGCCATGCGCGTCGAGCCCGTCGGGCTCGAGACGGAGATGCAGCGCTCCTACCTCGACTACGCGATGTCCGTCATCGTCTCGCGTGCGCTGCCGGACGTCCGTGACGGACTCAAGCCCGTGCACCGCCGCGTGCTGTACGCGATGTACGACGGCGGCTACCGCCCCGAGCGGGGCTTCTACAAGTGCGCCCGCGTCGTCGGCGACGTCATGGGCAACTACCACCCGCACGGCGACACCTCCATCTACGACGCCCTGGTGCGCCTCGCCCAGCCCTGGTCGATGCGGATGCCGCTCGTCGACTCCAACGGCAACTTCGGCTCGCCGGGCAACGACCCGGCGGCGGCCATGCGGTACACCGAGTCCAAGATGGCGCCGCTGGCGATGGAGATGGTCCGCGACATCGACGAGGAGACCGTCGACTTCACGGACAACTACGACGGCCGGTCCCAGGAGCCGACCGTCCTGCCGGCCCGTTTCCCGAACCTGCTGATCAACGGCTCGGCCGGCATCGCGGTCGGCATGGCGACCAACATCCCGCCGCACAACCTGCGCGAGGTCGCGGCCGGCGCCCAGTGGTACCTGGAGAACTTCGAGTCCTCGCACGAGGAGCTGCTGGACGCGCTCATCGAGCGCATCAAGGGCCCCGACTTCCCGACCGGCGCCCTCGTGGTCGGCCGCAAGGGCATCGAGGAGGCGTACCGCACGGGCCGCGGCTCGATCACCATGCGCGCGGTGGTCGAGGTCGAGGAGATCCAGAACCGCCAGTGCCTGGTGGTCACGGAGCTGCCGTACCAGACCAACCCCGACAACCTCGCGCAGAAGATCGCCGACCTGGTGAAGGACGGCAAGATCGGCGGCATCGCGGACGTCCGCGACGAGACGTCGTCCCGGACCGGCCAGCGCCTGGTCATCGTGCTGAAGCGGGACGCGGTCGCCAAGGTCGTCCTGAACAACCTCTACAAGCACACCGAGCTGCAGTCGAACTTCGGTGCCAACATGCTGGCGCTGGTCGACGGCGTGCCGCGCACGCTCTCGCTGGACGCGTTCATCCGGCACTGGGTGAACCACCAGATCGAGGTCATCGTCCGCCGTACGCGCTTCAGGCTGCGCAAGGCCGAGGAGCGGGCGCACATCCTGCGCGGCCTGCTGAAGGCCCTGGACGCCATCGACGAGGTCATCGCGCTGATCCGGCGCAGTGACACCGTGGAGATCGCGCGCGGGGGCCTGATGGACCTCCTGGAGATCGACGACATCCAGGCCAACGCCATCCTCGAGATGCAGCTGCGCCGGCTGGCCGCCCTGGAGCGCCAGAAGATCGTCCAGGAGCACGACGAACTCCAGGAGAAGATCAACGAGTACAACGAGATCCTCGCCTCCCCGGTCCGCCAGCGCGGCATCGTCAGCCAGGAGCTGGCCGCGCTCGTCGAGAAGTACGGCGACGACCGCAAGACGAAGCTGATCCCCTACGAGGGCGACATGTCCATCGAGGACCTGATCGCCGAAGAGGACATCGTCGTCACGGTCACGCGCGGCGGCTACATCAAGCGCACCAAGACCGACGACTACCGGGCCCAGAAGCGCGGCGGCAAGGGGGTGCGCGGCACGAAGCTCAAGGAAGACGACATCGTCAACCACTTCTTCGTGTCCACCACCCACCACTGGCTGCTGTTCTTCACCAACAAGGGCCGGGTCTACCGGGTGAAGGCCTACGAGCTGCCCGACGCCGGCCGGGACGCGCGCGGGCAGCACGTGGCGAACCTGCTGGCCTTCCAGCCGGACGAGACGATCGCCCAGATCCGCGCGATCCGCGACTACGAGGCGGTGCCCTACCTGGTCCTGGCCACCAAGGCGGGCCTGGTGAAGAAGACGCCGCTGAAGGACTACGACTCCCCGCGCTCGGGCGGTGTGATCGCGATCAACCTGCGGGAGCAGGAGGACGGTTCCGACGACGAACTGATCGGCGCCGAACTCGTCTCGGCCGACGACGATCTGCTGCTGATCAGCAAGAAGGCGCAGTCGATCAGGTTCACGGCGACCGACGACACGCTCCGTCCCATGGGCCGTGCGACCTCGGGTGTCAAGGGCATGAGTTTCCGCGAGGGGGACGAGCTGCTCTCGATGAATGTTGTTCGACCCGGTACGTTCGTGTTCACTGCCACAGACGGCGGGTACGCGAAGCGGACCGCCGTCGACGAGTACCGCGTCCAGGGTCGCGGCGGCCTCGGCATCAAGGCTGCCAAGATCGTCGAGGACCGCGGCACCCTCGTCGGCGCGCTGGTGGTCGAGGAGACCGACGAGATTCTCGCCATCACGCTGTCAGGTGGTGTGATTCGTACGCGAGTCAACGAGATCAGGGAAACCGGCCGTGACACCATGGGCGTCCAACTGATCAATCTGGGCAAGCGCGATGCCGTGGTCGGCATCGCCCGTAACGCCGAGGCTGGACGCGAGGCGGAGGAAGTCGACGGCGACGTGGCCGTGGACGAGACCGCCGACGGGGCTGCGTCCGCCGGCACGGACGAGGGTGAGGCGCCCTCGTCCGAGTAGCACGAGGAGTGAGCAGCGTGAGCGGAGCCACGGGCGCCGGACCGGCCGGTACCAGCAGGGGGACGGACGGCGGCGGCCGTGGCTCCGCCGCGCGGGCAGCGGACCCGCAGACGACCAATCTCAAAGCGATCAAGGTGCCCGCCAAGGACACGTCCTCGTCCGACCGGCGGGGATCCCAGGGGGGAACCGTGACGGACACCCGAGGCCCGCAGCAGGCCGCGCCCGACCAGGGCGCCGCTCAGTCGGCCTCACCGCTGCCGGGGGAACGGCAGTCGCAGCAGTCGGGCCCGTACCACCCGCCGCAGGCCTACTCTGCGGAGTCCGGTGCGGCGGCCGGCCGGACCGGCGCGGTACGGCGCCCCCGCACGGGGGCGAGCACCACCCCGCGCGTGCGCAAGGCACGTCTGCGGGTGTCGAAGGCCGACCCGTGGTCGGTGATGAAGGTCAGCTTCCTGCTCTCCATCGCGCTCGGCATCTGCACGATCGTCGCGTCCGCGGTGCTGTGGATGGTCATGGACGCCATGGGCGTGTTCTCGACGGTCGGCGGCACGATCTCCGAGGCGACCGGTTCCAACGAGTCGAACGGCTTCGACCTCCAGTCGTTCCTGTCGCTGCCCAACGTCCTGATGTTCACGACGATCATCGCGGTCATCGACGTCGTCCTGGCGACGGCGCTGGCGACGCTCGGCGCGTTCATCTACAACCTCTCCGCGGGGTTCGTGGGCGGTGTCGAGCTGACGCTGGCCGAGGACGAGTGAGCTGCTCACAGCGGTTTCCCCGCCTGCTCCGGCGGCCTCGCGGCAACCGATTTTGGGACTGCCCCGGTCGTGCGCTAATCTTCAGGAGTCAGCGCGCGGGACACACCCCGCAAAGCGCGGCGGGGCTATAGCTCAGTTGGTTAGAGCGCATCCCTGATAAGGATGAGGCCACAGGTTCAAATCCTGTTAGCCCCACCAGCGTGAAGAACCCCCGGTCTCCATGGCCGGGGGTTCTTCATGTCCACGGCTGATATCAGCCGACGCGCACGCCGACCGCGGGTCCGTGGCCGGCGCGCGCGGGGTGCTTCCATCCCGTCCACCGCCGGCCCGGGCGGAGCCGGGCGGGCACGGCTCCTGGCGTCGCGTCCCGTCCGGCGCTTACCTCGAAGGTAATCGCGATGTACGGGGAGCGTGGCTACGTTCGAGTGGTCGTACCGAAGCGAACGAAGGAAGCGGACGTGCCCGCATATGGCTTTGCGCACCTACGTGATCGCCGTCACCACCCGGACATCCTCGAGTACCTGGAACGCATCCAGGACACCCTGGACCCGTTCCACGGCCGCTTCCTGGTGCACGGCCCACCGGATGAGGTGGTGGAGGGAAGCTGGCCGGGCAGCATGGTGCTGATCGGGTTTCCTGGTCTGGCCGAGGCCCGCGCCTGGTACGCGTCCCCCGCGTACCAGGGGATCCTGCGGCTGCGGACCGACCACATCGAGGGAGACGTCGTGTTGGTGGAGGGCGTGGGCCCTGGATACGACCCGGGTGAACGTGCGGCGAAACTCCGGGCGGAGACGACCGGGGAGCAGGCCCGGTAAGCCGCGCGGGCTTCGCCGACGGCGAGGCACGGCAGGGTGACGAAGACGGACCCGAGCGCTGCCATGGCCGCCCCGGTCCATCCGTCCGCCCCGCAGGGGGAGGACTGCAGCATCCGGCGCAGGGGCTGACGTCCGCGCCCTGCCGTGGACAACGAAGAGGACCCCGGTCGGATGTCGACCGGGGCCCTCCGGTGTCGGCTCGGGCCGTGGTGCTGTACGCAAGTTCGCCAGGACTCGGGAAAGCGGCGACGGCACGAGGAAGGGCGGGAAAGGTCCCGCGATCAGCGCTGGAGGGGGATGCGGCCGGTGACGGGTTCCGCGTGGGTGGACTCCGTGTCGTCGGAGCAGTCCGCGGAGTCGGACTCCGCCGTCGTGTCCGAGAGGGGACGGTGCCGGCAGCTGGGAGACTTGCCGTGGGCCTCGGCGTGGATGCGCTGTTTCATCGTCGGGGGCAGGGCCTTGATCAGCGACCAGGACCAGAGAGGTGCCGTCGGCGCCGAGATGTTCGGGGCGCTGTCGCTGTTGCGCGTCTCGTCGGTCTGCGGTACGGCCGCGGAGGCGGTCGTGGTGATGAGTCCGAGCGCCGTGCACAGCGCGAGGAAGGCGGTGACGATGGCGTTCCACAGCTTCATGACCTTGTTCCGGGCCATGGCCCCTCACTTTCGGGTTGGGCGATTTGCGTACTTTCCTCATGATGTGTATGGGGCTCGCGAAGTGGTGGACCGACGCCCGTGGCGCGCGGATGTTCAGATGAACACCACACGGATGGGTGCATAAGCGGCGAAAAGATTCCAAAGTGGCGGAGAAGTCTTCAAAGTGACCGTCCGTGCGGGCGTGGTCACCCTCCGGCCGGATCACCGCACCCCGCTCCTACTGCGCCGCGCGGGAGGGCAGTTGAAGGGGCGACGCAGGTCACCGATCGGTATCGACCGGTGTGTATAGTCGGGCGGCAGAGGTCCCCTACGTCAAGGAAAGACGAGGTCGCGCGGTGAAGAAGCTTCTCCTGGTCGCACTGGCCGCCATCGGCGGGCTCCTCGTGTACCGCCAGATCCAGGCGGATCGCGCCGAGCAGGATCTGTGGACGGAGGCGACTGACTCCGTGCCCACGGGTTCGTGAGTACCGACATCCGACGCTGAACAGACCCCGGCCGCCCACGCGGTCGGGGTTTTGTGTGGAGCGGGTACGTGTCGGCGGGCCCCGTCCGCGGGCAGGATGGGCGCGGTGCGACGTCCGGGCGACGACGAGGGGTGGCGCGTGAGGGGACGGTGGGGTACGGCCCGGGCCGGGCACGGCGGGCCCCCGGCCGGCGGACGCGCGGGCGTGGTGACGCTCGCCTCCGTGATGGCGCTGGGACTGGCCGGCGTGCTGCCGGGGCGGGCGGCCGTCGCGGACGAGGCCGCCGAAGGCACCGGGACCTACGCCTTCGCCGAGGACGCGCGGAGGATCGACGGCACCGCGAGCACCGCGGACGCCCTGGAACTGGAGCCCGGCCACACCTACCGGAGCACCCTCCCGGCGAGCGGCGCGGTCCACTACCGCCTCGAACTCGACGGCACCACGAGCACCTACGCCTCCGCCACCGCCGTCCCCCCGGCCGGCCGCACCGCCTCCGTCATCGACGGGGTGAAGGTGTCCGTGCAGGACGGCGAGGGCCGCTCCTGCGACGTGGACACGGCGAGCTTCGGCGCCGCCGGCAGCCCGCATCCGGTCGCCGCGTGGGCCATGCGGGAGATCTCCCCCAGGAGGTCCCTCTGCCAGGAGGCCGGTACGTACTACCTGAGCGTCGAACGCGTCGACCCGGACGGGGAGGGCTCCTCCCCCGGCCCCTGGGAGACGGAGCTCACCGTGGTGTCGGAGCCCCCTCTGGAGCGGGCCGGCGCGACGACCGCGCCGAAGGAGTGGAACTCCGCCCCGCCCCAGCCCCTCACGGGGAAGCCCGAACGGCGCTCCGGCGGCGCGGGCTTCACCCGGGCCGCCCCCGTCGGCCAGGGAGTCTGGCGGGACGACATCCGCCCCGGCCAGACACTCTTCTACAAGGTCCCCGTCGACTGGGGCCGGCAGCTCTACGCCACCGCCGAACTGGGCAGTTCGGCCACGGGCGGCAGCGGCTACGCCGCCGCCGCGCTGGACCTGGACCTCTACAACCCCGTACGCGGTCACGTCGTGGACGTCGGCGTCGGCTACGACGGCGGCCCGAAGGCGGAGAGCCTCGCGCCCCTCCCGCCGGTCGCGTACGTCAACCGGCACGCCGTCGGCCGCCAGACCGGGGCGATGCGGTTCGCCGGCTCCTACTACCTCGTCGCGCACCTCTCGGCCGCGGTGGCGGACGACTTCGGCGACGGACCCGTTCCGCTGACCCTGCGGGTGCGGCTGAGCGGCACGGCGCAGGACGGGCCCGGATACGCGGGGGAGTCCGTGCCGCCGGACGTCTTCACGGTCACGGGGGCGGACCGGGAGGCGGCGGCCGAGGGCGAGGCCACCGGCGACGACACCGCCTTCCGGGCGCTCGCGGTGGGCGGCATCGGCACGGGCACCGCGCTGCTGGCGGGGCTCGGGGTGTGGACGCTGGCGGCCCGGCGGCGGGCCGCGCCGTGAGCCGTGGGCGTTCCGTGGACGGCGCGGGCAGCGGCGCTCAGACGCGCGTGAGGGCCCAGAACCCCACGGCGTAGCAGGCCAGGGCCAGGAGCAGCAAGGGAACGACCACCCGCGCCGGAGGGCCGGGGCGGCGGCTGCGCCGACGGTGGCTCCGAGGGGCGGTGGACCCGTGCCGCGACAGTGCCTCGCTCGGAGGCGGAGCCTGAGCGGCCCGGGCGGTGTATTCCGCGGTGGAGGCGTCGGGATACGCGGTCGGCCGTGGCAGGGGGGCCCGCAGCCGATGCGTGGGGTCGTGGGGGGAGAGGTGGGGGACGGGGCCGGCCGCCCGGTGCTGCACCGGCGCACGGGGGGCCTGTTCCGGGGGTGGCGGAGGGTGCACGGGGGAGGAGGTGATCATGGTTCGGGGCGGAGGCAGGGGGAAGCTTCCGGTGTCCGACATACCGGGCGACCGCGGGGAGGCGCCGGACGCGGGGCCCGGACGCGGATCGGCGGGTACGAGGCCCCCACCCCCCTCCGGGGGTGCGCCGAGCGCCCTCGAGTCGGTTCCGGCACTGACGTCCGCCGCCGTGGCCGCCCGGACGGATCCGGGGCCGGGCGTGCTGGCGGAGGCGCCCGCACCACCCGCCTCCCGGCCGGATCCGGTGCCGGGCGAAGAACCCCGCTCCTCCTCCGGAGCCGTACGCCCCACGCCCGGAGCCCGCTTCAGCGGACCGTCCGCGGCGAACCCCGGGGGCAGAGGCCCCAGTTGGTCGAAGATCTCGATCAGTTCGTCGTCGGGGCCGGGCTCCGGAAGAAGCTCCGCGGCAGCCGCGAGCGCCTTCCGCGCCCCCGTGGCCGTGCGGAACCGCGCCTGCGGATCCGGCTGGAGCAGCGAGGCCACCACCTGCCACAGCGGCTCGGGGATGCCCTGGGGCGCGCCGGGCGTCCCGTGCTCGGCGAAGTACTGGACGAGGGCCTTGGCGTCCGGTTTGGCGCCCTCCAGCAGGTACAGCGCCACCAGGCCCACGGCGAAGAGGTCTGCGGGGAAGTCCGGCTCCGAGCCCATCAGCTGCTCCGGCGCGAGATAACCCGGTGTGCCCACCACCAGGTTGGTCTCGGTCAGCCGGGGCTCACCCAGCCGCATCGCGATGCCGAAGTCCGACAGCCGCAGCCGCGGCCTGCCCGTGCCGGTGGCCTCCAGGAGCACGTTGGCGGGCTTGATGTCCCGGTGCACGACGTCCTCCGCGTGCACCGCGGCGAGCCCGGCCAGCAGCTGGTCGAGCAGGGTGCAGACGAAGGCCGGCGGCAGCGGACCGTAGTCGCCGACCAGGTGAACCAGCGAACCGCCGGTGACCAGGTCCATGGTGAACAGGACCTTGTCGTCGTCGGCAGCCCAGCTGGTGGGCGCCAGGACATGGGGATGATCGATCCGCAGCGCCTGCTCGCGCACGAAACGGAGCAGGGAGTGGGCGTCGCTCTGCAGCAGGACCTTGGCGGCCACATAACGGCGGCGGCGATGGTCCCAGGCGCGCCAGACGGCACCGACACCCCCGCGCCCGATCGGATCGACCAGTTCGTACCGGCCGGCGAAGACCTCACCCATCGCTGTGCGTCGCCCCTCCCCTGCGGTGTCCCCCGTCTTCCGCGCCCCGGCGGCTGAACCCCCTTCGGCCGCCGGGCGGGGAATCAGTTCTGGTGGGACTGGTAGTGCGTGACCGCGTCGGAGGTGCGGCCCGCGCCGTAGACCCGGAGGAACTCTGCCAGTTCGGGGTGCGTGGGGGCGAGGGTGTCGGCGGCGTCGATGATGTCGCCGGCGGCGGCCACCGAGCGCAGCAGGGACTGGATCTCACGGACCACCCGCTTGACCGTGGGCGCTCCCGAACCGCTCGTCGTCTGCGTGGTGTTGCTGAGCACCGAGCCCCCCTGCGACTTCTTGATCTCGTCCATGCGCTCGGTCGCCTCGGCCGCGCTCACACTGCCGTCCGCGACCTGCCCCGCCAGGTCCTGCAGCAGCTGCACCCGCTGCACCACAGCGGGATTTCCGATCTTCGCCCGCTGGCCGCTCATCAGCTGCGACAGCATCGGCGCGGACAGCCCCAGCACTCCCGCGAGACGAGCCTGGTTGAGGCCCAGATCGTCTATCAGCCTGCGGAAGAGCGCCCCCAGCGGCTCCCCGTACCAGTTCCGCTGCAGTTCCCGCGCTCTCGCGGTGGCTTCCTGCTGTGCGGCGTCCATTGCGTCTCCCCATCGCTTCCCCAAGAACCGCGGTTCGCTGTAGCGAACCACGTCCGAGCATCTTACGGAGAGTGGTCGGCCACGGGGACCCCCAATCTTTTTGCGGAATCCCCGGGGGGACCCGGTACTCTGGTCTCGGGCGCCCACCGGGATGCAGTTCTCGCAGGTGGACGCTTTCCTCCGGGGCCTTAGCTCAGTTGGTAGAGCGCTGTCTTTGCATGGCAGATGTCAGGGGTTCGACTCCCCTAGGCTCCACATTCGGACCCCTCTCACCTGCGGAAACGCGGTGGGAGGGGTCCCTTGTTTCACGTGAAACGGCGCGGTGGGGCAGGAGACGCCCAAGTCTCCTGCCCCACCGCGCCGTTGGCGCCCTCGCGCCTCAGCTCTGGTCGTCGCGCCGGGCGGTCTCCTCGGCCTCCTTGGCCTCGACCTCCGGGTCGAGCGTGGCACCGCTGCTGCCGTCCACCGACGTCAGTTTCGCCGACCCCGACGACACATCCGTCGCGGCCGGCGGCTCCACCAGCCAGTCCGGGTTGGCCTGCTTGTCCCACCACTTCCAGACAGCGAAGGCGCCCCCTGCCACGGCACCCAGAATCAGGACCGTCCTCGCGGCACGGCCGGCCCTCGCCCGCCGCTGCTGCTTGCGGACCAGCTTCTGGATCTGTCGCGCCGAAACCTGGCCGCGCAGCGCGGCCAGCGCGGCCGCGCCACGGGCCGTCGCCTCGTCCCGCGCGGGACCGGCGGCGGCCACCGCCTGCTCGATCATCGGACGGGAGTAGTCCGCCGCCTGCCGGGCGACCTTGCGGGTGCGGTCGGCCGCCTGGTGGGCGGCCTGGTCGACCTTCGGCGGCACATGCGTCCGGGCCTGCTCCAGATACGGCTGCACACGGGCGCCGTACTGGACTCGGGCGTGGCCGGCGGCCTGCGTCACCACGGGCGTGAGCCGTACGCGGGCCTCCTGTGCGTAGTGCGCGGCCCTGACCTTGGCCGTGTCGGCGTAGGGCGCCACCACTTCCGCGGCGTGCAGCACGCTGTCCTTCGCCGAACCGGTCGCGGCGCGCACGCTGTCGATGCGGGTCACGGGTTCCTCCTCCTCGGTGGCGTACGGTATTTCGACTTTCCACCCTTTTACGGATCATGCCTGCCGGGTCGCCACGCGGCATGCGTGGACGAGCATCCGGGTGCCTGTGAACGTGATCGATGGTGTTATCGGATGTGATGGCGGATGAATTCGGGGCAACGGGAGCTTGTCGTCGACAATGCCACGGATCGCCGCCTCGCGCCCCCGGCACAGGACCACTCACCCGGTTTTCCGCAGGCGGAACGGCCCGGTCACCCCTCTGTGAACGGGCGCCGGGCGACTGCGCGCCCCGTCCGTGCGAGGATCAGGGAGTCACGGAAAGACAACGGAAGGCACATCGTGGCTGAGCAGCTCAACGCCACCCTGAAGACCAATCACGGCGACATCCAGGTCCGGCTCTTCCCGAACCAGGCGCCGATCACGGTCAAGAACTTCGTCGAGCTCGCCAAGGGCGAGCGGGAGTGGACCCACCCGCAGACCGGTGCGAAGACCACGGACAAGCTCTACGACGGCACGGTCTTCCACCGGGTGATCAGCGGCTTCATGATCCAGGGCGGAGACCCGCTGGGCAACGGCACCGGCGGTCCCGGCTACCAGTTCGAGGACGAGTTCCACCCGGACCTGCGCTTCGACAAGCCCTACCTGCTGGCCATGGCCAACGCGGGCCCGGGCACCAACGGCTCGCAGTTCTTCATCACCGTCGCCCCGACGGCCTGGCTGAACCGCAAGCACACCATCTTCGGCGAGGTCACCGACGCCGCCAGCCAGAAGGTCATCGACGCCATCGCGTCCGCGCCGACCAACCCGCGCACCGACCGCCCGGTGAACGACGTCGTGATCGAGTCGGTCGAGATCCACGAGGGCTGAGCACCCCGCCCCCGGAGTGCGAAAGCCCGCGAAGGGAACCAATCGCCCCGCCCATCCGTAAGGATGGGCGGGGCGGGGCTTTTCCACACGACCTAGGGGATCCCATGGACGACCAGGCTTCCGGCAGCCCGCAGGACGCCCAGCGCGTCCCCGTCTGCTACCGCCACCCGGACCGCGAGACCGGAATCCGCTGCACCCGGTGCGAGCGCCCGATCTGCCCCGAGTGCATGGTCGACGCCTCGGTCGGGTTCCAGTGCCCGGAATGCGTCCGTAGCGGTTCCGGCACGGGACACGCGCCCACGGCCTCCGTGCCCCGCACGATCGCCGGTGGAACCGTCGCCGCGGACCCCCGCCTGCTGACCAAGATCCTCCTCGGGATCAACCTCGCGGTGTTCATCGCCGTACGGGCCCGGCCGTCCCTGCTGGACCCCCTCGTGCTGGTCGGCGTCTGGCCGCCGGCACCGTTCACGCCCACCGAGGGGGTGGCCGAGGGCGAGTGGTACCGCATGGTCACCTCGATGTTCACGCACGAGGAGATCTGGCACATCGCCTTCAACATGCTCGGCCTGTGGTGGCTCGGCGGCCCGCTGGAGCAGGCCCTGGGGCGCGCTCGCTATCTCGCGCTCTATCTGATCTCCGGCCTCGCGGGCAGCGCGCTGACGTATCTGCTGGCCGCGGGGAGCACGGCCTCGCTCGGCGCGTCCGGCGCGATCTTCGGCCTCTTCGGTGCGACCGCCGTACTGATGCGCCGGCTCAACTACGACATGCGTCCGGTCGTCGCCCTGCTCGTGATCAACGTGATCATCACGTTCGGCTGGGGCAACATCGCCTGGCAGGCCCACATCGGAGGGCTCGTCGCCGGTGTCGTGATCGGGTACGCCATGGTGCACGCCCCGCGGGAGCGGCGGGCGCTGGTGCAGTACGGGACGTGTGCGCTGGTGCTCACCGTGATCGTCCTGATGACCCTGCTGAGGACGGCTCAGCTCACCTGACCACAGGGTTTGTCCACAGTCGGTGGCGGATCTTGTGCACAGGGTGCGGTAAGGGCCGTGCATCGGGTGATCGACCGGCGTCTTCGCAGGTCAGGATGCCGGCGAACAGATTTTCGGTTACCGGTATTTCTGTCACACCGGTGTCAACGTCCCGAAAGTTATCCACAGATCGAGTCTCCTATCCACATGTGGACAAGTGCTGTGGATAACTCAGGGGACAACCCTGCCCAGAGCTGTGGAACAGCTCTGGGCAGGGGAAGCTCACCGCGTGGCGAGCGTTACTTCCACTGGGTGGAGACGCCGAATCCGGCGGCGATGAACCCGAAGCCCACCACGATGTTCCAGTTGCCCAGGGCGTCGATGGGCAGCGATCCGTCGGTGACGTAGAAGACGACGATCCAGGCCAGCCCGATGAGGAACAGGGCCAGCATCACCGGCGCGACCCAGGCGCGATTGGTCAGCTTGATCGCGGTCGTCTGCTTCGCCGGCGGCGGCGTGTAGTCGGCCTTCTTGCGGATACGTGACTTCGGCACGAGGGTCTCTCCTGTCGATGCGCTGCGTGGCCGCGCAGGGAACTGGGTCGGGCTCGGAGCAGCGTACAAGGGGACTCTGAGCGCTCCCCCGGGCGTCCGTTAGCGTAGTGCTTCCGCGGCGCCGAAGGAGATAAGGGTACGTTGAGCAATTCTGCCGACTTTCCCGGGAAGGAATCCAGTCCTGCCCGCGGACGCCGTCCGAGGCCCGTGCGGATCCTCACCGCGGGCGTCTTCGCGCTGGCGGGACTCATCTTCTTCACCAGCTTCGACACGGCCAAGGGCACCAACATCCGCACGGACGACTCGCTGTTGAAGCTCTCCGACCTGATCCACGAGCGCAGCCGCAAGAACGGCGAGCTGGAGGAGGCCAACGGAGCGTTGCGCGATGACGTGGAATCCCTCGCCGAGCGTGACGACGGCAGCACCAAGGCGGAGGACGACAAGCTCGCCGATCTGGAGGAACGCGCCGGCACACAGAAGCTCGAGGGCGAGGCGATCACGGTCACCCTCGACGACGCGCCGCCGGACGCCACCGCCAAGCTCCCCGGCTATCCCGAGCCGCAGCCTGACTACCTGGTCATCCACCAGCAGGACCTGCAGGCCGTGGTGAACGCGATGTGGCAGGGCGGCGCCGAGGGCATCAAGGTCATGGACCAGCGGCTGATCTCCACCAGCGCGGTGCGCTGTGTGGGCAACACCCTGATCCTGCAGGGCCGCGTCTACTCGCCGCCGTACAAGATCACGGCGGTCGGTGACCCCGAGAAGCTGAAGAAGGCGCTCAGCGCTTCGCCGGCGATCCAGAACTACATGGTGTACGTCAACGTCTACGGGCTGGGCTGGCAGGTCGAGGACAACGGGACCGTGACCCTGCCCGGCTACTCGGGCACGGTGGACCTGCACCACGCGAAGCCCGTGGAGTAGCGGCCCGTCCCGGTTTCACGTGGAACATGCCCGGACATCGAGGTGATCGGCCCCGAGCCACGTACTCGTGGGTGCACGAGGCCGGGTCCGTCCTGTTCCCGCACAGCCCGCGGAGGCCGGGAAAACGGGGGCGTCGCGCCGTTAGTCTGTTGGCGTACGGCGTGGGTCTGGTGCCGTGGTACGACGGAAGGGACGGCATGTACAGCTGGATCTGGCGGCATCTGCCGGGCAACGGATGGGTGCGGGCGCTCCTCTCACTGGTGCTGATCACCGCCGTGGTCTACGTCCTCTTCCAGTACGTCTTTCCCTGGGCCGAGCCGCTGCTGCCCTTCAACGATGTGACGGTGGACAACCAGTGAGCACGCGCATTCTCGTCGTCGACAACTACGACAGCTTCGTCTTCAACCTGGTCCAGTACCTGTACCAGCTGGGTGCCGAGTGCGAGGTCCTGCGCAACGACGAGGTGTCGACGGCGCATGTGCGTGGGAGCACCTCCCGCTCGGGCGGAGCCGAGAGTGGGGGAGGCTTCGACGGGGTGCTGCTGTCCCCGGGGCCCGGTACTCCCGAGGAGGCCGGCGTCTGTGTGGACATGGTGCGGCACTGCGCGTCCACCGGGGTGCCGGTCTTCGGTGTCTGCCTCGGCATGCAGTCGATGCAGGTGGCGTACGGCGGGGTCGTGGGCCGTGCGCCCGAGTTGCTGCACGGCAAGACGTCGCCGGTGGAGCACGGGGGCAAGGGCGTCTTCGCGGGCCTGCCCTCCCCGTTCACGGCGACCCGCTACCACTCGCTGGCCGCCGAACCGGCCACGGTGCCGGCGGAGCTGGAGGTCACGGCCAGGACGCCGGACGGCATAGTGATGGGGCTGAGGCACCGTGAACTCCCGGTCGAAGGCGTGCAGTTCCATCCCGAGTCGGTGCTGACCGAGCACGGCCACCGGATGCTGGCCAACTGGCTGGTGGAGTGCGGCGACGAGAGCGCGGTGGCGAGGTCGGCGGGGCTCGCCCCGGTGGTGGGCAGGTCCTCGGCGTGACCGCGCTGCGCCCCGAGCGCGAGTCCGGCGCCGGCGCCTACGGGGGCGCCGGCGAACAGGGCACCCCGTACGGCGGGCAGCCGTACGGGGCGCCGGGTGCGTACGGGGACGGCCGGCACGACGACACGACGTCCGGCTCCGGTGGCGGTGCCTTCGGGAGCACCGCGTATCTGCCGCCGGTCGACGAGGAGACGGTGGCGCTGCGGATCCCCGAGCCGCCGGAGCGAACGGCGCGTGAGGAGCCCGCGTCGGCTCCTTTAGGAGCGTCGGGCGGGCGGGCGGCCCGCAGGAAGGCCGCCAGGAAGCGTCACGGGCGCCGTGGAGGCTCTCACAAGGCCGCGGAGGGCCCCGGTGCGGACACAGTCCGGGACGGGACTCCAGGGGCGTCTGAAGGGGCGTCACGGGCGCCGCTGTCGAGGGTGGAGGCGCGTCGGCAGGCGCGGGCGCGCAAGGCGAGTCCGGCGGTCGTCGCGAGCCGGGCGATCGGCGAGGTGTTCATCACCTGCGGTGTGCTCATGCTGCTGTTCGTCACCTACCAGCTGTGGTGGACGAACGTGCGGGCGCAGGCTCAGGCCGGCAAGGAGGCCAGCGACCTCCAGGACGACTGGGCGAGCGGCGAGCGCAAGCCGGGGGCGTTCGAGCCGGGGCAGGGCTTCGCGCTGCTGCACATCCCCAAGCTGAACGTGGTGGTGCCGATCGCGGAGGGCATCAGCAGCAAGAGGGTGCTCGACCGCGGCATGGTGGGGCACTACGCGGAGGGCGCGCTGAAGACGGCGATGCCGGACGCGAAGACCGGGAACTTCGGGCTCGCGGGCCATCGCAACACGCACGGGGAACCGTTCCGGTACATCAACCGGCTGGAGCCGGGCGACCCGATCGTGGTGGAGACGCAGGACGAGTACTTCGTCTACAAGACGGCGTCGATGCTGCCGGTGACACCGCCGAGCAATGTGAGCGTCCTCGAACCGGTGCCGAAGGGCTCGGGCTTCACCGGGCCCGGCCGCTACATCACGCTGACCACGTGCACGCCGGAGTTCACCAGCAAGTACCGCTTGATCGTCTGGGGCAAGATGGTCGAGGAACGGCCGCGCAGCAAGGGCAAGCCGGATGCGCTCGTCAGTTAAGGGCAGAGGGAACGTGGCATCCACCACCGACGACACCGCAGAACACGCCGACGCGCCCGCGTCCTCGTCCCCTCCGGGGCGCCGCCGTCCGGGGCCGGTGGCGATGGTCGTCAGCTTCTTCGGGGAACTCCTCATCACCGCGGGCCTGGTGCTCGCCCTGTTCGTCGTCTACTCGCTGTGGTGGACGAACGTCGTCGCCGACCGCGCGGCGGGCCGGCAGGCGGACAAGGTCCGCGACTCCTGGTCCCGGGGGGCCGACGGCGGCGACGGCCCCGTCTCCTACGACAGCGGGAACGGCATCGGCTTCCTGCACGTGCCCGCGATGAGCGGTGACGAGATCCTCGTCGAGAAGGGCACGTCGATGAAGGTCCTCAACGACGGCGTCGCCGGCTACTACACCGACCCCGTGAAGGCGACCCTGCCGACCTCCGGCAAGAAGGGCAACTTCTCCCTCGCCGCCCACCGGGACGGGCACGGCGCGAAGTTCCACGGCATCCACAAGATCGAGAAGGGCGACCCGATCGTCTTCGAGACGAAGGACACGTGGTACGTCTACGAGGTCTACGGCATCCTCCCCGAGACCTCGAAGTACAACGTCGACGTCCTCGGGAAGATCCCGAAGGAGTCCGGCAGGAAGAAGGCCGGCCACTACATCACGCTGACCACCTGCACCCCGGTGTACACCAGCACGTACCGGTACATCGTGTGGGGCGAACTGGTCCGCACGGAGAAGGTGGACGAGGAGCGGACACCGCCGGAGGAACTGCGCTGAGTCCCCCTGCCGAGGGGGGCGATTGCCTACCATGGCGAAGGCCCGAAGCCGCAACTTGCTCTTGCGGCTTCGGGCCTTCTGCTCATGGGCCTAGCGCAGCGCCTTCAGCCGTGACCCGGCGCTCCACGCCTCCAGTTCCTCACGGTTCACGGTGAGGACCCCGCTCAGGTCGGCGATCGCCTGTGCCTCGTGGCTGAAGGAGGACGTGGTGACGAACAGGGCGACGTCGACGCGTTCGACGGCTCGTGCGGCTCCGGCGAACCTCTGCATGTCCGAGCTCGGCACGTGGCGGTGGCCCGCCCGGTTCTTGCACTGGACGGCGACGGTGCGGCCGTCGGCCGTGCGCGCGGTGATGTCGATCCCCCGGTCGACGTGGGCCTGTCGTACGACGACGTCGCTGCAGCCGTCCCGGCGCAACAGATCGGCGACGTGACGTTCGAACGCCTGCCAGGTCATGGCCGCGATGGAATCCCTGACCCGGTCTGCCGGGCGCCCTTCCTCCAGACCGCTGATCCGGCGGTGGTGCCGGCACAGCCTGCGCTCGACGTCCTCGATGTCCTCGCGGAGCGCGACGAGTTCGCGGCGGTGTTCACCGGATGCGGCGATCAGGGCGTTGAACATCGGCACGACGGTCTTGCCGAGGATGTGGGTGATGCGCCGGTCGATGCGCTCGTCGAGTGAGTCGAGTGCTGTGGAGGACGAGTTTTCCACAGGCTGTGTACGCGCCAGGTACTCCATGTCGAGCAGATAGGTGCGTACCTGACGGGCGACATGGCTGTCGCGGAGGAGCATGGCGACGTTGAGGACGGCTCGCCGGGAGTAGAGGGTGAGGCTCGACCGGGGCTGTGGATAACCGCCGGGAAAGAGTGACAGGATGTCACGCTTAAATTGTGCGAGCTCAGGGCCTTGGAGTGTCCTCATTCCACTGCAGGACAGTTCCTCGCGATGTCGCGCCTTGAGTTGACGGATCGCCTCGGTGGTGACGCCGAAGTACGCCGCCACCATCGCCGTCGTCACATGCATCCCGTCCGGCAGCAGTGACAAGGCCTTGACCTTGTCGAGTACGTCCGTGCGGTCCAGCACGCTGCTGCGTAGCGTCTGTGATTCCAGCAGTACGGATTCCGTGATCACCTTCTGCCCCTTCGATCTTGGTGCCCGGGGCAGAACCCGGATGCCCCACCCCACCCGGTCAACGAGTGGTGAAAGGCGAAGACACGAACGGAGCAAGGACGCATGTGCGGGGCGGGTGACGACGGGAGCCCCGGCACCCTCCGGAGAGGGTGCCGGGGCTCCCGTCGTGCGGGGTGCCGCGCGTCAGTCGTCGTCGCGGCCGCCGGTGAGGCCGCCGAAGATGCCGCCGTTGTCGCCCCCGTTGTCGCCGCCGCCCTGGGCCACGGTGACCAGGCTGACCGCCGTGCCCTTGTCGACCGGGTTGCCCTGGCCGGGGCTGGACGCGACGACCCTGCTGTTGTCGTCCTGGGAGCCGGCGATGTTGCCGACCACGAGTCCGGCCTGCTCGATCATCTTCCGCGCGTCCTTGAGGGTCGCGTTGTTGACGTTCGGGACCGCGACCTGCTGGTTCTCCTTGGCCTTGCCGATCTGGATGGTCACCTGCGAGTTCTTGGCGAGCTGGGTGCCCTGCTGGGGGTCGGTTCCGATGACCTTCCCGACCAGGTTCTGGTTGTCCGTCTCCACCTCGACGCAGTTGCCGACGAGCCCGTTGGCGGTCATCTGTGCCACGGCCTCGTCACAGGTCCTGTTGGTGACGTCGGGCACGGTGGACTTGTCCGCCTCCTTGGCGACGGTGAGGGTGATGGTGCTGCCCTTCTCCTGCTCCGTGTCGCCCTCGGGGTCCTGTCCGATGACCACGCCGGGGGTCTGGTCGGACACCTCCGTCTCCTGCTCGACCGTGAAGCCCTTCTCCTCGAGCTGGGACTTGGCCTTCTCGTAGGTGAGACCCTGCACGTCGGGCACGGTCACCTTCGGCGCCCCGGTGGAGACCGTCAGGTTGACGGTGGAGTCCTTGTCGACCTTGGTGCCCGCCGCGGGGTCCTGGGAGCAGATCTTGCCCTTGCTCTGGTCCTCGCAGGGCTCCTCTTTGAAGGTGAGCTTCAAGTCGCCGTTGACGGCCAGTTGTTCGGCGTCCGCTTTGGTCTCACCGACGAAGTTCGGGGTCGCGACCATGTCGTTGTCCACGCCGCCGCTGCCGCTGATGGCCCAGCGGCCGATCAGGATCGCGCCGATGAGGACCAGGACACCCGCCACGACCAGCAATATCGTCGAGGTGTTGTTCTTCTTCGGCTGGCGGCGCCGGCTCTGGCGGTCGTCGTAGCCGAAGCCGCCGTCGTCCGGGTTCATGGGCGGCAGCATCGAGGTGGCCGCCCCGGGGCCGGCGTCCGAGCGCAGTGCCGTCGTCGGCTGGTCGTCGGGGTAGCCGCCGTAGCCGACCGCGCCCAGTGCGGCGGTCGCGGCGACGGGCTGGCCGTCGAGGCAGGCCTCGATGTCGGCGCGCATCTCGTCGGCCGACTGGTACCGGTAGTCGGGGTCCTTGACCAGCGCCTTCAGCACGATCGCGTCCATCTCGGGCGTGATCTCGGGGTCGAAGACGCTCGGCGGCTGCGGTTCCTCCCGTACGTGCTGGTAGGCGACCGCGACCGGGGAGTCGCCCACGAAGGGCGGCCGGACGGTCAGCAGCTCGTACAGCAGGCAGCCGGTGGAGTACAGGTCGGAGCGCGCGTCGACCTGCTCGCCCTTGGCCTGCTCCGGCGAGAGGTACTGCGCGGTACCGATGACGGCCGAGGTCTGGGTCATCGTCATGCCGGAGTCGCCCATCGCGCGGGCGATGCCGAAGTCCATGACCTTGACCTGGCCGTTGCGCGTCAGCATGACGTTGGCCGGCTTGATGTCGCGGTGGACGATGCCGGCCCGGTGGGAGTACTCCAGGGCCTGGAGGATGCCGATGGTCATCTCCAGCGTCCGCTCCGGCAGCAGCTTGCGGCCGCTGTGCAGGAGTTCGCGGAGGGTGGAGCCGTCGACGTACTCCATGACGATGTACGGGATGGAGACCCCGTCGATGTAGTCCTCGCCCGTGTCGTAGACCGCGACGATCGCGGGATGGTTGAGCGAGGCGGCCGACTGGGCCTCCCGGCGGAACCGGGCCTGGAAGGACGGGTCGCGCGCGAGATCCGCGCGCAGCGTCTTCACCGCCACCTGGCGCCCGAGCCTGGTGTCATGCGCGTGGTAAACCTCCGCCATGCCACCACGGCCGAGCACCGGGCCCAGCTCGTACCGGCCGCCGAGGCGACGCGGCTCTTCCATAGCTACTACCAGCCCTCTCCGTCGGTCCCGGGCGGCACACGCGTGCCGCCGGAGGCTGCCGTCCGGGCCTACCGTACCCGGCTCTTTTTGTGTGACTTGGCCAAGTGCGTCAGCCGATACGGGACCGGTACCGCAACGTGCACCGATGTGAAGCAGACGTGACCGGGGTCACTGCTTGCCCTTGACGACCGCCTCCATCACGCTCTTGGCGATCGGTGCGGCGAGGCCACCGCCGGAGATGTCGTCGCGCACGGCGTTCTCGTCCTCGATCACGACCGCGACGGCGACCGGCGAGCTGCCGTCGCTGTTCTTGGCGTAGGAGATGAACCATGCGTAGGGGTTCTTGCTGTTGTTCTCACCGTGCTGGGCGGTGCCGGTCTTGCCGCCGACGGTGACGCCGGGGATCTGCGCGTTGGCTCCCGTGCCGTCGTTGACGACCGTCTCCATCATCGACTGGAGGGTCTGGGCGGTCTTCGCCGACATCGGCCGGCTCATCTCCTCCGGGTCCGTCTTCTCGATGGTGTCGAGGCTGGGGGCCTGGAGTTCGTCGACCATGTACGGCTTCATCAGGGTGCCGTTGTTGGCGACGGCCGCGGAGACCATGGCCATCTGCAGCGGGGTGGCGGCGGTGTTGAACTGGCCGATGGAGGAGAGCGCGACCTCGGAGGGGGCCATGTCCTCGGAGAACACCGAGGCGCTGGCGCGGACCGGGGTGAACTGCTCCTCGGTGAAGCCGAACTTCTTGGCCATCTCGAGCATCTTCTCGTTGCCGAGGTCGGAGCCGACCTTGCCGAAGACGGTGTTGCAGGACACCCGCAGCGCCTCCCGGAGGGAGACATCCTTGCACTGGATGCTGCCCTCGTTCTTCAGCTCGGTGGTGGTGCCGGGCATGGTCCACGGCTGCGGGGAGTCGGTCTTCTGGTCCGCGTCCTCGTAGAGCCCGTTCTCGAGCGCGGCGGCCGCGGTGAGGACCTTGAAGGTGGAGCCGGGCGGGTAGACCTCGCGCAGTGCCCGGTTGAGCATCGGGTCGTCGGGGTTGTTCTTCTTCTGGAGCTTCTTCCACGCCTCGGCGTCGGTGTCGAGGCTGTCACCGGCGATCGTGGACGGGTCGTACGACGGGAAGGAGGCCAGCGCGAGGATCTTGCCGGTGGACGGTTCGATCGCGACGACGGAGCCCTTGCCGCCCTGCTTCTTCAGGCCCTGGTAGGCGGCCTTCTGCGCGGCGCCGTCGAGGGTGGTGACGACGTTGCCGCCTTCCTTGTTCTTGCCCGTGAGCATGTCGAGCGTGTTGCGGAAGAAGAGGCGGTCGTCGTTGCCGGTGAGGATGCCGTCCTCGATGGACTCCAGCTGGTTGGCGCCGAAGGCCTGGGAGACGAAGCCGGTGACCGGCGCCCACATGGCGCCGTCCTTGTAGGTGCGCTTGTACTTGAAGTCGCCCTTGGTGGTGGTGTGTCCGGTGATCGGCTCGCCGTCGACGATGATGTCGCCGCGCGGGGACGCGTAGCGTTCGATGGCGACCCGGCGGTTGTGCTCGTCGGTTCTCAGCTCGTCGGCCTGGACGTACTGCAGCCAGTTGTCCCGGACGAGCAGGGTGAGGATGAGCAGGCCACAGAAGATCGCGATCCGGCGCAGGGGCTTGTTCACGGGCGGACCACCTGGGTCATCTCGGCGTCGGGGTTGGTGGCGGGCGCGGGAGCCGGGCGGCGTGCCGTGTCGCTGATCCTGAGCAGGATGCCGATCAGCGCCCAGTTGGCGATGACGGAGGAACCGCCGTACGCCAGGAACGGCATCGTCATACCGGTCAGCGGGATCAGGCCCATGACGCCGCCGGCGACGACGAAGACCTGGAGCGCGAAGGCGCCGGACAGGCCGATGGCGAGCAGCTTGCCGAACGGGTCGCGGGCGGCGAGGGCGGTGCGCACGCCGCGCTCCACGATCAGTGCGTACAGCAGCAGCAGCGCCATCAGGCCGGCCAGGCCCAGCTCCTCGCCGAAGGTGGCGAGGATGAAGTCGGAGTTGGCGGCGAACCGGATGAGCTCGGAGTGGCCCTGGCCCCAGCCGGTGCCGAGGGTGCCGCCGGAGCCGAAGGCCCACAGGGCCTGCATGGCCTGCTCGGAGTGGCCGGCGACGCCCGCGCGGGAGAGCGTGTACTCCTTCATCGGGTCGAGCCAGGCGTCGACGCGCTGCTGGATGTGCGGTTCGAAGCTGGCGACGCCGACGGCGCCGACGGCGGACATCAGCAGACCGAAGACGATCCAGCTGGTCCGCTCGGTGGCGACGTACAGCATGATCACGAACATGCCGAAGAACAGCAGCGAGGTGCCGAGGTCGGTCTCGAAGACCAGGATGAGGATCGAGACCATCCAGACGACCAGGATGGGGCCGAGGTCGCGGCCGCGCGGCAGGTAGAGGCCCATGAAGCGGCGGCTGGCCAGGGCGAGCGCGTCGCGCTTCACCATCAGGTAGCCGGCGAAGAAGATCGCCAGGACGATCTTGGCGAACTCACCGGGCTGGATGGAGAAGCTGCCGACCTGGATCCAGATCTTGGCGCCGTAGATGTTCTTGCCCAGGCCCGGTACCAGGGGCAGGAGGAGCAGGAACAGCGCGCCGAGCATGGAGATGTACGTGTAGCGCTGCAGGACGCGGTGGTCCTTGAGGAAGACCAGCACGCCGATGAACAGGGCGATGCCCATCGCGGTGTACATCAGCTGCCGGGGTGCGGCGGTGCCGGCCTGCTGGATGTCCTGCAGCAGTTCGGACTGGTCCAGCCGCCAGATGGCGACGAGTCCGAGCCCGTTGAGCAGGGTGGCCAGCGGCAGCATCAGCGGGTCCGCGTACGGCGCGAACTTCCGTACGGCGAGGTGGCCGACGCCCGCCAGCAGGCCGAGGCCCAGGCCGTAGCTCAGCAGCCCGGCGGGCACCTCGTCGTTGAGGGCCAGTCCCACGTTGGCGTAGGCGAAGACCGGGATGACGACGGCGAACACCAGGAGCGCGAGCTCGGTGTTGCGCCGGCTGGGGGCGCCGATCGCGCCGATCGTGGACGTGTGCTGCGTCGACGGGTTGGTAGTACTGCTCATCGTGTGACAGGGCCTCTCACGGCTTGCCTACTGCTTACCGCACAGCGAGACGACCTTCTGCTCCTCCTCCGAGAGGCTGGGGCCGGGGCTGGGAGTGGGTGCGGCGGTCGTGGACGGGGGCGTGGACTGCTCCGGGGCCTTCGCCGAGTCCGAGGGGTTCGGCGAAGGCGAGGCCTTGGACGTGAAGGAGGCGGGTGTGGTTCCCGTGGTGCCTCCGGCCTCGCCCTCGCCGGTCTTCGCGTTCTTCTCGCTCTCGGCGGAGCGCCGCTCGGCCTGCTTCTTGCACGCGGAGGCCTGTACCGACAGTTCCTCGATCTTCGCGCGGGCGCCGTAGAGGTCGCCTTCGGCGATGGTCGCCTCGACCAGCTTGCGCTGGTAGGGCGGCAGGTACTTGAGTTCGATCTCGGGGTGGTCCTTCTCGACCTCGGAGAGGGAGACCCAGGCCAGGTCCTGGCTGATGCCCTGGTACAGGGCGACGTGTTCGCCGTTGGTGCCGACGTAGTACTGCGTCTGGGTCCAGCGCCAGCCGCCGTACAGGCCGCCGCCGAGGACGGCGAGTGCGAGCAGGCTGTAGACGGACCGCTTGAGCCAGCGGCGGTTCTTGCCGGGCTTGACGAAGTCGTCGTCGCCGTAGGCGAATCCGTCGGTGGGGATGAAGCCGGTGATGTCGCCGCTGCCGGGCGGGCCGAACTCGCCCCCGCCGCCCTGCTGGCGCCTGCGGCCGAGACCGGAGGCACGGCCGGCGGGGGTCTGCATGATGCCGTTGTCGGAGAGCTGGTTCTGGTTCTCGGCCACGGCGCCGACCACGACCGGGGTGTCGGACAGCTGGCCGGCGAGGGTGTCGCCGGTGTCGAGGTCCAGGACGTCGGCGACGATCACGGTGATGTTGTCGGGGCCGCCGCCGCGCAGGGCCAGCTCGATCAGGTTCTGGACGGTCTCCTCGGGGCCCTGGTAGCTGGCCAGAGCGTCCTCGAGGGTCTGGTGGGAGACCACGCCGGACAGGCCGTCGGAGCAGATCAGGTACCGGTCGCCGGCCCGGACCTCGCGGATGGACAGGTCGGGTTCGACGTGCTCGCCGCTGCCGAGGGCCCGCATCAGCAGGGAGCGCTGCGGGTGGGTGGTGGCCTCCTCCTCGGTGATCCGGCCCTCGTCGACCAGGCGCTGCACCCAGGTGTGGTCCTGGGTGATCTGGGTGAGGACGCCGTCGCGCAGGAGGTAGGCGCGGGAGTCGCCGACGTGCACCATGCCGAGGCGCTGACCGGTCCACAGCAGGGCGGTCAGGGTGGTGCCCATGCCCTCGAGCTGGGGGTCCTCCTCGACCATCATGCGCAGCTGGTCGTTGGCGCGCTGGACGGCGGTGCCGAGCGAGGTGAGCAGGTCGGAGCCGGGGACGTCGTCGTCGAGGGCGACGATGGTGGAGATCGCCTCGGAGGAGGCGACCTCGCCGGCGGCGGCGCCGCCCATGCCGTCGGCGATGGCGAGCAGGCGCGGACCGGCGTAACCGGAGTCCTCGTTGCCCTCCCGGATCATGCCCTTGTGCGATCCGGCGGCGAAGCGCAGGGACAGACTCATGCGCACCTCGCCCGTCGGCTCCGGGTACAACCGGTCGTGTCGAGCCACACTGCCCACCCTCCGGTCGGGAGCGCGCCGGGACCCTGGGTGGGCACCCCCGCTGCGTGCTCGCTCCGCTCGCGCTCATTCATTGGTGTAGCACTACTTCCGCAGCTCGATGACGGTCTTGCCGATGCGGATCGGTGCGCCCAGCGAAATCGGTGTGGGGGTCGTCAGCCGGGTCCGGTCCAGGTAGGTGCCGTTGGTGGAGCCCAGGTCCTCGACGATCCACTGGCCGTCGCGGTCCGGGTAGATCCTGGCATGGCGGCTGGAGGCATAGTCGTCGTCCAGCACGATCGTGCTGTCGTGCGCCCGGCCCAGGGTGATGGTCTGACCCTGGAGGGCGACGGTGGTGCCGGTGAGGGTGCCCTCGGTCACGACCAGCTTGGTGGGGGTGTTGCGGCCGCGGCGGCCGCCGCCGGACTGCTGGCGCTGCTGTGGAGGTGCCTGGCGGGCGGCCTGCTGCGGCCGGCCGGCGTCCCGCCGTGATCCGCGCTGGGTGACGCGAGTGCCGAACAGGTCACTCCGGATGACCTGCACGGCCACGATCACGAACAGCCACAGTACGGCCAGGAACCCGAGCCGCATGACCGTGAGGGTCAGCTCTGACATTGCCCCCGCTTCACCCTTCGGCTTGCCTATAGATAACGGTGGTGCTGCCCACGACGATCCGCGAGCCGTCGCGGAGCGTAGCGCGGGTGGTGTGCTGCCCGTCCACCACGATGCCGTTGGTGGATCCGAGATCCTGGATCGTCGAGGGCGTTCCGGTCCGGATCTCGCAGTGCCGGCGGGAGACGCCGGGGTCGTCGATCCGCACGTCGGCTTCGGTGCTGCGGCCCATCACGAGGGTGGCGCGGGAGATCTGGTGGCGGGTGCCGTTGATCTCGATCCAGTAGCGGGTGCGTCCGCCGGCCGCGGCGGGGGGCCGCTGGCCGCCCGCGGGCTGCGGGTAGCCGTAACCGCCGCCGGGCGGCGGCGCGGCCGGCATGGGCGGGGCGCCCGTGGGGCCGGCCGGCGGGTAGCCGTAGCCGCCGGGGCGGCCGGTCGGCGGTGCGCCGCCGGGAGCGCCGGGGGTCTGGCCGACGGAGGAGGCGAGCGTGCGGCTGCGGACCCGGTACAGGCCGGTGTCGAGGTCGTCCGCCTTCTCCAGGTGGACCTTGATGGGGCCCATGAAGGTGTAGCGCTGCTGCTTGGCGTAGTCGCGCACCATGCCGGCGAGCTCGTCGCCGAGCTGGCCGGAGTACGGGCTGAGCCGCTCGAAGTCCGGGGTGCTCAGTTCGACGATGAAGTCGTTGGGTACGACGGTCCGGTCGCGGTTCCAGATGGTGGCGTTGTTGTCGCACTCCCGCTGGAGCGCTCCCGCGATCTCCACGGGCTGGACCTCGGACTTGAACACCTTGGCGAAGGTGCCGTTGACCAAACCCTCGAGACGCTGCTCGAACTTCTTCAGGACTCCCATGAGGCACCTCCTCCGTCGCTGCCGTCCTGTGCACTGCCCGGCGCACCGTTTCGCGCACCGCCTACCTGGTACTGCTTACTGATCGTATCCACGCGCCGGTCGATCGGCTGGTTCCCCCTGTCGGCCCGGTCGACGGATGTCGACGCCTGACGAAGTTCCCTCCGGAGCCCCTCTTCGAACTCCTTCGGCCGTGCTCGTGCGCGTGGTTCTGCCATGGATCGTAGAGGGGGCCGCAGACCAGTGTCCCGCACCCGGCTGTGGACTCCGTCCGGCTCCCGTACAGACGGGGACCACCGGTACGAGGTTGATACGTGAGGCGGTCACCGCCGCGACATCAGGGGCCGCGGGGCGGCCGGCCGGGGCGGTCCGGGCTCGTCGGGGCCGGTGGGAGCGGTCGCGGGGAAAGGGATGTGAATCCATCCCGACCAGCGTGCTAATGTTCTCGATGTCGGAAGGCGCAGGGCCCCAAGGGGCAAGGCCCGGAAGACACACCCAATGCGCGGGTGGCGGAATAGGCAGACGCGCTGGATTCAGGTTCCAGTGCCCGCAAGGGCGTGGGGGTTCAACTCCCCCCTCGCGCACACCGTCGAACGGGCGGCATCCATCGGATGCCGCCCGTTTCGCGTGCTCGGAGCGGGTGCGGCGGCCCGGTGGCGTGTGAGGAACATCTCATGATCATTTTCGTCGTGGAGGGGCGTGCCGCTCCCCTCCGGGGCGCTTTCCGGGGCCTTTGCGAGGCATGGGGAGGGGCGGGCATCCGGAGCGGATCCCGTGGGCCCGCTCACGGATGCCCGCCGGTTCCCCTGCGGTTGCCGGTGGGGTCACTCGCGGATGCCCGCCGATTCCAGCGCGGGCCGGCGCAGGGCGAGGGCGGCGGGGACGACCGCGGAGACCGTGGCGAGCACGGCACAGGCGGCCGTGACGGCGGCGAGGACGGACCAGGGAAGGACGATCGTGACGGGGGCCGAGAGCAGGGCCAGCGCTCCCCACATTCCGGCCAGCTGGAGCGCGGCCACGGTCACGCCCAGGACCGCGCCGACCGCGACCACCGTCAGCGACTCCGCGCCCACCACGCGCAGCACCTGCCCCCGCGTGGCCCCGGCCAGCCGCAGTACCGCGAGCTCGCGCACCCGGCCGGAGGTCGCCATGACCATGGTGTTGGCCAGGGAGATGCCCGTGTAGAGCAGGGCGATGCCGAGGACCAGCAGGAGGCCGTGACGGGTGGTGCGTTCGCTCCCGGCGGCCGAGGCGGCCGCCCACCGGCCCCCGGTGCGGACCTGACCGCCGAAGGGCCGCACCGCCCGCTCCAGACCGGCGGCCACCACGCGTGCGTCGGCGCCGTCCGCGAGGGCGACGTCCACCCGGTCCACGCGCGCGCCCGGCGCGTTGGCCCGGGTGACGTAGACGCCGTTGTCGCCGGTGCCGGTGGTCATCACCGCGGCGATCCGCAGCGTCCGCTCCGTGCCGTCCCCGAGCCACACCCGCACGCGCTCTCCGACCGTGTGCCGCTCCCACTCCTCGTTGACGACGACCGAGCCGTCGTCGAGGTCGGTGACCTTCCCCGCGGCGAGCGGCAGCCGCGCGGTGGCGGCCGGCGCCCCGGGGTCGACGGCCCGGGCCTCGGACCTGATCAGCGCCACGCCCTCCTCCAGGACGTACACCGCGCTCGGCGCACTCGCCGACACCCGCGCGCCGGGCACCGCGCGCAGCCGGTCCAGGGTCCGCGCGTCGAAGGCCCCGTCACCCGCGGCCGTGACGACGAACGCCGCGGTGGTCCGCTTCCGCGCCTCGGCGGCCCCGGCCCGGTCCAGGGTGGCGATGGCGCCGAGCAACGAGCCCGCGAGGGCGACCGTGACCAGCACGGGCGCCGCCACCGCGGTCGTACGGCGCACCCCGGCGGCCGCGTTCTCGCGCACCAGCATGCCGACCGCTCCCGGGAACCGGGCCGACAGCCGGGTCAGCGGCCCCACCGCCGGCGGGGCGAGCAGCGCGGCGGCGGTGATCAGCAGCATGGGCCGGCCGACGTAGGTCTTGCGGTGCAGCAGGTCGCCCGGATCGCCGAGCAGCGTCACGGCGAGCGTCACCCCGGCGGTCAGCAGCAGGGCCGTGCCGCACAGCCACCGCCCCCGCGTCATGGCCCCGCTGTCGGCGGACGCCTCGCGCAGCGCTTGGAGGGGGCCCGTGCGCCCCGCCCGCCAGGAGGCCGCGACGGCACCGCTCAGGGCGACGAGGAGCCCCGTCCAGAACGCCGCGTGGTACGGCCACCGGGCGTCGCCGATGGTGAACCAGCCCGGCGCCAGCTCCACGTCGACCACCCACGCGGCCAGCGAGGGCGCCGCGTACCCGCCGAGCCCGCAGCCGGCGGCCGAGGCGAGCACCCCGACCAGCAGGGCCTCGCAGAGGACCGTGCGCCGTAGCTGACCCGGGGTGGCCCCGATGGTGCGCAGCAGCCCGAACTCCCGGCGCCGCCGGTCGACCGCGAAGGCGAAGGTGGACGCCACCACGAACACCGAGACGAAGGCGGAGACCCCGCCCGCCGTGCCGAACAGGGCGTTCATCGCGGTCAGCGCCTCGCTGTCGCGCTCGGGATCCGCGTCGGCGTACCGGCGGTCGTCCCCGGTGAGGACCCGGACGCCCGCGGCTTCGCGCACCGCCTCCCGTACGGCCGCCGGGTCGGCGTCCACGACCAGCTGGTCGACGGACGGGTGCAGCTCGGCGGCGCGCGCGTCGGTGTGGAAGACGGCGTGCTCGAAGCCGCGGCCGGCCACGGTGCCCACGACCCGCACGGTGCCGCGGTCCGTGCGCACCCGCGTGCCGGGCCGTGCCCAGCCGCCGCTGACGACGACCTCGTCGTCCGCGCGGGGCGCACGGCCCGCCTCGACGGCGTACGGGGCGAACGCGGCGGTGGACCAGGGGTGGCCGGTCAGCTCGCCGGGGGCGCCCTCCGCCCGGACGGGGTAGGAGCGGTCCTCGACGACCGTGCCGAGCCGGCGCAGCTTCGCGACGGTCGTCGCCGGCACCGCGCGCGGGTGCGCCAGTCGCTCGGTCTCCTCACCGTTCGGCGTCGGTACGCGCAGCGTGTCCGCGCCCTTGACCACGGCCGGGGCGGCGGCGAACCGCTGCGGTGCCCGTGCGGGAGCGTCCAGGGAGGAGGCGAGGGCGAGTCCCATGACGGTGAGGAGGGCCACGCCCAGCGCGAGGGCGGTGAAGCTGCCGGCGAAGACGGTCCACCGGGCGCGCAGGGTGCGCAGGGCGAGGCTCAGCACGGCGCGGCCTCAAGACCGGTCATCCGCGCGGCGACGGCGTCCGCGTCCGCCCCGGCCAGCTCGCCGTGGACGCGGCCGCCGACCAGGAAGACCACGCGGTCGGCGCAGGAGGCGGCCACCGGGTCGTGGGTCACCATGACGACCGTCCGTCCCTCGTGGTCGGCCATGCCGCGCAGCAGCGTGAGCACCTCGCGTCCGGTGCGGGAGTCCAGTGCGCCGGTCGGTTCGTCGGCGAACAGCACCGCGGGGCGGGTGACCAGGGCGCGGGCCAGGGCGACGCGCTGCTGCTGCCCGCCGGACAGCTCGGCGGGCCGGTGCCGGGCGCGGTCGCCGAGGCCGACCTGGTGGAGCGCCTGACGGATCCGGGCCCGCGGCACGCGCCGGCCGGCCAGCCGCAGCCGGAGGGCGACGTTCTGCTCGGCGGTCAGCGCCGGCAGCAGGTTGAACGCCTGGAAGACGAAGCCGATGCGTTCGCGGCGCAGCAGGGTCAGCCGTCTCTCACCGAGCCCGGTCAGTTCGGTGCCGTCGACGGTGACCGAACCCGAGGTGGGCCGGTCGAGTCCGGCGGCGCACTGCAGCAGCGTCGACTTGCCGGAGCCGGACGGGCCCGTCACGGCGGTGAAACTCCCGTACGGGAAGGCGAGGGAGACCTCGTCCAGCGCGCTCACCGCGCCGTCGCCCGATCCGTACCGCCGGCTCACCCGGCGCAAGGCGATCGCGTCGCCGTTCCTCCGACCCATGTGCCCGCTCCTCTGTCCGGACCCGGCCATTCCGGGCTCGTCGTCCGAGGGACACGAAACCGTCCGGGAGCCGGTCGGCGCAGTGCGGCAGGGGTGAGAAAAGGGGTGGGGCCAGGCATACCCCGAAGACTCCGCCCAGGCCGATGGCCCGGTACGGCGCCGGCTTCTACGGTGATCCGCATGCAGCCCCGGAATCCCTGGCAGGCCATGTCCCGTCCCGGCTACGCGTTGTGCGCGTGGCCGTGGCGCGCGGCCGGACATCTGCTCACCGGCGCGGTGACCGGCGCGGTCGTGCTCGTGGGCCTCGTGGTGTCGGTGGTGGCCGGCGTGGTGCTCGCGCCGGTCCTGGTGGGACTTCCGCTGCTGCTCGGCACCGCCCTCGCGGGCATACCGGTGGCCCGGCTGGAGCGGTGGCGGCTGCGGCTGGCCGACCGCGATCCGGCACCCGACCCGCACCTGCCGCCCGCCGCCCCCGGCCTGCGGGCCTGGCTGACCGCCCGGCTGCGGGAGCGGGCCACCTGGCGGGAGCTCGGTCACGCCCTGCTGTTCGCGGGCCTGCTGTGGCCGGTCGACGCCCTCGCGCTCACGGTCGGCCTGCTCTTCCCGGCGGCCGTGACCGCCACCCCGTTGCTGATGGCCACGGCCGGGGACGGCAGGGAGGCGAAGGTCCTCAAACTGTGGACGGTCACCACCTGGCCGGCGGCGGCCGGTGCCGCCCTGCTCGGGATCGTCCTGCTCGCCCTGGGCGCCTACCTGCTGGGCGTCGCGGCGGGCGCCCGCGCGGGGCTGACCCGGCTGCTGATCGCCCCGCGCGAGACCGGCCTGGACGCCAGGGTGACCGAACTGACCCGGTCCCGGGTGCGGCTGGTGGAGGCGTTCGAGGCGGAACGGCGGCGCATCGAGCGCGATCTGCACGACGGGGCCCAGCAGCGTCTGGTCGCCCTGACGATGACGCTGGGCCTGGCCCGCCTGGACGCGCCGCCCGGGCCGCTCGCCGACCGGCTCGCCGGGGCCCACGACGAGGCGGGCCGGGCGCTTCGGGAACTGCGGGAGCTCATCCACGGCATCCATCCCCGGGTCCTCGCCGACTACGGTCTCGAGGCCGCGGTCGCCGACGCCGCCGACCGGTCCGCCGTACCCGTGGACGTGGAGCTGGATCTCACCGGCCGGCTGCCCGCGCCGGTCGAGGCCGCCGCGTACTTCGTGGTCTGCGAGGCGCTCGCCAACGTCGCCCGGCACAGCGGGGCGAGCCGCGCGCGGGTGGACGGCGGGCACCGCGACGGGCGGCTGCTGCTGGAGGTCCGCGACGACGGACGGGGCGGCGCACGGGCCGGGACGGGCAGTGGGCTGACCGGGCTCGCCGACCGGGTGTCGGTGCTCGATGGCAGACTCACCCTGTCCAGTCCGGTGGGTGGACCGACCCTGCTGCGTGTGGAGATCCCTTGCACCCCCTGCTCCCCCTGACGGACGGCCGGGCACTGCGCGTCGTGCTGGCCGAGGACAGCGTGCTGCTGCGGGAGGGCCTGGCCGGCCTGCTCCAGCGGTGCGGGCACGAGGTCGTCGCGGCGGTCGGCGACGCCGAGGCACTGGTCGCCGAGGTCGGCGGACACGAACCCGACATCGTGGTGACGGACGTCCGGATGCCCCCGGGCTTCCAGGACGAGGGGCTGCGCGCGGCCGTGCGCCTGCGCGCCGAGCGGCCCGCGCTGCCCGTGCTCGTGCTCAGCCAGTACGTGCAGCGCCGGTACGCCTCCGACCTGCTGGACTCCGGCGACGGCACCGGCATCGGCTATCTGCTCAAGGACCGGGTCGGCCAGATCGAGGAGTTCGTGACCGCGCTGAGCCAGGTCGCGGACGGCGGTACGGTGGTCGACCCCGAGGTCGTGCGGCAGCTGCTGCGCCACCGCCGTGACCCGCTGGAGCGGCTGTCCCCGCGGGAGCGGGAGGTGCTGGCGCTGATGGCGCAGGGCAGGTCCAACGGCGCGATCGCCCGCGAGCTGGTGGTGTCGGAGGCCGCCGTCGGCAAGCACATCGGCGGCATCTTCACGAAGCTGGACCTGCCGTTGACGGACGGGACGCACCGGCGGGTCCTCGCGGTGCTGGCCTACCTGCGGGCGTGACCGTGCGGACCGGCCGGACGGTCTCCCCGCCGCCCGGCCGTCACGTACGACCGGTACCAGGGGGCCGACCGCGCGAACGCACGGGCGAACCCCTCACCCGGTGAGCAGTCCAGGTCCTTCCAGAAGCCGTCGTCCGCGAACCAGTGGTCCACGGTGAGCATGTCCAGGTGATGCAGCGCGCGCGGGGACCCGGCGGCCCGGGCGCGGGCGGTGGCCTCGTCCACCGAGGCGCCGTCGCCGGGCCGTTCCACCTGCTCGCACACGGCCGCGAGCAGCTCCGAGGCGGGGACCGGGTCCGGGTGGGCGACGTAGTGGGTGCCGGGGCCGTGGCCGGGGGACAGCGCCGCGGCGACGACCGCCCGGCCCAGGGTGTCGACGTCGATCATCGACTGGAGCGCCTCGCAGCCGGACACGGTCGCGGAGAGCTCCCGCAGCAGTCCCACCAGTCCGGGGACCACCCAGCGGTCGCCCTCGCCGTGCACCAGGTGCGGGCGCAGCACCAGGCCGCCCGCGTCGAGGACGTGCCGTTCGGCCGCCGCGCGGGTGCGGCTGGTGGCGGAGACGGGCGCGATCGGGGCCTCGCCGGGCCGTACGCCCCGGAAGGGGCCCCGGCCGTGGACGGCGGCGGTGCCGACGTACACGATCCGGCGCACCCCGCTCCGGACGGCCTCCTCCACCAGGGCCTTCGTGCCGAGGTCGTTGACCGCGGCGGCGGACTCCGGGTCGCCGCCCACCCGGGAGGCGCAGTGGACGAGGACGTCGACGCCGGCGCAACAGCCGTGCAGGGTGCGCGGGTCGGCGAGGTCGCCGGGCACCGTCCCGGGGACCGGCCGCCCGGGCGGCGTACGACGGGACAGCGCGCGGACGCGGAGGCCGGGGCGTTCGAGGGCCGCCGCGGCGACCCGGCCGCCGATGAAGCCCGTCGCGCCGGTGATCAGGAGGTCGACGGTCACGGCAGGGACCGTACCGGGGCCGTGGGCGCGCAGGTGAGGGTGGCGGCGAAGACGGGCCGGCCGGCCTGGGCGCCCGCCACCCGCACCGTCACCTCGCCCTCGTCCTTGTACAGCACTTCGGTGTCGAGCCGGCAGGGGCTGTCCAGTTCGGCGTAACGGCTGAAGGAGACGGCCAGCTCGGACGGCAGGAAGGGCAGCCGGCCCGATGCCGCGGTCGCGGCCTGACGGGCCGCCTCGAACAGGACCATGCCGGGGACGTGGTCGTTGGGACGCGGGAAGAGGACCGGGTGCCCGGTGTGCGCGCGCAGCAGCCAGGAGCCGGGCCGGTCCGCGGGGGCGAGGACGACGTCCTCCGCGCGGTGGCGGCCCACCAGTCCGGGTGGGACCGGTTCCGGCAGCGGTATTCGGGCCCCCCGGGCGGCCAGCTGGCGTTCCCGCAGGCGGCGGTAGGCGGCCGGGGAGGTGCAGCCGGTGCTGCCGGTGCCGCGGGCGACGAGGCGTCCCGCGCGACGGAACTCCATCGTCGTGCGCATGCCGTTCAGGCCGCGGCCCCGGCGGCGGACCTCGGAACAGACGACGTCGACGGTGACCGGCTCGTCCGCGTCCGCGAGCAGCAGGCGGTCCGGGTCGGTGGAGATGTCCAGGTCCCGCATGACGAAGTGGGTGTCGGCGGGGGCGCCGAACTCCGCGTGGGCGAGGGCCATCGAGGTCTGCCGCAACGTTTCACCAACGATCATCGGATCCTGGCGGCGGTCGTCGACGGGGCCGAAGAAGACGTGGTCGGCGGGCCAGCGGGCGGTGACACGGAAGCGGACGTCCGAGAGCCGGACCCATTCGACCGGGAAGACGTCCGCCGCGCGGGGGCGGTGGGCGAGTTCCGTCGTGACGCGGGTGCGGGCACCGGGGCCGCCGGCGGTGTCCGCGGGCGAGTCCCGCTGCCCGGTCTGATCCTCCATGGTGCGCTCCAGGAATCCGGCTGCGGCGTGAGGAACCCCCGGGATCGACGATCGGCCCCCGGTCGGTTCGCACTAAGATACGGACGAGTTGGTTTTTTTCCAAGGGTGATCCACTCGCCGGAGACGAGCCCACGCGCCCGCACCAGCACGACAGACCGTACGGCGGCTTCACAACGGCTTCACGGCGGCTTCACGCCGACTGCACGGCGCGACCCGAGAGATCCATGAGATCCCCCCAGATCAGGAGGCACCCGATGGCGCGACAGGAGCGCGCGATCCGCACCCGGCGGACCATTCTGGAGGCGGCGGCGGCCGTCTTCGACGAACGCGGCTACACCTCGGCGACCATCGGGGAGATCCTGGAGCGGGCCGGGGTCACCAAGGGCGCGCTGTACTTCCACTTCGGCTCCAAGGAGGAGCTGGCGCTCGGCGTGTTCGAGGAGCAGCTCGCGATCTCCCTGCCGCCCCAGTCCAGCAAGCTGCAGGAACTCGTCGACTCCGGCCTGGTGCTGGCGCTGCGGCTGCGGACCGAGCCGCTGGTGCGGGCCAGCGTCGGACTGGCCCTGGACCAGGGGGCGCTGGGACTGGACCGCACTCCGGCGTTCGGCATGTGGATCGACCAGACCACCCGGACCCTGGCCGAGGCCAAGGCGGGGGGCGAACTGCTGCCGCACGTCGACCCGACGGAGACGGCGGAGCTGCTGGTCGCGAGCTTCTCCGGGGTGCAGCTCCTGTCGCAGTTGCGCTGCCAGCGGCAGGACCTGGAGCACCGGGTCACCGTGCTGTTCCACCACATGCTGCCGGGCGTGGCCGTCCCGGCCGTGCTGGCCCGGCTGGACATCTCCCAGGGCCGCGCCGGGCGGCTGCTCGCCGAGGGGCGGCTGCTGCCGGAGGTGGCGGAAGCCGGGTAGGACCCGGATTTCTCCGCACCGGACGAGTTGTCCACAGGGTCTGACGCGTTTCGGCCACCGGCTGTACGGTCGGCACGATCGATGTCGACGCGTGTGTACGGCACGTATGTGTACGGGGGAGGCGGTCGCCGTGACCGAAGACGTTGCCGGGATGTCCGGGACCCGTGGGCCTGCCGGGGTGGCCGGGACCGGTGGTGCGGCCCTGGTGCGGCGGCTGCCGCGGGTGCCGGGATTCGCCGAGTGGCCCGCCGAGGGCAGCCCCAAGGACGAGGGCAAGGCCCTGCGCGGGCGGGTTCCCCGAGCGGCGCACGCCACCTTCGACCCGGACCCCTCCCGCCCCGACGCCGTGAGCGCCGTCGAGGAGTCCAGCCGCGGCCGGCTGCCCGAGCTCGCGCCGCTCCGGGTGGGCAGGATGACGGCGACGCCGTTCGCCTTCCTGCGCGGATCGGCGGGCCTGATGGCGTACGACCTGGCCCGCACGCCGATGACCCGGATCGGCGCCCAGATCTGCGGTGACGCCCACGCGGCGAACTTCGGTCTCTACGGCGACGCGCGCGGCGGACTGGTCATCGACCTGAACGACTTCGACGAGACGGTGCACGGCCCCTGGGAATGGGACCTCAAGCGGCTCGCCACCTCCCTGGTGCTCGCCGGGCGCGAGGCCGGCGCGGACGAGGACACCTGCCGCGCCGCGGCCCACGACACCGTGGGCGCCTACCGCCGCACGATGCGGCTGCTGTCCAGGCTTCCGGCGCTGGACGCCTGGAACGCCATCGCGGACGAGGAACTGGTCTCCCACACCGACGCCCACGACCTGCTGGGCACCCTGGAGCGGGTCTCCGAGAAGGCCCGCGCGAACACCAGCGGCCGGTTCGCGGCCAGGTCCACCGAGACGACCGGGGACGGCGGACGCCGCTTCGTCGACGCGCCGCCGGTCCTGCGCCGCATACCGGACGGCGAGGCCGCCGCGGTGGCCGCCTCGCTGGAGCAGTACCTCGGCACGCTCCCGCCCGACCGCCACCCGCTGCTGGCCCGGCACGCGGTGCACGACGTGGCGTTCCGCGTCGTCGGCACCGGCAGCGTGGGCACCCGCTCGTACGTCGTGCTGCTCCTCGACCACCGGGGCGAGTCCCTGGTCCTCCAGGTGAAGGAGGCGCGGCCCTCGGCACTCGTGCCGCACCTGCTGACGGCCGGATTCGACGCCCCCGAGGCCGGCCACGAGGGCAGGCGGGTGGTCCACGGCCAGAAGCGGATGCAGGTGGTGAGCGACAGCCTGCTGGGCTGGACGACGGTCGACGGCCGCCCCTACCAGGTGCGCCAGTTCCGCAACCGCAAGGGCAGCGTCGACCCGGCCGCGCTCGCCGCCGACCAGGTCGACGACTACGCCCGGATGACCGGCGCCCTGCTGGCCCGCGCCCACTCCCACAGCGCCGACCCCCGCCTGATCGCCGGCTACTGCGGCAAGAACGACGAACTGGACGAGGCGGTGGCGGCCTTCGCCGTCGCCTACGCCGACCGCACCGAGGCGGACCACACGGACCTGGTGGCCGCGGTGCGGGCGGGACGGATCGCGGCGGAGACGGGGGTGTGAGCGGGCGTCCGGGACGGGCGCGCGCCCCCGGCCGGGGGGTGCGCCGCCGCGGCGGGGCGTGGCGCCCGGCGGGTGGCCTACGCTGTCCGGGTGACGACCTCGGAAGGTGAGCAGAGTGGCGGCGCCGGCGCGGAGCAGACCCCCGGCGGGGGCGGTGCGGCGCGGCCCGAGGAGCGGCTGGAGCAGGCCGTCCGCGTGGCCGAGCAGGCGTTGATCGAGTTCGAGATCGCCGTGGAGACCTTCCGCGTCGAGGTCGAGAACTTCTCCCGGCTGCACGAACAGAAGCTCGGCCCGATGTACGCCCGGCTCGAGGAACTGGACGCCCGGATCCTGGAGGTCAGGGCCGCCCGCAGCGACGATCCCGAGGACCGGCGCCGGGCCGACGAGGCGCGCGCCCGGCTGATGCCCATCCCCGGCGTCGAGGAACTGCTCAACGGCTGGATGGACGGCGACGGCCTCTTCCCCGAGGCCACCGCCATGCTCACCGGCCAGCCGGTGCGGCCCCCGCGGCGGGTGCGGCCCAGCGAGGAGGCCCGCAAGCTCTACCGCGACCTCGCCCGCAAGGCCCACCCGGACCTGGCGCAGGAGGAGAGGGAACGCGCGCGCCGCGAGGAGTTCATCACCCGCGTCAACGCCGCCTACGCCCGCGGCAACGAGGACGAGCTGCGCGAACTCGCCGAGGAGTGGGCCGCGGGACCGGAGCTGAAGCGCGTCCCCAGCGCGGGCGAGGAGCTCTACGCCCGCCTCGAATGGCTCGCCCGGCGCAAGGAACTGCTCACGCTGGTCGCCAGGGAACTGGAGGACGGTGCCATCGGCTCGATGCTCCGCCTCGCCCCGGACGACCCCGACAGGCTCCTCGAGGAGATCGCCGAGCAGCTGCGGACCCAGGTGACCGAACGCGAGGCGGAGCTGGCGGCGCTGCTCGCCTGAACCGGGACCCGCCCGGTCGGGTAGCGTCGGGGGCATGAGTTTTGGAGCTGGTGTGCCCACGGTCCGGGTCGCGGACCTCAAGGACGGCGACTTCCTGCTGGACGTCCGCGAGGACGACGAGTGGAAGGCCGGTCATGCCGCGGGGGCGCTGCACATCCCCCTCAGCGAGTTCGTGGCCCGCTACGGCGAGCTGACCGAGGCCGCCCCGCAGGACGGCCGGGTCCATGTGATCTGCCGCTCCGGCGGACGGTCGGCGCAGGTCACCATGTACCTGGCCCAGCAGGGCGTCGACGCCGTGAACGTGGACGGCGGCATGCAGGTGTGGGAAGCCGCCGGACGTCCCGTCGTCACCGACGGCGGGACGCCGGGACACGTGCTGTAGCGGTCTGCCGGGGCACGTGCCGCAGCGGCCTTCCGCGGAGGCCCGGCGCCTGCTCCTACCGGTCGAAGTCGAGCTCCACCCGCTCCGTCACCGGGTGCGACTGGCAGGCCAGGACATAGCCCGCCTGCGTCTCCTCCGGCTCCAGCGCGAAGTTGCGGTCCATCCGCACCTCGCCCGAGACGAGGAAGGCGCGGCAGGTCCCGCACACCCCGCCCTTGCAGGCGTAGGGCGCGTCGGGCCGGTTGCGCAGCACCGTGTCCAGCAGGGACTCGCCGTCCTGGACGGGCCAGCTTCCGCCGCGTCCGTCGAGCCGGGCGGTGACCGTGCTGTGCGCGGGGGCGGGCGCCGCGGCGACGGCCGCCGTGCCGGCGTCCACGTGGAAGATCTCCTGGTGGATGCGGGAGCGCGCCACACCCAGCCCGCGCAGCGCCCGCTCGGCCCCTTCGACCAGGCCGTACGGCCCGCACAGGAACCAGCCGTCCACCTGTTCCACGGGCAGCAGGACGGGCAGCAGCCCGGTCAGCCGCTCCCGGTCCAGCCGTCCGGACGGCAGCCCCGCCTGCTGCTCCTCGCGGGAGAGGACCGTCACCAGCTGGAGCCGCTCGGGGTAGCGGTCCTTCAGGTCGGCGACCTCCTCCAGGAACATCGTCGAGGCGGTCGTCCGGTCGCTGCGGATCAGGCAGAACCGGGTCCGCGGCTCGCGCGCGAGGAGGGTCGAGACGATCGACAGCACCGGTGTGATACCGCTGCCGCCGACGATCGCCGCGTACCGGCCGGGCGCGGGAGGGAGCGTGAAGCGGCCGGCCGGGGTCATCACCTCCAGCTCGTCGCCGAGGGCGATCTCCTTGAGCGCGTACGTGGAGAAGGCGCCGCCCTCGACCAGCCGGATGCCGACCCGGAGCGTGCTCGGTGCCTCGCCGTCGGGTGCGGGGGAGCAGATGGAGTAGGTGCGCCGGATGTCCTCGCCGTCCGCGGCGCGCCGCAGGGCCAGGTGCTGGCCGGGGGCGTACCGGTACTCCTCGGCCAGGTGCGGGGGGACGGTGAGGGTGAGGGCGACGGAGTCGTCGGTGAGCCGGTCGACCGCGGCCACCCGGAGCCGGTGGAAGCGGGCCATCACAACTCCTTGAAGTGGTCGAACGGTTCACGGCAGGCCAGGCAGCGGCGCAGTGCCTTGCACGCGGTGGACGAGAAACGGCTGAGCAGTTCGGTCTCGGCGGAGCCGCAGTGCGGGCAGTGGACGGGCACCGGCTCGCCCTCCGGCCGGGTCGCGTGGGTGCGCGTCGGGCCCAGCTCCACCCCGACCGGCCCGGAAGCCGTGCGCACACGCGGCGGGGCGATGCCGAACTCCCGCAGTTTGCGGCGCCCTTCCTCCGTGATGTCGTCGGTCGACCAGGCGGGCGCGAGCACTCTGCGCACGGTGACCTCGCGCACCCCGCGCTCGCGCAGCACCCGCTCGATGTCCCGGCTCATCGCCTCCACGGCCGGGCAGCCGGTGTACGTCGGGGTCAGCTCGACCTCGACGGTGTCCGTGCCGCGCGCGTGCACCGCGCGCACGACGCCCAGGTCGCGCAGGGTCAGCACGGGCAGTTCGGGGTCGGGCACCGAACCGGCGAGCTCCAGGAGTTCGGCCTCCAGCGGGGTGAGGGTGGTCACCATGTCGCCCCCGGATGGCTGCGGTGCAGGTGCTGCATCTCGGCGAGCATCCGGCCGAAGGGCTCGGTGTGCAGGCCCTGACGGCCCGCACCGGCCGTCCACGCTCCGGTGCGCGGGCCCTCGGGCACCGTGAGCGTGGCTCGGCGCAGCACCTCCGAGACCCACTCGAGCCAGGCCGTCTCCAGTCCGGCCCGGTCGACGTCCAGGCCCTCGACGGGCTGGAACATCTCTCCCGTGTAGCGCCAGAGCGCGTCCACGGCCCGCTGCATCCGCGCACGGCTCTCGTCCGTGCCGTCGCCGAGCCGCAGCGTCCACTGTGCGGCGTGGTCGCGGTGGTAGGCGGTCTCCTTGACCGCCTTGCCGGCCAGCGGCGCGAACGGGCCGTCGCCGGAGGCCAGTTCGCCGTAGAGGAGGTACTGGTGGGCGGAGAAGTACAGCTGTCGGGCGATGGTGTGGGCGAAGTCGCCGTTCGGCTGTTCCACCAGCTGGAGGTTGCGGAAGGCGCGCTCCTCGCGCAGATAGGCCAGCTCGTCCTCGTCGCCCGCCATCGACAGCAGCATCCGGGCCTGGCCCAGCAGGTCCAGCGCGATGTTGGCGAGGGCGACCTCCTCCTCCAGCACGGGGGCGTGGCCGGCCCACTCGCCCAGGCGGTGGGAGAGCACCAGCGCGTCGTCGCCGAGGGCGAGCGCGGCGGCCGTGCGGTCGGCGGTGTCCTCGGCGGGGGTCGTCGTCACAGGTGCCGCACCCCCTCGGGGATCTCGTAGAACGTCGGGTGCCGGTAGGGCTTGTCGGCGGCCGGTTCGAAGAACGGGTCCTTCTCGTCGGGCGAGGAGGCGGTGACCGCGGAGGACGGGACGACCCAGATCGAGACGCCCTCGCCGCGCCGGGTGTACAGATCGCGGGCGTTGCGCAGGGCGAGCTCCGCGTCCGGCGCGTGCAGGCTGCCGGCGTGGGTGTGGGACAGTCCCCGGCGCGAACGCACGAAGACCTCCCACAGGGGCCAGTCGGTGTGGGTCATGCTCGCGCAGCTCCTGTCTCGCCGTTCGTGTGCTTGGCCGCGTGGGCCGCCGCGGCCTCCCTGACCCAGGCGCCCTCCTCGTGGGCCCGCCTGCGCCGGGTCAGCCGCTGTTCGTTGCACGGGCCGTTGCCCTTGAGGACCTCCCGGAACTCCGACCAGTCGATCGCGCCGAAGTCGTGGTGTCCGCGCTCCTCGTTCCACTTCAGGTGCGGGTCGGGGAGGGTCAGGCCGAGCGACTCGGCCTGGGGGACGCAGATGTCGACGAAGCGCTGGCGCAGCTCGTCGTTGGAGTGGCGCTTGATCTTCCAGGCCATCGACTGCGCGGAGTGCTGGGACTCGTCGTCGGGCGGGCCGAACATCATCAGCGATGGCCACCACCAGCGGTCCACCGCGTCCTGCGCCATCGCGTGCTGCTCCGGGGTGCCCTTGCTGAGGGCCAGCAGCAGCTCGTAGCCCTGGCGCTGGTGGAAGGACTCCTCCTTGCAGATGCGGACCATCGCGCGCGCGTACGGGCCGTAGGAGCAGCGGCACAGGGGCACCTGGTTGGTGATCGCCGCGCCGTCCACCAGCCAGCCGATGGCGCCGACGTCCGCCCAGGTCAGGGTCGGGTAGTTGAAGATCGAGGAGTACTTCTGGCGGCCGGAGTGGAGCTTGTCGAGCAGCTCGTCGCGGCTGGCGCCGAGGGTCTCGGCGGCGCCGTACAGATACAGGCCGTGCCCGGCCTCGTCCTGCACCTTGGCCATCAGGATCGCCTTGCGGCGCAGCGAGGGCGCGCGGGTGATCCAGTTGGCCTCCGGCTGCATGCCGATGATCTCGGAGTGCGCGTGCTGGGCGATCTGCCGGACGAGCGTGGCCCGGTAGGCGTCCGGCATCCAGTCGCGCGGCTCGATCCGCTCGTCGGCGGCGACGGCCGCGTCGAAGGCGCGCTCGTGGCCGGCGGTGTCGCCGGCCGGTGCGTCGTACGCCTGGCTGCCGGCCGTATCGCGGGCGGCTGCTGTCGCCATGAGGTCCCCCTCGACTGGGTGCTTCCCGGAGCACGCTCCCGACCGATCGTTCGGTTCGTGCGATTCCATGGTGAGACGGGTGCCGCGAGGTGTCAACCGCTGTGGATAACCTGCGGGGGCCGCCCGTGGACGGCGGGGCCCGGGCAGCCGTGTGGCGACGGCCACGGAACGGGATCCCGGCGGGACCGTGCCCGGACCGCCGGTGCTGAGTACCGTTCCCTGCGACGCGGCGGAGCGGTGTGCCGGGCCCGCGCGGCGGGGCGGAAGCGGTGACGGACCGGGATCGGTGGATCGGGGCGGGATGAACGCGTACGACAAGGGCTCGGACGCCCGGCACGGGCCCGCCGGGCGGGGCGTGCCCGACCCGCGCCCCGCGCTGCCCGGCCCCGCGTCGCCGGTGGACCCGCCGGGGCCGCGGACCCCTCCGCCCGATTCCGGGCCGTCCGTCGGGCCGTCCGCCGGTCCGTCCGTCGGTCCGTCCGCCGGTCCGCCCGCCGGGGTGGCCGAGCTCTCCCTGCCCTACCGGATCTGCGCCGCGACGGCGCTCGCGGTCGTCGCGGCCGTGGTCTGTGTGCACCTCGGCATGACGTTCCTGCACGTCGCGCCGGCGAACACGGTCAGCAAGGAGCACGGCGAGACGGTCGAGGACTGGATCTACCCGGAGTTCGAGCAGAACTGGAAGCTGTTCGCGCCGAACCCGCTGCAGCAGAACATCGCCGTCCAGGTGCGGGCCGAGGTCCGCACGGCGGACGGGGGGACACGGACCACCGGCTGGTACGACCTGTCCGCACAGGACGGCCGCGCCATCGACGGCAACCTCCTGCCCAGTCACACCCAGCAGAACGAGCTGCGCCGCGCCTGGGACTTCTTCGTCGCCACGCACGACGACGACAACCGGCCGGTGGGCCTGCGCGGTGCGCTGTCCGAGACGTACCTGCGCCGGATCACGGTGCTGCGCCTCGACCGCGCGGACGCGGCCGGCCCGGGCGGCACCGTCGAGCGCGTCCAGATCCGCTCACGGACCACGCCTGTGCCGCCGCCCGAATGGAGTGGGGAGAAGATCTCCGCCACACCCGTGTACCGCACGCTGCGCTGGTGGTCACTGCCCGAGGACGAGGCCCGGGGAGGTGTCGGGTGAACCACCGCTCACCGGCCCTGTCCCGCGCGGTCGCCCGCGTCACCGACTCCGCGCTCGGCCCCCACCAGACCGCCGTCGTCCGCATCGGCCTCAGCCTGACCTGGCTGCTGTTCCTGCTGCGCGAGTTCCCCCACCGCCAGGAGCTGTACGGCCCCGACGGTCCCTGGAGCTGGGACCTCGCCGATCAGCTGGTCGCGACGAACGGCGCCTTCACACCGTTGCTGTGGTCGGACGGCCAGGTCTGGTTCGAGGCCGTCTACGCGCTCGCCGTGCTGTGGAGCTTCCTCCTGCTGCTCGGCTGGCGCACCCGCACCATGTCGGTGCTGTTCATGGTGGGCGTGCTGGCGCTGCAGAACCGCAGCGTCTTCATGGGGGACGGCGGCGACAACGTCCTGCACCTGATGTCGATCTACCTGGCGTTCACGCGCTGCGGTCAGGTCTGGTCCCTGGACGCGCGGCGTGCGCGCCGCGCGGCCGGGGCACGCGCGCGCGGCGAGCGGCCGCGCGACCGGGTCGGCCCGGTGCTGTGGGGTGCGCTGGGCTTCCTGCTGCTCACGGCGGCACTGACGGGCCGGCCGGACGGCGACCGGTTCATACCGGCGCTGCTGTGGACCGTGTGGCTCGCGCAGGCGCTGTGGTGGCTGGTCGGTCGCCGCGCGGCGACCGGGCAGCCGCGGATCCTGCTGGACGTCGTCGCGAACGTCGTGCACAACGGCGCGCTCCTGGTGATCATGGCCGAGGCGTGCCTGATCTACGCCACGGCCGGCTGGTACAAGGTCCAGGGCTCCCGCTGGCAGGACGGCACCGCCGTCCACTACCCGCTGCACCTGGAGTACTTCTCCCCCTGGCCGGCCCTCGCGGACCTGCTGTCGGCCAGCGGCACGATGGTGATGCTGGTGACCTACGGGACGGTCGCCGTGCAGGTCGCCTTCCCGTTCACGCTGTTCAACCGGCGGGTCAAGAACGTCCTGCTGGCCTTCATGATCATGGAGCACGCGGTCATCGCGGTCGTGCTCGGACTGCCCTTCTTCTCCCTGGCGATGATCGCGGCGGACGCGGTCTTCCTGCCGACGGCCTTCCTGCGCCGCCTCGGGAACCTCGCGGCGCGTGCGCGTGGCCGGCTGCGCCCGCGCGGGGCGTGGGTTCCGCGGCCGCGGCCCCCGGCCGGGGAGGACCCGGTGGAGGCCGCCCCGGCGCCCGGCGGGGTGCCGGACCCGCGCACGTAGGCTGCACGTCATGACCGACACCGCTCCCGAGGCCCCGGCCGGCCTCGTGTCCGCCTGGCACCGCCTGGCCGGCACCGCCGTGCTGCTCGACGGCTTCCACGCGCTCAAGCACGCCGTGCGCTTCGGGGCCGAGGTCCGGATGGCGCTCACCGCGGACCGGGCCGGCGCGCTCGCGCTCGCCGACGAGCTGGCCGGGGACGTGCGGGACACGCTGGCGGAGCTGCTGACCGAGGTGCCCCACGAGACGTACGCCGCTCTCGTGCCGCGCCCGCACCCCACCGCCGTGGCCGCCCTGGCCGTACGCCCCTCCCGCGCGGGCAACCTCGAGAAGCTGGCGCACACCCCGCGCACCGCGCCCGTGGTGGTCCTGGACAATCCGCGCAACCTCGGCAACGCGGGCGCGGTGATCCGGCTGGCCGCCGGTTTCGGGGCGACCGGAGTCGTCACCACCGGCACGCTCGACCCCTGGCACCCCACCGTCGTACGCGGCGGGGCGGGGCTGCACTTCGCCACCGCCGTGGAGCGGCTGACCGTCGACGAACTGCCGCCCGGGCCGGTCTTCGCGCTCGACCCGGAGGGCGCGGACATCCGCTCGCTGAAGCTGCCGGACGACGCGCTGCTGGCCTTCGGGTCCGAGCGCAGCGGACTGTCGGCGGAGCTCCGCGCGCGGGCCGACCATCTGGTGGCGCTGCCGATGCGCCCCCAGGTCTCCAGCTACAACCTCGCGACCAGTGCGGCCATGACGCTGTACCACTGGAGCGCCACCGGGGGCGCTCCCCACGTCGGCTAGGCCTGTCGTCACACTCCCGTCGTCCGCCCGGAGGGCGGGCCGCGCGGCGTCGGGTGCGTGTTCCCGGCGTGCCGGGCCCCGACCCTCGTACCGGATGTACTCGGGTCGGGGCCCGGTGCGGCGAGAGTGCGTGCACGGCGTCGCGCGGCAGACGGGAGTTCGACGACAGGGTCTAGGCCTCCCGGCGCACCTCGACCACCCGGAACCGGTTGGCCACGAACGCGCCGTCGCACAGGGCCGCGTTGGCCGCCGGGTTGCCGCCGGAGCCGTGGAAGTCGGAGAAGGCGGCCGTCTGGTTGACGTACACCCCGCCGGTGAGGTTCAGGGAGAGCTGGGCGGCCTCCTCCAGGCAGACCTCCCGCACCGTCTCCTCGACCTCCGGGGAGGTCGTGTACGCGCCGACCGTCATCGCACCCTTCTCGCGGATCGTGCGCCGCAGCAGCTTCGCCGCGTCGTCGGCCGAGTCGACCGCGACAACGAAGGAGACCGGTCCGAAGCACTCGCTCATGTACGCGGCCTCGGCGTCCGGCTTGGCGCCGTCGAGCTTCACGATCACTGGTGTGCGCACCACCGCGCCCGGGAACTCCGGGTGGGCGATCTCGCGGGAGGCGAGGGCGACCTCGCCGAGCCCGGCGGCGGCCTCCAGACGGGCCTTGACGTCCGGGTTGACGATCGCGCCCAGCAGCGCGTTGGCGCGCGCGTCGTCGCCGAGCAGACCGTCGACCGCCTTCGCCAGGTCCGCGGTGACCTCGTCGAAGGACTTGGGGCCCTGGTCGGTGGTGATGCCGTCGCGCGGGATCAGCAGGTTCTGCGGGGTGGTGCACATCTGGCCGCTGTACAGCGACAGGGAGAACGCCAGGTTGGCCAGCATCCCCCGGTAGTCGCCGGTCGACTCCACGATCACCGTGTTGACGCCGGCCTTCTCGGTGTACACCTGGGCCTGGCGCGCGTTGCCCTCCAGCCAGTCGCCGAACTCCGTGGAGCCGGTGTAGTCGATGATCCGGATCTCCGGACGGGTGGCCAGCGTCCTGGCGATGCCCTCGCCGGGCCGCTCGGCGGCGAGCGCCACCAGGTTCGGGTCGAAGCCGGCCTCGGTGAGCACCCGGCGGGCCACCCGGACGGTGAGCGCGAGCGGCAGCACCGCGCGGGGGTGCGGCTTGACCAGCACCGCGTTGCCGGTGGCGAGGGAGGCGAACAGGCCCGGGTAGCCGTTCCACGTCGGGAAGGTGTTGCAGCCGATGACCAGGCCGATGCCGCGCGGGACCGGGACGAACCGCTTGGTGAGGGCGAGCGGGTCGCGCTTGCCCTGCGGCTTGGTCCACTCCGCGGTGTCGGGTGTGCGGACCTGCTCCGCGTACGCGTAGGCCACCGCCTCCATGCCGCGGTCCTGCGCGTGCGGGCCGCCGGCCTGGAACGCCATCATGAACGCCTGGCCGGAGGTGTGCATGACCGCCTGGGCGAACTCCATGGTCCGGTCGCTGATCCGCTTGAGGATCTCCAGGCAGACCACCGCGCGGGTCTCCGCGCCCGCGTCCCGCCAGGCCCGCATCCCCGCCTTCATGGCGGGCAGCAGCTCGTCGGGGTCCGCGTGCGGGTAGCTCACGCCCAGCTCGATGCCGTACGGGGAGGTCTCGCCGTCCACCCAGCCGTCCGTGCCGGGCTGGCCGAGGTCGAGGCGGGTGCCGAGCAGGGCGTCGAAGGCGGCCTTGCCCGCCGCCATGTCCAGGCTGCCGTTCTCCCCGTAGGCCTTGGGGTGCTCGGGGTGGGGCGACCAGTACGCGCGCGTGCGGATCGCTTCCAGCGCCTGGTCCAGGGTGGGGCGGTGCCGGGCGATCAGCTCGTGCGCGGTGAGTTCGGCGGCCATGCGGGACCAACTCCTCGTCTCAGGAACTCTTCGTCGAGCTCATGGACCTGTGCGGAAACGTAGGCAGGAAAGGGCAGTCAGAGTTAGAGTAACCGAACGATCGGTCGGGACAAGGGGGTCCGCCGCATCTGTGGACAACCCCGTGCGGGAGGATCGCGCACATGACAGCACTCGACCTCAGCAGTCCCGTGGCCGTGGTCGGCACCGGCACCATGGGACAGGGAATCGCCCAGGTCGCGCTGGTCGCGGGCCATCCGGTGCGGTTGTACGACGCCGCCCCGGGGCGGGCCCGTCAGGCGGCCGAAGCGATCGGCGCCCGGCTCGACCGGCTGGTGGAGAAGGAGCGCCTCACCGCAGCCGAGCGGGACGCGGCCCGTGCCCGTCTGCGGCCCGTCGAGGAGCTCACCGGACTCGCCGGTTCCTCCCTGGTCGTCGAGGCCGTCCTGGAGCGTCTCGACGTCAAGCGGGAACTGCTGCGCGCGCTGGAGGACGTCGTCTCCGACGACTGTCTGCTCGCCACCAACACCTCCTCCCTTTCGGTCACCGCGATCGGCGGCGCCCTGCGCGTGCCCGGCCGCTTCGTGGGCCTGCACTTCTTCAACCCCGCGCCGCTGCTGCCGCTCGTCGAGGTCGTCTCCGGCTTCGCCACGGACGTCTCGTACGCCACGCGCGCGTACGAGACGGCCCGCGCCTGGGGCAAGACGCCCGTCGCCTGCGCGGACACCCCCGGGTTCATCGTCAACCGCGTCGCCCGGCCCTTCTACGCCGAGGCCTTCGCGGTGTACGAGTCACAGGGCGCGGACCCGGCCACCATCGACGCGGTCCTGCGCGAGTCGGGCGGTTTCCGGATGGGCGCCTTCGAGCTGACCGACCTCATCGGCCAGGACGTCAACGAGTCCGTCACCCACTCGGTCTGGCAGTCCTTCTTCCAGGACGTGCGCTTCACCCCCTCGCTCGCCCAGCGCCGCCTGGTCGAGTCCGGCCGCCTGGGCCGCAAGAGCGGCCGGGGCTGGTACGACCACCGGGACGGTGCCGAGCGCCCCGAGCCGCGCACCGCGGAGCCCGCCGAACCGCCCGCGTACGTGGTCGCCGAGGGTGATCTGGGGCCCGCCTCGGACCTGCTCGCCCTGATCCGCGAGGCGGGGATCCAGGTGCGCGAGGAGGACGAGGACAACGGCACGCGCCTGGTGCTGCCCGGCGGCGGCCGGCTGGTGCTCGCCGACGGCCGGACCTCCGTGGAGTTCCGCGACGTCGTCTACTTCGACCTCGCCCTCGACTACCGCGCGGCCACGCGCATCGCCCTGTCCCACGCCCAGGACACCTCCCCGGCGGCCGTCGCCGAGGCCACCGGACTGTTCCAGGCGCTCGGCAAGAAGGTCAGCGTCATCGGGGACGTCCCCGGGATGATCGTCGCGCGGACGGTGGCGCGGATCATCGACCTCGCGGTCGACGCCGTCGCCAAGGGCGTCGCCACCGAGGAGGACGTCGACACCGCGATGCGGCTGGGCGTGAACTACCCCCTGGGTCCCTTCGAGTGGAGCCGCCGCCTCGGCCGCGGCTGGGCCGGCGCCCTGCTGGACGAACTGCACGGGATCGATCCGTCCGGCCGCTACGCGCCCTCCCTGGCGCTCCACCGGTACGCGTGCGCCTCCCGCAAGCGGGAGGACACCCCGTGACCACCGCCAGGCGCGACACCTACACCCCGGAGACGCTGCTGTCCGTCGCCGTCCGGGTGTTCAACGAGCGGGGCTACGACGGCACCTCCATGGAGCACCTCTCCAAGGCCGCCGGCATCTCCAAGTCGTCGATCTACCACCATGTGGCAGGCAAGGAGGAACTGCTGCGCCGCGCGGTGAGCCGGGCCCTGGACGGGCTCTTCGCCATCCTCGACGAGGAGCACGCGCGCGTGGGGCGCGCCGCCGAGCGGCTGGAGTACGTCGTGCGGCGCATGGTCGAGGTGCTGATCGCCGAGCTGCCGTACGTGACGCTGCTGCTGCGGGTGCGCGGCAACACGGACACCGAGCGGTGGGCGCTGGAGCGGCGGCGCGAGTTCGACCACCGGGTGGCGGCGCTGCTGAAGGCGGCGGCGGCCGACGGGGACGTGCGCGAGGACATAGAGGTGCGCCTGGTGACCCGGCTGGTCTTCGGCATGATCAACTCGATCGTGGAGTGGTACCGGCCGGACGGGCGCGGCATGAGCGAGCGCGAGGTGGCCGACGCGGTGGCCCAGCTGGCCTTCGGGGGGCTGCGCAAGGTGTCCTGAGGACGCCCTCACCCCTGCGGCTCCAGGTCCTCCTCCTCGAACACCAGCAGCGTGCGCGTGCTCAGCACCTCGGGGATCGCCTGGAGCCGGGTGAGCACCAGCTCGCGCAGCGCCCGGTTGTCGGGGGTGTGCACCAGCAGCAGGACGTCGAAGTCTCCTCCCACCAGCGCGATGTGCGAGGCGCCCGGAAGCTGCCGGAGCTGCTCGCGGACCGTGCGCCAGGTGTTCTGGACGATCTTCAGGGTGATGTACGCGGACGTCCCGTGACCGGCCCGCTCATGGTCGACGCGGGCCCCGAAGCCGCGGATGACACCGTCCTCGACCAGCCGGTTGATGCGCGCGTACGCGTTCGCGCGGGAGACGTGGACCCGCTCGGCCACCGAACGCACGGAGGCGCGGCCGTCCGCCTGGAGCATCCGCAGGATGTCCTGGTCGATGGCGTCCAGGGGCCGCGCGGGAGCGAGCGGCACGGTCCCCTCCTGGCCCTCGGCCATTTGTTCAGCTGCCACCCGCCCCCACCTCTCCGCCGTGGACGTCCTGCGTCCATCTCAGAATGTGGAGAACCGTTTGTCCACAGCCTGGTGCCACCCGTAGCCAAAATGTGCCGACGACCGAACAATCGGTTGGTGAGGCGCGTCACACGCCGCGCCTCCGACATCCCACGAGGAGGTGCCGTCATGACGGTCATGGAGCAGCGGGGTGCCTACCGGCCGACCCCGCCGCCCGCCTGGCAGCCCCGTACCGACCCCGCCCCGCTGCTGCCGGACGCGGAGCCGTACCGCGTCCTCGGCACCGAGGCCGCCGCCGGGACCGACCCGGAGCTGCTGCGCCGGCTGTACGCGGAGCTGGTGAAGGGCCGCCGCTACAACGCGCAGGCCACCGCCCTCACCAAGCAGGGCCGTCTCGCGGTCTACCCCTCCAGCACCGGCCAGGAGGCCTGCGAGGTCGCCGCCGCGCTCGTCCTCCAGGAGCGCGACTGGCTCTTCCCGAGCTACCGCGACACCCTCGCCGTCGTCGCGCGCGGGGTGGACCCCGTCGAGGCCCTCACCCTGCTGCGCGGCGACTGGCACACCGGCTACGACCCCCACGAGCACCGCGTGGCCCCGCTGAGCACCCCGCTCGCCACCCAGCTGCCGCACGCCGTCGGTCTCGCCCACGCCGCCCGCCTCAAGGGCGACGACGTGGTCGCGCTCGCCATGGTCGGCGACGGCGGCACCAGCGAGGGCGACTTCCACGAGGCGCTGAACTTCGCCGCCGTCTGGCAGGCCCCGGTCGTCTTCCTCGTCCAGAACAACGGCTTCGCGATCTCCGTACCGCTCGCCAAGCAGACCGCGGCCCCGTCGCTGGCCCACAAGGCCGTCGGCTACGGCATGCCCGGCCGCCTGGTGGACGGCAACGACGCCGCCGCCGTGCACGAGGTCCTGGCCGACGCCGTACGCCGCGCCCGCGCGGGCGGTGGTCCGACCCTGGTCGAGGCGATCACGTACCGCGTGGAGGCCCACACCAACGCCGACGACGCCACCCGCTACCGCGGCGACGCCGAGGTCGAGACCTGGAAGCGGCACGACCCGATCGCGCTGCTGGAGCGCGAGCTGACCGGGCGCGGACTGCTCGACGAGGCCGGTGTCGAGACCGCCCGTCAGGACGCCGAGACCCTGGCCGCCTCCTTGCGCGCCCGCATGAACGAGGACCCGGAGCTCGACCCCATGGACCTCTTCGCCCACGTCTACGCCGAGCCCACCCCGCAGCTGCTGGAGCAGCGCGAGCAGCTGCGGGCCGAGCTGGCGGCCGAGGCCGAACCGGAAGGGGCGCAGTGATGACCACCGTCGCCGTCAAGCCGGCCACCATGGCACAGGCCCTCACGCGCGCCCTGCGCGACGCCATGGCCGCCGACGCGTCCGTGCACGTCATGGGCGAGGACGTCGGCACCCTCGGCGGTGTCTTCCGGGTCACCGACGGACTCGCCGAGGAGTTCGGCGCGGACCGCTGCACGGACACCCCGCTGGCCGAGGCGGGCATCCTCGGCACGGCCGTGGGCATGGCCATGTACGGGCTGCGGCCGGTCGTGGAGATGCAGTTCGACGCGTTCGCCTACCCGGCGTTCGAGCAGCTCGTCTCGCACGTCGCGAAGACGCGCAACCGCACGCGCGGGAGGATGCCCCTGCCGCTCACCGTCCGCGTCCCCTACGGCGGCGGCATCGGCGGGGTCGAGCACCACAGCGACTCCTCCGAGGCGTACTACATGGCGACTCCGGGGCTCCATGTCGTCACGCCCGCGACCGTCGCGGACGCCTACGGGCTGCTGCGCGCCGCCATCGCCTCCGACGACCCGGTCGTCTTCCTGGAGCCCAAGCGGCTCTACTGGTCGAAGGACTCCTGGAACCCACAGGAGCCGACGGCCGTTGAACCGATAGGCCGTGCGGTGGTGCGGCGCTCGGGGCGGAGCGCCACGCTCATCACGTACGGGCCGTCCGTACCCGTCTGCATGGAGGCGGCCGAGGCGGCCCGGGCCGAGGGCTGGGACCTCGAAGTCGTCGATCTGCGCTCCCTGGTGCCGTTCGACGACGAGACGGTGTGCGCCTCGGTACGGCGGACGGGGCGCGCGGTCGTCGTCCACGAGTCGGGTGGCTTCGGCGGCCCGGGCGGGGAGATCGCGGCCCGGGTCACGGAGCGCTGCTTCCACCACCTGGAGGCGCCGGTGCTGCGTGTGGCCGGGTTCGACCTGCCGTACCCGCCGCCGATGCTGGAGCGCCACCACCTGCCCGGTGTGGACCGGATCCTGGACGCCGTGGGGCGTCTGCAATGGGAGGCCGAGAGCTGATGGCACAGGTGCTGGAGTTCAAGCTGCCCGACCTCGGGGAGGGGCTCACCGAGGCGGAGATCGTGCGCTGGCTGGTCGAGGTCGGTGACGTCGTCGCCGTGGACCAGCCGGTCGTCGAGGTCGAGACGGCCAAGGCGATGGTGGACGTGCCTTGCCCCTACGGGGGTGTCGTCACGGCCCGCTTCGGCGCGGAGGGCACGGAGCTGCCCGTCGGCGCTCCGCTGCTGACGGTGGCGGTGGGCGAGCCGGCCGACGGCCGCCCGGCCGGGGACGCGGGCCCCGCCGAATCCGAGGGCGGCCGCGACCGGACCCCCGCCGCCGAGGGCTCCGGCAACGTCCTGGTCGGCTACGGCACCGCTCAGGCACCGGCCCGGCGCCGCCGCGTCCGTCCGCCGCGGGCGGTTCCCGCCGCGTCCGCGACCCCCACCGCGTCCGCGACCCCCGCCGCCCCTTCCGTACACGTGGCGAACGGACGGCCCAGGACCGCGCAGCCCGCCGCCGCGCAGGCCCGCACCCCGGGCGCGGTGGACGGCCCCGTCCCCGTGATCTCGCCCCTGGTGCGCAGGCTGGCCCGGCAGAACGGCCTGGACCTGCGGGAGCTGACCGGTTCCGGCCCCGAGGGGCTGATCCTCCGCGCGGACGTGGAGTACGCCCTGCGTGCCGCCGCCGCCCGGGGCCGTACGGGCGCGACGGCCGGCGAACCGCACGCGCGGGCCGGCCGGGCGGACGCGCCGGCACCGGCCGCGGACTCCCCGGGCGTCACCCGTGTCCCCCTCAAGGGCATCCGCGGGACCGTCGCCGACAAGCTCTCCCGCAGCCGCACCGAGATCCCCGACGCCACCTGCTGGGTGGACGCCGACGCGACCGAACTGATGCGGACCCGCGCCGCGATGAACGCCTCCGGCGGGCCGAAGATATCCGTCATCGCCCTGCTGGCCCGCATCTGCACCGCCGCGCTCGCCCGCTTCCCCGAGCTCAACTCCTCGGTGGACACCGGGGCCAGGGAGATCGTCCAGTACGCGGACGTGCACCTCGGCTTCGCCGCGCAGACCGACCGGGGGCTGGTCGTCCCCGTCGTCCGGGACGCGCACACGCGGGACGCGGAGTCGCTCACGGCGGAGTTCGCGCGGCTGACCGAGGCGGCCCGGACCGGGACGCTGACGCCCGCGGAACTCACCGGCGGCACCTTCACGTTGAACAACTACGGCGTGTTCGGCGTCGACGGCTCCACACCGATCGTCAACCACCCCGAGGCCGCCATGCTCGGCGTCGGCCGCATCGTCCCCAAGCCATGGGTGCACGAGGGCGAGCTGGCGGTGCGGCAGGTCGTGCAGCTCTCGCTCACCTTCGACCACCGGGTCTGCGACGGCGGCACCGCGGGAGGCTTCCTGCGGTACGTGGCGGACTGCGTCGAACAGCCGGCGGTGCTGCTGCGGACGCTGTGAGTCCGCTTCGAGCCACCGGTCTCTCCGACCGTGTCCCGGCGCCCCCGCGTTCCCGGTGATCGCGGGGGGCACGCATACTCGGAGGGTGACCGAGTATCAGCCACCCGGCGATTCCTCCGGTGATCCTCCCGGCGGTCCCCCCGGGGGCCCCGACTCCGCGTACGACGCCGTCGTGCTCGCCGGTGGCGCCGCCCGGCGGCTCGGGGGAGCGGACAAGCCCGGCGTGCGGGTGGGCGGACGGGCGCTGCTCGACCGGGTGCTCGCGGCCTGCGCCGACGCCCGGACCACGGTGGTCGTCGCCGGTCCCCGCCCCACCGCCCGGCCCGTGCTCTGGGCCCGCGAGGACCCCCCGGGCGGCGGACCCCTGGCCGCGCTCGCCGCCGGGCTCCGGCACACCACGGCCGACCACGTCGTCGTGCTCTCCGCCGACCTGCCCTTCCTCGGTCACCGCACCGTGCGAGGACTGCTGACGCCCCTTCGCCACGGCACCGCCGACGGCGTGCTGCTGACCGACTCCGACGGCCGGGACCAGCCGCTCGTCGCGGCGTACCGGACCGGGTCCCTGCGCCGCGAACTGGCCGTGCTCACCGGCCGGCACGGCGAGCTGACCGGGCTGCCCCTGCGCCGGCTGACCGGTTCGCTCGATCTCACCCGCATCTCCGACCCGGTGGCGTCCTTCGACTGCGACACCTGGGACGACATCGCCACCGCCAGGGCACGCATCAGGGAGCATGGACACGTGTTGGATGAATGGATCTCCGCAGTCAAGGACGAGCTGGGCATCGACCTGGACGTCGACACCGGCGTACTGCTCGACCTCGCCCGCGACGCCGCCCACGGGGTGGCCCGGCCCGCCGCACCGCTGACCACCTTCCTCGTCGGCTACGCGGCCGCCAGGGCGGGCGGCGACCGGGAGGCCGTCGCCGAGGCGGCCCGCAAGGCCGCGGCGCTCGCCCTGCGCTGGGCCGACGAGGAAACCCCCGACAGCCCGGCCACCGCAGACACCGCGGGCACCGTGTCTTCCGGCGTCGAACCCGGCGTCGAACCCGGTGACGTGGCGCCCGACGCCACCCCCGACACCCGCCCGGACGCCTGATGACCGCGCGCGCCACCCGGGCCGACGAGAACGCCGACGACCTCGACGTCGAGGAGGCGCTCGCCCTCGTGAAGAAACACCCCGGCCCCGCTCCCGCCACCCCCCGCCACCCGCACCACGACGCCACCGCCTGGACCGACGCCCGGGCCGTCGCCGAACGCGCCCCGTGCCGCGGCACCGGCGGTCGCCCCGGTCACCTGGCCCCGGCCGCCGTCCCCCTCGCCTCCGCCCTGGGCCTCACCCTCGCAGTCCCCCTCACCGCCCTCACCGACCTGCCCTCCTTCGACACCTCCGCGATGGACGGCTGGGCGGTCTCCGGGCCCGGTCCCTGGTCCCTGCGGGACGAGGGCGTCCTCGCCGGGCACGCCGCGCACCCGCCGCTCACCGACGGCGAGGCCGTCCGCATCGCCACCGGCGCCCGCGTCCCCCCGGACACCACCGCCGTACTCCGCAGTGAGCACGGCCGCACCGACGACAAGGGCCGGCTGCACGTCACCGGCGCCACCCGTCCGCCGCACACGGTCACCCACGGCCAGGACATCCGCCCCCGCGGCCAGGAGTGCCGCAGCGGCGACCAGCTGCTGCCCGTGGGCACCCCGGTGACCCCGCCCGTGCTGGGCATGGCCGCCGCCGCCGGATACGACACGCTCACCGCCGTCCCCCGCCCCCGCGTCGACGTGTTCGTCCTCGGCGACGAACTGCTCGGCGAGGGCCTGCCGCACGACGGGCTGATCCGGGACGCGCTCGGCCCGCTGCTGCCGTCCTGGCTGCGCGCGCTCGGCGCGGAGGTGACCGCAGTACGCCGGGTCGGCGACGACGAAGAGGCGCTGTACGAGGCCGTCACGGCGTCCGACGCCGATGTCGTCGTCACCACCGGCGGCACCGCCGCGGGTCCGGTCGACCACGTACACCCCACGCTGCGCCGCATCGGCGCCGACCTCCTCGTGGACGGCGTCAAGGTGCGCCCCGGCCACCCCATGCTCCTGGCCCGCACCAAGGACGACCAGCACCTCGTCGGTCTGCCCGGCAACCCCCTCGCCGCCGTCTCCGGTCTGTTCACGCTCGCCGAGCCCCTGCTGCGCACCCTCGCGGCCCGCCCCGCCCCCGAGCCGTACACGCTGCCGCTGCGCGACGGGGTGCAGGGGCACCCGCACGACACCCGGCTGGTCCCCGTCGCCCTGCGCGGCGACCGGGCGCTGCCGCTGCTCTACAACGGCCCGGCCATGCTGCGCGGCATCGCGGCGGCCGACGCGCTCGCCGTCGTACCGCCCGGCGGGGCCCGGCCCGGCCAGGAGGCGGAACTGCTCGACCTGCCCTGGACGTCCGGGGGCATCGGGGTGTGTTTCACGTGAAACTTCCGGGTCAGGACGCCATCGCCCGCCAGGCGGACGAACACCTGGTGACCCACCGGGTGAAACTGCCGAGGAAACTGGTGGAGCACCCGATCCGCCAGGTCGCCAAACGACTGTCGTGGGCCCTGGTGGTGCTGGTGGTGACGGCGTTCATCGTCTACGCCGACCACGACGGCTACAACGACAACTCCGACGGATCCATCGATCTCCTCGACGCGTTCTACTACGCGACCGTCACCCTCTCCACCACCGGGTACGGCGACATCACGCCGGTCAGTGACGCCGCCCGGCTCACCAACATCTTCGTCATCACGCCGCTGCGCGTGCTGTTCCTGATCATCCTGGTCGGCACCACCCTCGAGGCCCTCACCGAACGCACGCGGGAGGAGTGGCGACTGAACCGCTGGAGGTCCGCGTTGCGCGATCACACCGTCGTCGTCGGGTTCGGCACCAAGGGCAGGTCCGCGATCAAGACCGTCTGCGCGACCGGGCTCAGGAAGGAGCAGGTCGTGGTCGTCGACCCCAGCGCGAAGGCGATCGACGCGGCCACGGCGGACGGCTACGCGGGTGTCATAGGGGACGCCACGCGCAGCGAGGTGCTGAAGCGGGCCGAGGTACAGCGGGCCCGGCAGATCATCATCGCGACGCAGCGCGACGACACGGCCGTCCTCGTGACGCTGACGGCGCGGCAGCTCAACCGGGGCGCGAAGATCGTGGCCGCGGTGCGCGAGGAGGAGAACGCCCCGCTGCTGAAGCAGTCGGGAGCCGACGCGGTCATCACCAGCGCCAGCGCGGCCGGGCGGCTGCTCGGACTGTCCGTGCTCAGCCCCTCGGCCGGCATGGTCATGGAGGACCTCATCCAGCAGGGTTCCGGGCTCGACATCGTGGAGCGGCCGGTCATAAAGGCCGAAGTGGGCAAGACGCCCCGCGAGGTCGGCGACCTGGTGGTGAGCGTCGTCCGCGGGCACCGGGTGCTCGGCTACGACGACCCGGACGTCGGGACGCTGGAGCTGACGGACCGCCTGATCACGATCGTGCGGGCGACGCCGGGCACGCAGATCGCGCCCGACATCCGCCCGCTCCGCGGCTGAGGCCGGCTGCTCCCGGTCGTAGGGCCGCGTCTACTTCCGGTTGTACAGCCGCATCGTGACCGGCCCGAAGACCACCACGAACAGTCCGGCCCAGCCCAGCGTCCAGGCGATCTCGTCGGCCGGCCAGTCACCCGCCATCAGTCCGCGCACCGCGGACGCCAGGTGCGTGACGGGGCTGTTGTTGACGAACGCCTGGAGCCAGCCGGGCATGGTGCGCGGGTCGACGAAGACGTTGGACAGGAAGGTGAGCGGGAAGATCACCATCATGCTGACGCCCATCACCGACTTCTCGGTGCGCAGCATCAGCCCGAACATGGTCCAGATCCACGAGAAGGCGAACGAGAACAGCACCAGCAGCGCGATCCCGGCGAGCACTCCGGCCACCCCGCCGTCGGCGCGGTAGCCGAGGATCATGCCGACGGTCAGCATCACGACCGACGCGATGGTGTAGCGCAGGGCGTCGCCGAGCAGATAGCCGACCATCGTCGACGGCCGCCAGATCGGCAGGCTGCGGAACCGGTCGAAGACGCCCTTCTCGATGTCCGTGTTGACCGAGACGCCGGTGTACATGGTGATCATCACGACCGACATCACCAGGATGCCGGGCAGCAGGAACTGGATGTACTCCTTCGGCGACCCGGCCAGAGCCCCGCCGAACAGGTACGTGTACATCAGCACCATCATGATCGGGAACGCCGTCACGTCGAACAGCTGCTCCGGCACATGCTTGATCTTCAGGATCGCCCGCCAGCCGAAGGTCAGCGAGGCCGACCACGCGCCGGGCCGCGGCGGCCGCTCCTCGGCGACCAGCAGTTCGGCGAGGGAGTCGGTGCGCACCGGGGCGAGCTCGGCGCTCTCGGTGGTCGTCGTGGTGCTCATGCCGCCACCTCGTCCTTCGGGTCGTGGGAGCCGTCCTGGCCGGATGCGTGCGTGTCGTGGCCGGTGAGGGCCAGGAACACCTCGTCCAGGCTGGGCTGGCCGAGTGAGAAGTTGTCGACGGTGACGCCGGCGCGGGCCAGTTCGCCCAGCGCGCGGGCGGCCTGTTCGGCGGCCGTGTCGCGGTTCGCGGAGGCGGCGAGGCGGGCGGTCAGCGCCACCGGGTCGGGCTCGGTCTGCACCCGCGCGTCGAGGACGCGGCGCAGCAGGTCGGCGGCGAGCGGCCGCTGCCGTGGATCCCGCAGCCGCAGATGGACGGATCCGGCGCCGACGGACGCCTTCAGCTCGCCCTTGGTGCCCTCGGCGATCACCTTGCCCCGGTCGATGACGGCGATCCGGGACGCCAGCTGGTCGGCCTCGTCCAGGTACTGCGTGGTCAGCAGCACCGTGGTGCCCTGGGCGACGACCGCGCGCACGATGTCCCACACCTGATTGCGGCTGCGCGGGTCCAGGCCGGTCGTCGGCTCGTCGAGGAACAGCAGGTCGGGGGTGTTGAGGATGGACGCGGCGATGTCGATACGGCGCCGCATGCCGCCGGAGTAGTGCTTGACCTGCTTCCCGGCCGCGTCCGTGAGGCCGAAGGCCTCGAGGAGCTGGGCGGCGCGGGTGCGGGCGGCGGGCTTGCGGTGGCCGAGGAGCCGGCCCAGCAGGACCAGGTTCTCGGTGCCGGTGAGGTCCTCGTCCACGGACGCGTACTGGCCGGTGAGGCTCACCCGGCCGCGCACCTCGTCGGCCTCGCGCACGATGTCGTGACCGAAGACATGGGCCTCGCCGCCGTCGGGCCGCAGGAGGGTGGCGAGCATCTTCACGGTGGTGGTCTTGCCGGCGCCGTTCGGTCCGAGGACTCCGTACACCGTGCCGGCCGGCACGGTGAGGTCGACGCCGTCGACGGCCCGTGTCCCGCCGAAGGTCTTGACCAGGCCCGCGGTCTCGATCGCCGGGCCGGACGTCTGCGTGCTCATGCTTCGGGTCCTTCCGCATGCTTGGGCTACGCATGGACAGACTTTTACGATCGCCCGAACTCATCGCTCCCGCACGAGGATGTCCGGGGACCGGTCCCGCGGCCGAGGAAAGGGGCGACCCGGGTCGTGGGACGCGGTGCACCGGACCCACCACACCCCAGGAGTACCGTCCCCCTCATGTATGCGATCACGATTCCCGAACCCGGTGGGCCCGAGGCGCTGGTGTGGGAGGAGGTCCCCGACCCCGTGGCCGGCCCCGGCGAGGTCCTGGTCGAGGTGGTGGCCGGTGCCGTCAACCGGGCCGACATCCTCCAGCGGCAGGGCTTCTACGACCCCCCGCCCGGCGCCTCCCCCTACCCCGGCCTCGAATGCTCCGGACGGATCGCCGCGCTCGGCGACGGGGTGAGCGGATGGGCCGTCGGCGACGAGGTCTGCGCGCTGCTCGCCGGCGGCGGCTACGCGGAGAAGGTCGCCGTCCCGGCCGGGCAGCTGCTGCCCGTCCCCCGGGGGCTCACCGTCGACCGGGCCGCGGCGCTCCCGGAGGTCGTCTGCACGGTCTGGTCGAACGTCTTCATGGTCGCCCACCTCCGCCCCGGCGAGACCCTTCTCGTGCACGGCGGCTCCAGCGGCATCGGCACGATGGCGATCCAGCTCGCCAAGGCCGTCGGCGCGCGGGTCGCCGTCACCGCCGGCACCGCGGAGAAGCTGGAGCGCTGCGCCGAGCTCGGCGCCGACATCCTGGTCGACTACCGTGAGCAGGACTTCGTCGCCGAGCTGAAGAAGGCCACCGACGGCGCCGGCGCGGACGTGATCCTCGACAACATGGGCGCCGCGTACCTGGACCGCAACGTCCAGGCCCTCGCCGTCAACGGCCGGCTCGCCATCATCGGCATGCAGGGCGGTGTGAAGGGGGAGCTGAACATCGGCGCCCTCCTCGGCAAGCGCGCCGCCATCAGCGCGACCTCGCTGCGCGCCCGGCCCCTGGAGGAGAAGGCGGCGATCGTGGCGGCGGTACGGGAACACGTCTGGCCGCTCGTCGCCGACGGCCGGGTCCGCCCCGTCGTCGACCGGGAGATCCCGATGCCGGACGCGGCCACCGCCCACCGGGTCGTGGAGGACAGCGGCCACATCGGCAAGGTCCTGCTGATCACGCCGAACTGATTCCGGACGGCCGGGCCGGGGTCCGCCCCCGCTTCCGGCGCGGCATGCCGGCCGCGTCCTGCGGGGCGGGTTCCCGCCCGGTGCGGCACCGCCCCGCGCGTGCCGCCCCGGCCCGTCAGGACCCCGTCCGGCGCTCAGGACGTGCCGCGCCCCTGGCGCATGCGCAGGGCCACGAAGGCGAGGCCGAAGCCGAGTCCGATGAGCATCAGACCGCTGCCGAGCGGCAGGATGCGCAGCACGGGCTCGGCGGAGGCGGCCGCGTCCGGCTCCGCCGCCCGCGAGGTCGCCGAGGGCACCGGAACCGCCGCCTGCGACGTCGGGGTCCGCGGGACGGTGTCGCCTTCGCCGGGTGCCCGGGTCACGGTCCCGTCGTTCTCCGGGCGCGGCACGCCGGCCGCGTCCGGCCGCTCGCGCACGCCCTCGGCGCGTTCGGGCTTCCGGGGCACGGCATCCGCGTCCCCGTCGTCCGCACCGTCCCGGCCGCCGTGCCCATGCTCCCGCGCCTCCCGCGCCTCCCTCTCGACCCTCTCGTGCCGCCCCGGCCGGTCCCGGTCCTCACCCGGCCGGCCCCGGTCCTCACCCGGCCGGTCCCGGCCCTCACCCGGCCGGCCCCCGGCCCGCGACGGCTCCCCGGAGGGCGACGACCGGGGCGATGACGGGGACGACGAGGACGAAGTGGACGACGGGAACGACGGGGACGGGGGCGAGGGGACGGCGCCGACCCCGTACGTCACCTCCGCGCCGGGGGACGCCGCGGCAGGGCCGTACGGCATCACCGCCGCCCCCGTGACCAGAACAACCGTCGTCCCCACTGCACGCAGCCATGGAGTCACGACCGTGACCTCCCGCGCCGACCGGTGCTCGGTCGCACCGTCGGCAAGATGGGCCGGATGGACGCCCAACAGCCTGTCATTCCAGGATGTTTCCGGCATTCCGGATGCGCCCGTCAGGGGGACCCCCGGAAGAACCCCCGCTTCCGGGGGCACCGCCGAAACGGCACACGGCCGTGCGCGACAATGGCGGCATGGAGATGCCGAGGAACGAACGGTCGCCGGAGAATCCGCAGATCCTGGTCGTCGGCCAGGACGGCATGGCGCTCGGCGCCGGCGCCGGCGCCGGAGACGAGGACTCCCGCGAGACCCCGCTCACGGAACAGGTGGAGCAGCCGGCGAAGGTCATGCGGATCGGCAGCATGATCAAACAGCTGCTGGAGGAAGTGCGCGCGGCTCCCCTGGACGAGGCCAGCCGGGTCCGCCTCAAGGAGATCCACGCCAGTTCGGTGAAGGAACTGGAGGACGGCCTGGCCCCGGAGCTGGTCGAGGAGCTGGAGCGGCTCTCCCTCCCCTTCACGGACGAGACCACCCCGAGCGACGCCGAGCTGCGGATCGCGCAGGCCCAGTTGGTGGGCTGGCTGGAGGGCCTGTTCCACGGCATCCAGACCACGCTCTTCGCCCAGCAGATGGCCGCGCGCGCCCAGCTGGAGCAGATGCGCCGCGCCCTTCCGCCGGGCGTCGGCGACGGTCAGGAGGACTCGCACCTGGGCGGCCGCTCGGGCGGCCCGTACCTGTGACCGCCCCGCCGTCCCCGCCCGGGAGAAAAAGAAACGGACGACACGGACGACACGGATGACGAAGGGGCCCGGCATCGGATGCCGGGCCCCTTCGCCGCGAACGCGCACGGCCGGGATCAGGACGGGGGGTTGCCCGTCGAGACCTTGAGCGTGATCTGCGGCATGTCCTCGGGGTCGACGTCCGTGCCCGCCGGCGGGAACTGGTCCCGGACGGAACCCTCGCCGTAGGTGTTCTCGTCCACGTCGAGGACCTTGAAGTCGCCCCAGCCGGCGGCCTGGAAGCACTCCTTGACCGACCCGATGTACTTGAACTTGAAGTTCGGCATCCGGATCTTGTCGGGGTCGTTGTACGACTCCTCCGGCTCCTCGCACTCCTCCGTGTCGATCGTCTTCGACGTGTCGGGCCCGCGGTAGCCCGCCGCCGTGCTCGCCGACGCCGACGCAGAGGCGGTGCCGTCGCCGCCGGCCTGCGGGTCCTCCTCGCCGCCGTTCGTCATCAGCGCCGCGATCAGCCCGCCGACGGCGACGAGCGAGACGACGATCGACCCGATGACCACCGGCTTGTTCCGGCCGCCGCCCGGGCCGGACGTCCGGGGCGTGAGGTCGTACGGCGGCGGGGTCTGCGGCCCCGGCTGCGGCGCGTACGGCGACGGGGCGTGCGGCTGGTAGCCGGCCTGCTGCGGGTAGCCGTACGCCGGGGAGGGCGCGGGCGGCGCCGGGGTGCCGTACGGGTGGGGTGCCGGTGTCGGCCGGTACGGCGTCTGCACGTTGCCCGTGGGGGCCGGGGTCGCCCGGTCGACCGGCGGGAACACCGCGGAACCGACGCCCGCGCCGCTCTGCGCCTGCGTACCGGGGACGATGCTCGGCGGGGCCGCATGGAAGGACTGCGCCACCCGCAGGCACTCCCCGCGCATGGACTCCGCGCTGGGGAAACGTTCGTTCGGGTTCTTCTTCAGCGCGCGGGCGATCAGCGCGTCCACGGCCGGCGGCAATGAACGGTTGATCGAGGACGCGACCGGCGGCTCCTCCTGGACATGCGCGTACGCGATGGCCAGCGGCGAGTCCGCGTCGAACGGCAGCCGCCCGGTGACCAGCTGGAACAGCATGATGCCGACCGAGTACAGGTCGGAGCGGGCGTCCACGCCCCGGCCGAGCGCCTGCTCCGGGGAGAGGTACTGCGGGGTGCCGACGACCATGCCGGTCTGCGTCATCGACGTCACGCCGGACTGCATGGCGCGGGCGATGCCGAAGTCCATGACCTTGACCACGCCGCGCTTGGTCATCATCACGTTGCCCGGCTTGATGTCGCGGTGGACCAGCCCCATCTCGTGGCTGATCTCCAGGGCCGCCAGGACGTCCGCGGTGATCTTCAGCGCCTTGTCGGCGGGCATCGCACCCTGCTGCCGCACGTCCTCGTCGAGCACGGACCCCAGCGGACGTCCCTCGACGTACTCCATGACGATGTACGGCGTCGTCATGCCGTCCACGTCGTCCTCGCCGGTGTCGAAGACCGAGACGATGTTGGTGTGCGTGAGCTTCGCCACGGACTGGGCCTCGCGGCGGAAGCGCTCGCGGAAGGCCTGTTCCCGGCCGAGTTCCGTGTGCAACGTCTTGATCGCGACCTGGCGGTCGAGCACGCTGTCGTAGGCGAGGTGGACCGAGGCCATGCCGCCCTGGCCGAGCAGGTCCCGCAGTTGGTAGCGTCCGCCGGCGAGCGCCCGCCCCGCGCCTCGGCCCTGTGCGCCCTGCTGGCTCATGTTCCGCGTCCCCCGTAGCCTCTCCGGCGTCGCCGTCGGTGGCCGATCCGTCGTAGATCCCATGCGCTATTCCCGGCCAAGTCTGCCCCAGGCCACTGACACGTCAAGCGCGGTGCCCGTTCCGTGACCGTACGCGAAAGAAGCGTCGCGGAAGCGTTACAGCGGTCGTACTGCCGGTACACGGAATTTGCACGACAGTACGGAGTACGGGTTTCATGGCCGGTCCGTCTCGTGCCGGTGCTGGCAGCCCGTCCCGGACCGGGGGCACACGCTGAGGCTGTAGCGTGGCCGACGAAGACCGTAACAACACCGCGCGCACCGCGGGCAGAAACGACGGCGAGGACTGATGGCACAGCAGCAGCGCGCTCAGGGCCCGTCCGACCCCGAGGCGACTGGCGGCGGCATCTCGGACGCGCCGGACAACTGGGGCAACGGCGGGCTCGTCGGCGACGGCCGGTACCGGCTGACCCACAGGCTCGGCCGGGGCGGCATGGCCGAGGTGTTCGCCGCCGAGGACGTACGTCTCGGCCGCACGGTCGCCGTCAAGCTGCTGCGCGCCGACCTCGCCGAGGACCCCGTCTCCAAGGCGCGCTTCACGCGCGAGGCGCAGTCGGTGGCCGGTCTCAACCACCACTCCATCGTCGCCGTGTACGACTCCGGCGAGGACGTCGTCGGCGGCCAGTCGGTGCCGTACATCGTGATGGAGATCGTCGAGGGCCGCACCATCCGCGACCTGCTGATGAACGCCGAGGCCCCGGGCCCCGAGCAGGCGCTGATCATCGTCTCCGGTGTCCTGGAGGCGCTCGCCTACTCGCACCAGCACGGCATCGTGCACCGCGACATCAAGCCGGCCAACGTCATCATCACCCACAACGGTGCCGTGAAGGTGATGGACTTCGGCATCGCCCGCGCGCTGCACGGCGCGTCCACGACGATGACCCAGACCGGCATGGTCATGGGCACCCCGCAGTACCTCTCCCCGGAGCAGGCCCTCGGCAAGGCCGTCGACCACCGGTCCGACCTGTACGCCACCGGCTGCCTGCTGTACGAACTGCTGGCGCTGCGGCCCCCCTTCACCGGTGAGACGCCGCTGTCGGTGGTCTACCAGCACGTCCAGGACATCCCCACGCCCCCGTCGGAGGCCTCGGACGCCTGCCCGCCGGAGCTGGACGGGCTGGTCATGCGCTCCCTCGCCAAGGAGCCCGACGACCGCTTCCAGACGGCCGAGGAGATGCGCGGACTGATCCAGTACGCGCTGCAGATGCTCTACGAGCAGGGCGGTCACACCGGCACCTGGAACACCGGCCCGGTGGAGACGCACGAGGGCCCGCGCACCCCGGCGGCCGGCTTCGCGGGCACGGCCGCGATGCCGCACCCGGACGTCTCCGGTACGGCGGCGATCCCGCAGCCGATCCTGCCCGCCGGGTACGGCAGCGGGGACGACGGCGGCTTCGAGGGGCACGGCAACAAGGGCAGCGGTCGCGGCAAGCTGTGGATCCTCGCGGTGCTCGCGGTGATCGCCGTCGCGGCGGGTGTGGCGCTGGCGATGAACGGCGGCGGAGGCGGGGGCGGGGAGAAGCCCGAGACGTCCCCGTCCGTGACGCAGTCCACCGAGGACGAGAAGACCAGCGAGAGCCCGAGCGACGAGGCGACCGAGGAGACGACCGACCCGGGCACGGAGACCGAGACCGACCCGGGCACGGGATCCGGCGGGAACTGGGACCAGCCGTACACGCCGCCCGTGACGCCGTCGGAGACGGAGACGGAAGCGCCGAGCGACCCGCCGACCACCACCCAGCCGACCGAAACGGGCGGTACCGACGCGGGCGGCACGGACGCCGGTGGCACGGACGCGGGCGGCACGGACGCGGGCGGTACCGACGCGGGCGGCACGGACGCGGGCGGTACCGACGCGGGCGGCACGGACGCGGGTACCGACGCGGGCACCGACACCGGGACCACCCTCGGGAACGTGGGCGGCTGAGCCGCCCTCCGCGGCACGGCTCCGCCCCCGCGGACGACACGAAACCCGACCCTTCCCGTGCCCGGGGTGGCCGGGATAACGTGCCGTTGCTCCGGCCTCCTGCGAGGCTGTGACCAGCGCGCCTTCACCGCCTTCCCCGATTTACTTGGAAATCCAAGCAAAATCGCAGGTCAGAGGGGTTTCACAGAAATGTGGAGCACTGGGTAACGTGCCTTTTGCAGGGCGCTCGCCGGGGCACCTGTCACGCCTGTTCCCGGTCGAGTGGCACCCACCCCGTGCCCGGTGGTCGAGAACAGGTGAGCCGCACTGGCCTACCGGCAACCCCGGGGGCCGGACCGACGGAGGAGCACACGTGACCGTGGAGAGCACTGCCGCGCGCACACCGCGACGCAGCGCCGGAACGAAGGCCGGCACCACCGGCACCAAGCGCACCACCAGCACCACCAAGAAAGCCGCCGGCGCCACCAAGAAGGCGGCGGGCGCCAGGAAGAGCGCCGAGCCCGCCCTCGTCCAGCTGCTGACGCCCGAGGGCAAGCGCGTCAAGAACGCCGAGTTCGACCGGTACGTCGCCGGCATCACCGCCGACGACCTGCGCGGTCTCTACCGCGACATGGTGCTCACCCGTCGCTTCGACGCCGAGGCCACCGCCCTGCAGCGCCAGGGCGAGCTGGGCCTGTGGGCCTCGCTGCTCGGGCAGGAGGCGGCGCAGATCGGTTCCGGCCGGGCGCTGCGCGACGACGACTACGTCTTCCCCACCTACCGCGAGCACGGCGTCGCGTGGTGCCGCGGGGTGGACCCGACCAACCTGCTCGGCATGTTCCGCGGCGTGAACAACGGCGGCTGGGACCCCAACGGCAACAACTTCCACCTGTACACGATCGTCATCGGCTCGCAGGCCCTGCACGCCACGGGCTACGCGATGGGCGTCACCAAGGACGGCGCGGACAGCGCGGTCATCGCCTACTTCGGCGACGGCGCGTCCAGCCAGGGCGACGTGGCCGAGGCCTTCACCTTCTCCGCGGTCTACAACGCCCCGGTGGTGTTCTTCTGCCAGAACAACCAGTGGGCGATCTCCGAGCCGACCGAGAAGCAGTCCCGCGTGCCGCTCTACCAGCGCGCACAGGGCTTCGGCTTCCCGGGCGTCCGCGTGGACGGCAACGACGTGCTGGCGAACCTGGCCGTCACCAAGTGGGCCCTGGAGCGGGCCCGCGCCGGTGAGGGCCCGACGCTGGTCGAGGCGTTCACGTACCGCATGGGCGCGCACACCACCTCCGACGACCCGACCCGCTACCGGGGCGACGAGGAGCGCCTGGCCTGGGAGGCCAAGGACCCGATCCTGCGCCTTCGCCGCTATCTGGAGGCTTCGAACCACGCGGACGAGGGATTCTTCGCGGAACTGGAGACCGAGAGCGAGGCGTTGGGCAAACGAGTGCGCGAAGCGGTCCGTGCCATGCCGGATCCGGACCACTTCGCCATCTTCGAGAACGTGTACGCGGACGGACACGCGCTCGTGGACGAGGAGCGTGCGCAGTTCGCCGCCTACCAGGCGTCGTTCGCGGACGCGGACGGGGGTAAGTGACATGGCGGAGACCGTGACATCCAAGAACATGGCCCTGGCCAAGGCGATCAACGAGTCGCTGCGGCACGCCCTGGACGCGGACCCCAAGGTCCTCGTCATGGGCGAGGACGTCGGCAAGCTCGGCGGCGTGTTCCGGGTGACGGACGGACTGCAGAAGGACTTCGGCGACAGCCGCGTCATCGACACCCCGCTCGCCGAGTCGGGCATCGTCGGCACCGCGATCGGCCTGGCCCTGCGCGGTTACCGGCCGGTGGTGGAGATCCAGTTCGACGGCTTCGTCTTCCCGGCGTACGACCAGATCGTCACGCAGCTCGCGAAGATGCACGCCCGCTCGCTGGGCAAGGTCAAGCTCCCCGTCGTCGTGCGCATCCCCTACGGCGGCGGCATCGGCGCGGTGGAGCACCACTCGGAGTCCCCGGAGTCGCTGTTCGCCCACGTGGCGGGCCTGAAGGTGGTCTCCCCGTCGAACGCGTCGGACGCGTACTGGATGATGCAGCAGGCCATCCAGAGCGACGACCCGGTGATCTTCTTCGAGCCCAAGCGGCGCTACTGGGACAAGGCCGAGGTCGACACCGAGGCGATCCCGGGCCCGCTGCACACCGCGCGCGTGGTGCGCGAGGGCACGGACCTCACCCTCGCGGCGTACGGCCCGATGGTGAAGCTCTGCCAGGAGGTCGCCGGCGCGGCGGCCGAGGAGGGCCGCTCCCTGGAGGTGCTGGACCTGCGCTCGGTCTCCCCGATCGACTTCGACTCCCTCCAGGCCTCGGTGGAGAAGACGCGCCGGCTGGTCGTCGTCCACGAGGCACCGGTGTTCTTCGGTTCCGGCGCGGAGATCGCCGCGCGGATCACGGAGCGCTGCTTCTACCACCTGGAGGCCCCGGTGCTGCGGGTGGGCGGCTACCACGCCCCGTACCCGCCGGCCCGCCTGGAGGAGTCCTACCTCCCGGACCTGGACCGGGTGCTCGACGCCGTCGACCGCTCGCTGGCGTACTGAGGAGAGGGCCGTGACGACGATGACGAACGCGTCCGTACGCGAGTTCAGGATGCCGGACGTGGGCGAGGGCCTCACCGAGGCCGAGATCCTCAAGTGGTACGTCCAGCCGGGTGACACGGTCACCGACGGCCAGGTGGTCTGCGAGGTCGAGACGGCGAAGGCGGCCGTCGAACTGCCCATCCCCTACGACGGCGTGGTCCGCGAGCTGCACTTCCCCGAGGGCACCACGGTGGACGTGGGCACGTCCATCATCGCGGTGGAGGTCGCCGGCGGCGCGGCCCCGGCGGCGGAGACCCCTGCCCCTGTCTCCGCCCCCGCATCCGCCCCCGCCGCGGAACCCGAGGAGCAGCCGGCGGCCCGCCAGCCGGTCCTGGTCGGCTACGGGGTGGCGACGTCCTCGACGCGCCGCCGCCCCCGCAGGGCGCCGGCCCCGGACACCGCTGCCCGGCAGGAGCTGAACGGGCACGCCCCGGCGGCCCCCGCCGCGGGAGGTGCGCCGCGTCCCCTGGCGAAGCCCCCGGTGCGCAAGCTGGCGAAGGACCTGGGCGTCGACCTGGCGACGGTCACCCCGACCGGCCCGGACGGCATCATCACCCGCGAGGACGTCCACGCGGCGGTGACGCCCGAGCCGCAGGAGCCGACGGCCCCGGCGGCCGTAGCCACCACCCCCGCCCCCGCTCCCGCCGCCCCGGTGTCGTACGACACCGCCCGCGAGACCCGCGTCCCGATCAGGGGGGTCCGCAAGGCCACGGCGGCGGCGATGGTCGGCTCGGCGTTCACGGCACCGCACGTCACGGAGTTCGTGACGGTCGACGTGACGCGCACGATGAAGCTGGTCGAGGAGCTCAAGCAGGACAAGGAGTTCACGGGCCTGCGCGTGAACCCCCTCCTGCTGATCGCCAAGGCCCTGCTGGTGGCGATCAGGCGCAACCCGGAGATCAACGCGTCGTGGGACGAGGCGGCCCAGGAGATCGTGGTCAAGCACTACGTCAACCTGGGCATCGCGGCCGCCACCCCGCGCGGCCTGATCGTCCCGAACATCAAGGACGCCCACGCCAAGACGCTGCCGCAACTGGCCGAGTCCCTGGGCGAACTGGTGTCCACGGCCCGCGAGGGCAGGACCTCCCCGTCCGCGATGCAGGCGGGCACGGTCACGATCACCAACGTCGGCGTCTTCGGCGTCGACACGGGCACGCCGCTCCTCAACCCCGGCGAGTCCGCGATCCTCGCGGTCGGCGCGATCAAGCTCCAGCCGTGGGTCCACAAGGGCAAGGTGAAGCCCCGCCAGGTCACCACCCTGGCCCTCTCCTTCGACCACCGCCTGGTCGACGGCGAGCTGGGCTCCAAGGTCCTGGCCGACGTGGCGGCGATCCTGGAACACCCGAAACGGTTGATCAGCTGGGCCTGACGCCCGCGAACCGCTAGGTTCATGGGACAGGAGGGGCGCCGCAACGTGGTTTTGCGGCGCCCCTCCTGCTGTCCCGGAATCAGACCTGCTGGAGTACGTACACCGGCGCCCCGCCCTCGGCCCCACCCCGCGAGCGAATACAGGCGTGCGTGCGCAGCAGCCTCAGACACTCGTTGACGCGCCGCACGGAAAGCCCCGTACGGGCGGCGATCGACTCCAGCGGCTCGCGCAGCTCACCCTGCTCGACGAGCACCGGGGCGATGACCACGGCCACCGCCCATACGTCCTCGGTCACGGACAACCGCTGCCGCCAGTCGGCCAGTACCGACTCGGTGGTGGGCGACGCGGCGAGGTGGCCATGGTGAGGCCGATGCCGGAGGACGAGGGTGTCGAACCGGTCGGCGATGCGCTCCAACGCCCGGACCATGGCCTGCTGCACGGCGAGGGTGGACTGCTGAACGGAGAGCGTGGCCTGTTGCGTGGCCAGCATCTCCCGTTGCATGGTCAGCATCTCTTTTTGCAAAGTGATCGATTCGCGCTGCCCGTTCGCCAGCTCCTCGTCCAGCTGAAGGTTGTGCGCCTCCAGCCGGACGATGGCCTCGGCGACCTGCTCCGGCATGGCGTAGGCGATGGGGGCGCCGGGTTCGGCGGGCTGCACCTCGGCCTCCGTCAAGGTGTAGTGCCCTTCCTGCTGCACTGCTTCGATCACCTCGGCCACCCACTGTTTGAAGGGTGCGCAGGCCGGTTTCGTACAGGCGTTGACGAGCAGGATCAGACCTTGCAGATCGATGAGCTGAAGGTCTCGACGCCAGTTCCGACCTGCGGGAATGCTGAGACAGTGACTTCCAGTCACTGTCTCGAGATTGTCTCGATGGTCCTCCGGAACATGGTCGAGGAGCGCCTTGCGGGGGGTGGTGTATCCCAGCGACTTGCAGACGTCCACCGCTGGGAACCAGTGGCTTCCGTTCGGCATGGTCAGCCGCCGGACCCGTTCCCCGGTCGCCGCGTAGACGAAGTCGCTGATGTCGATGGCCCCGGTCCGGTCGGCGGAGCCGGACTGCTTGCTGGGTTCGTTCATGTGAATTACCTCCGCTGCGGAACGTAGAGCGGGGCGGAACGCATATGCCAGCCAGTTCGATGATGTTCACGACTGCGAGCGAAAGTAAACGGAAGCGCTGCGGCGGCTCATGACGACGTGTATGGCGGGCGTCCGGGGCGACGGCGAGATCGTCGGCGCGGTGACATTTCTCAGCACCGCTCTCCACCTGCGTAAACGCTGAGACCGTAAGCTCCGGTTACGGTCTCGGACATCTCTCGGCGTTCCCGCGACGAAGGCATGGGAAAGGGGCCCACCCGGCGCGGGTGGGCCCCTTTCCCGGTTCAGCGGTGTCAGATCTTGCCGAAGCCGTAGCCCAGGAGCTTCTTCGCGTCCTTCTCGCGCTGGGTGGCGGAGGAGGAGGCGAGGACCGTGCCGATGACCGTCTTGCCGCCCCGCGTCGCGGCGAAGACCAGGCAGTACTTGGCCTCCGGGCCGGAGCCGGTCTTCACGCCGATCGTGCCGCTGTAGCTGCTGAGCAGCGTGTTCGTGTTGGTCCACGGCGCCATCGTGCGGATGCTGCCCGTCTTGGTCGTCGTCTTCGCCGTGTACTTCTTCGTCTTCACGATCGAGCGGAACGTGGAGCTCTTCATCGCGCTGCTGGCGATCTTCGTCAGATCGCGCGGCGTCGAGTAGTTGCTGCCGTTCCCGATGCCGTCGAAGGAGTCGAAGTGGGTGTTCTTCAGACCCAGCTTCGTCGCCTCGGAGTTCATCTTGCCGATGAACGACTTCACGCGGGCCGCACGCGTCGTGCCCGAGCCGAACTTGTCCGCCAGCGCGTACGCCGCGTCGCAGCCGGACGGCAGCATCAGCCCGTACAGCAGCTGGCGCACGGTGACCTTGTCACCGACGATCAGCCGCGCCGACGAGGCGTTGTTCTTCACGATGTAGTCGCTGTACGCCTTCTGGATCGTGACCTTGGAGTCCAGGTTCAGGTTCTTCTGCGCCAGCACCACCTTCGCGGTCATGATCTTCGTCGTCGAACCGGTCGAACGACGGGTGTCCGCCGCCTTCGTGTACAGCGACTTGCCGTTCGCGTTGTTCATCACGAAGCCGCCCTTGGCGACGATCGTGGGCGCGGCGGCGGCCTGCGCGGGCGCCGCGTAGAGGACTCCGGAGGCGATCACGGCGCCGGTGGTCACGGCGACGCCGGCGGCTCTGCGGATACGGATGCCCTGAATGTCGATCTTCAAGTCGAATACCCCGATTACCTGGAATGGCCTTGCTCTGCGGCCAAGTTGAGGTGCGGCCCATAAGGGGGCCGCGTTTTTCTGACGCGCGGCGCATGCGGATGGTTGTGCGCGAGTCGGCGTTCTCTTCCGACTTCTCCGAGTCCGTATCGTGGATGGATTCTTCCATGCGTACGTGTTGTATCTATCCTGTTCGCATGAGTACGGCCGCCGTGAGGCAACCACCCGCCACCGACCGCGTCTACACCCACGTCAAGCAGGGCGTCCTGGAGCGCCGTTACGAGGGCGGGACGCTGCTCACCGAAGGTGAGCTGGCCGAGGCCGTGGGGGTCTCGCGGACCCCCGTGCGTGAGGCGCTGCTGCGGCTGGAGGCCGAAGGGCTGATCAAGCTCTACCCGAAGAAGGGCGCCCTCGTCCTGCCCGTCTCCGCGCAGGAGATCGCCGACGTCGTCGAGACCCGGCTGCTCGTCGAGGAGCACGCCGCCAGGAAGGCCGTGCCCGCGCCGCCCGGGCTCATCGAGCGTCTCGAGGAGCTGCTCGCCCGGCAGAAGGAGCAGGCCGCCGCCGGCGACTTCGCCGCGGCGTCCGTCACCGACCGGTGCTTCCACGCCGAGATCGTCCGCAGCGGCGGCAACGAGATCCTCTCCCGCCTCTACGACCAGCTCCGCGACCGCCAGCTGCGGATGGGCGTCGCCGTGATGCACTCCCACCCGGACCGCATCGCCAAGACCCTCGCCGAGCACGGGGAGATCCTCCGGGCGCTGCGTTCCGGTGACGCGGAGGCGGCCGTCGAGGTCGTCCACCGGCACGTCGGCTGGTTCTCCCACCTGGCCCGGGGGGAGGTGCGATGAGCGGCACCCTGCCCGGGGATCCTCCCGGCGGACGGCGCGCCCTCGCGGTGTGGGGGATCGGCGTCTCGGTCTACTTCGTCGCCGTCATCTTCCGCACCTCGCTCGGGGTGGCCGGCCTCGACGCCGCCGACCGCTTCGACGTGGGCGCCTCCGCCCTGTCCACCTTCTCCATCCTCCAGCTGCTGGTCTACGCGGGCATGCAGATACCCGTCGGGCTGCTGGTCGACCGGCTCGGCACGAAGAGGGTGCTGGGCATCGGTGTCGTGCTGTTCACGGCCGGGCAGCTCGGCTTCGCGTTCTCACCGTCGTACGGCATGGCGCTCGCCTCGCGGGCGCTGCTCGGCTGCGGTGACGCGATGACGTTCATCAGCGTGCTGCGGCTGGGCACCCGGTGGTTCCCGGCCCGGCGCGGGCCGCTGGTCGGGCAGATGGCGGGACTGGCCGGCATGGCGGGCAACCTCGTCTCCACGCTGGTCCTGTCCCGGCTGCTGCACGGCATCGGCTGGACGGCGGCGTTCGCCGGGAGCGCGGTGGCCGGTGTCGTGGTGTTCGTGCTGCTCCTGCTGTTCCTCAAGGACCACCCCGAGGGGTACGGGCCGAAGCCGGTTCCGCACCAGGGCGCCGCCTACGTACGCCGTCAGATCGCCGCCTCCTGGCGGGAGCCGGGGACGCGGCTCGGACTGTGGGTGCACTTCACCACCCAGTTCCCGGCGATGGTGTTCCTGCTGCTGTGGGGCATGCCGTTCCTGGTGGAGGCGCAGGGGCTGTCCCGGGCGGCCGCCGGTGAGCTGCTCACCCTCGTCGTGCTGTCCAACATGGTCTTCGGGCTCGTCTACGGCCAGGTCATCGCCCGGCACCACGGGGCACGGCTGCCGCTGGCGCTGGGGACGGTGGGGGCGACGGCGGTGGTGTGGGCGGCCACCCTGGTCTATCCGGCGGACACGGCGCCGACGTGGCTGCTGGTGGTGCTGTGCGCGGTGCTGGGGGCCTGCGGGCCGGCGTCGATGATCGGGTTCGACTTCGCCCGGCCGGCGAATCCGGCCGAGCGGCAGGGGACGGCGTCGGGGATCACGAACATGGGGGGCTTCGTGGCCTCGATGACGACGTTGTTCGCGGTCGGTGTGCTGCTGGACGCGACGGGGGACGACTACGGCGTCGCCTTCTCGTCCGTGTTCGTGCTGCAGGTGCTGGGCGTCACCCAGATCCTGCGGCTGCGGGGGCGTGCGGCGCGGGTCGAGCGGGAGCGGCTGGTCGCGAGCCGGGTGAGCTCGGTGCACGTGCCCGTGTGACGGCGCCCGCTGTGGGGGCTGGGCGGGGGTGGGCCGCGCGGCCCGGTGCTTGCGGGGTACCGGCGCGCCCACCCTCCCCCACTCCCGGCTCCGCTCGAGCGGGGACCCCCGTCCGCCCCTCGGCACGACTGCCCGTGGTGGCGAGGGGCGGGGGTGCCGCCGGCTACGGGGTGACCGCGAAGTGGCGGAGGATCGCCGCTGCCAGGTCCTGGTCGCCCTCCGTCTTCACCCGGTCCGTCACCGCTTCCGCCGTCACCCGGCCACAGGCCAGGCGGACGTAGGTCTCCCAGTCGAGGACGAGGGCGGCGACCGGGCCGAGGGCCGGTGCCGTCTCCAGGGTGCCCCGGCCCTGGATGTCGACGCGGATCGTGCGCAGGAACTCCACCGGGCCGTTGACGTCGATGACCACGGCCGAGCTGCGCGGCGCCTGCGCCAGCTCGGCGACCACGCGCGGCAGCTCGGCCAGCAGCACGTCACGGGCGACGTACGCGCCGGGGGAGTCGAGGTTGCCGGGGCGGCCGAGGGCCGTGCGCAGGTCCTGCTCGTGCGCCCACACGGCGAAGGCGTGCCGGCGCATGGACTCCTCCAGCGTCAGCTCCGTGCCGAGCGGGCCGCGCACCTTGGCGCCGGGCTCGCGGTTCTCGTTCCGCAGCTGGCGGTTGCGGCGGATGATCATGAGTTCCAGCTCGGAGGTCATCTCCGGCGCCGTGTGGTGGCGGCGCACGTCGACCTGCATCTCCATGTACCGCTGGTGGTCGTTGGTGACGTGGAACAGGTCGCGCGGCAGCGAGTGGATGGGGCGGGGGTCGCCGTACATCTCGGAGTCCAGGCCGATGACGTGCGAGACCACATCGCGGACCGACCAGCCCGGGCACGGCGTCCGCCGGTTCCAGTCGGCCTCCGGCAGCGACTGCACCAGCTCGGATATCGACTCGATGGAGTGGGTCCAGGCGTCGGCGTAGGGCTGGAGGGTGGGATGCAGGCTCACGGAAACGGGACCCCTCGGCGGTCGGTACACGGGCAGGTTGTGGCGGCGGTGCCAGTGGGCGGTGGCTGCACCAGGTGGGTATCTCGGGTCGCTAAGTTACGCTGCTGTGAGGCACCCCGGCAGTGCTTTCGTGTGACGATCGTAGGCCCGTGTGCGCGGGTCGAATGCCAGGACGGTGGTAGTGTGCGCGCTTCCTTGCTCCAAGTCGCCGTGAATGAGGGCGAATCGGTCGAATCGCGTCGGCGTCGGGTCGCCGGAATGGTGCGGGATCAGGCCGGGGCCGATCTCGTCGTGCTGCCGGAGCTGTGGACCACGGGCGCGTTCGCGTACGAGGAGTTCGCCGCGCAGGCGGAACCGCTCGAAGGACCGACGTTCGAGGCGATGGCGAAGGCCGCGAGCGACGCGGGTGTGTGGCTGCACGCGGGCTCGATCCCCGAGCGCGACCCGGACGGCCCCCTCTACAACACCTCGCTCGTCTTCTCCCCCTCCGGCGACCTGGCCGCCGCCTACCGCAAGATCCACCGCTTCGGCTTCGACAAGGGCGAGGCCGTGCTGATGGGGGCGGGCGACACATTGGTGACGGTCCGTCTGCCGCACACCGTCGTCGGTGTGGCGACCTGCTACGACCTCCGTTTCCCCGAACTCTTCCGCGGGCTCGTCGACGCCGGCGCCGAGACCTTCGTCGTCCCGGCGGGCTGGCCGGAGCGCCGCCGGTCCCACTGGACGCTGCTGGCCCGGGCGCGGGCGGTGGAGAACCAGGCGTTCGTCCTCGCGTGTGGAACGGCCGGGACGCACGCGGGGGTTCCGCAGGCGGGTCACTCGATCGTGGTCGATCCCTGGGGCGAGGTCCTGGCGGAGGCGGGCCCCGGCGAGGAGGTCCTCACCGTCGACTTCGACCCGGCCACGGTGGCGGGCACCCGCGAACGCTTCCCGGCCCTCAAGGACCGCGTCCTGGGCCTGGACCGCCCCCGCCGCTGACCGGGACCCAGGGGGTGCCGTTCGGATCTTGCCGGGATCGCGGGCCCCGGCACCGCCCGGACCGGCTGCAGGACGCCGTTTCCCGGAGTCGGCCCGGTCCGGACGACGCCCCCTAGTCCTCCTGCTCCTTCTCCGCCAGGTGGATCACGCACACCGCCACCGCGATCAGCAGCGCCGGGTCCGCGTCCTCGCGCACGACGTCGACGGCGTAGGTGTCCCGCACGGTCAGCAGACGCCGGGAGACCACGGCGAGCAGTTCGCCGTCGTACTCGACGGCGAACTCCCGGTCGAGGATCCGTCCGCCGACGTCCAGTTCGGTGCCGCCGTCCGCCAGCGCCACCCGGTAGTGGTTGCGCAGCAGTGACAGCCGTTTGCGCCGGACGGTCGCCAGCGGTTCCCCGCCGCGCTCGATCACCATCGTGTCGCGCAGGGCGAGCATCTTCCGGCGGATGTCGATGAGGACGCGGCCCCCGGTGTCCTTCAGCTCGAAGGTGTCCCGCAGCCGCATGGCCTTGCCGTCGACGAGGAAGACCTTGTTCCCGTGGTCGTCCTCGATCCAGTAGTCGTCCCCGATCCCGAGGATCCGGTCGCGCACGAGGAATCTCATGCCGCCAGCCCTTCCCCGCGCCCGCCCCCGCGACGCGGGCGTTGGGCCGGGGGACTGACGCGCTCCGGGCGCGACGAGGGCGCGGGGATCCGTCCCTCGCACCCTGTCGTGCGGTGACCGTCCCGTCAGACCCCGTACCCGTCGCTGTAGCCGTCGCGGGTGTGCGGGCGGGTGGTGTCGTCGACGACCGGGGTGGCGGGGGGTACGACGACCCGCCGACGCCGGGCGATGCTGCTGAAGGTCGCGACGCCGATCAGACCGACGATCATGAAGATGACGCCGACCAGGTCAAGGTTGACACCCTGCATGTCCCAGTCGGTCGCGAACGTGAGGATTGCTCCCACGGCGATGAGGATGATGCATCCGCCGAGGCCCATGAGTGTCGCCTCCCTGTCCGGTGTTTCCGGTGCGAACCGGGTACCCGGGCGGACGCCACCCATGCGCCGCAAGGCAGTTGACTAGCCGTCGAGGAACGCGACGAGGGCGTTCGCCAGCAGGAACGGGTCCTTGGCGCCGCACAGTTCGCGGGCGCTGTGCATCGACAGGATGGCCACGCCGATGTCGACGGTCCTGATGCCGTGCCGGGCCGCGGTGATCGGGCCGATGGTGGTGCCGCACGGCATCGCGTTGTTGGAGACGAAGGACTGGAAGGGGACGCCCGCCTTCTCGCAGGCCGCCGCGAAGACCGCCCGGCCGGAACCGTCCGTGGCGTAGCGGTTGTTGACGTTGACCTTCAGGAGGGGGCCGCCGTCGACGCGCGGGTGGTGCGTCGGGTCGTGCCGCTCCGCGTAGTTGGGGTGGACGGCGTGACCGGTGTCGGAGGAGAGGCAGACGGAGCCGGCGAAGGCGCGGGCCCGGTCCTCGTACGACCCTCCGCGCGCGAGCACCGAACGCTCCAGGACGCCGCCGAGCAGCGGGCCGTCCGCGCCGGTGTCGGACTGGGAGCCGTTCTCCTCGTGGTCGAAGGCGGCGAGGACGGGGATGTGGGAGAGGCCGGAGCCCCGGCCCGCCACGGCGGCGAGCGCGGCCGTGCCGGCGTGCACGGAGAGCAGGTTGTCCATGCGCGGACCGGCCACCAGCTCGCGGTCGCGGCCCAGGTAGGCGGGCGGCTCGACCGAGTGGACCATCAGGTCCCAGCCGGTGACCTCGCCGGACGGGAGCCCGGCGGTCTCCTCCAGGAAGGCGATGAGGTCGCCGTCGCGGACGTCGTCGCCCGTGCCCCACACCGGCTGCATGTGCCGCTGCTTGTCGAGCTTGAGGCCGTCGGCGTTGACCGAGCGGTCCAGGTGGATGGCGAGCTGGGGGACCCGCAGCAGGGGACGGTCGACGTCGACCAGGCGGGTGGAGCCGTCCCGCAGGGACAGCCGGCCGGCCAGGCCCAGGTCGCGGTCGAGCCAGGAGTTGAGCAGCGGCCCGCCGTAGATCTCCACGGCCACCTGGCGCCAGCCGTGCGCCCCGCTGTCGGGCCGGGGCTTGACGCGCAGGTTGGGGGAGTCGGTGTGGGCGCCGACGATCCGGAAGGGGGTGTGCGCGTCGGCGCCCTCGGGGACGTACCAGGCGATGATCGCGCCGCCGCGCAGCACGTACTTGCCGCCCGACGACCCGTCCCAGGCCTCCGTCTCCACGACCTGCCGGAAGCCCGCCTTCTCCAGCCGCTCGGCGGCGTTCGCCACGGCGTGGTACGGCGTGGGGCTCGCCGCCAGGAAGGACATCAGGTCGTCGGTGTGGCCGCGGTCGAAGCGGGAGGGTGCGCTCATGGGTTCACCTTAACGAGGACGAGGGCCCGCTTCCCTGTGCGGGAGCGGGCCCTCGCCGGGGTCCGGCCGGGTCTCGTGGGGGTCTGTCCCGGGAGGTCCGGGAGGGTCCCGGAAGGAGCTAGAACGCCGCCTCGTCCAGTTCCATCAGGTCCAGCCCGACGCCCTCGGCGACCTTGCGGGCCAGGGTGACGCCGGGCAGGACGTCGGCCGCGAAGAACTTCGCCGCCGCGATCTTGCCGGTGTAGAAGGCCCTGTCCTTCGCGGAGGCCGTCGGGAGCTTCTCGGCGGCGACCGCCGCGCCCCTGAGGAGCAGGTAGCCGACGATCACGTCACCGGAGGCCATCAGCAGCCGGGTGGTGTTCAGGCCCACCTTGTAGATGTTCCTGACGTCCTGCTCGGTGGCCGCGAGGTCGGTGAGCATCAGGCCGACGATGGCCTCCAGCTCGACGGCCGCCCTGGCCAGGTGCTCGCGGGCCGCGCCGAGCTCCTCGCCGCCCTCGCCGAGCGCCAGGAACTTCTTGATGTCCTCGGCGAGCGAGTTGAGGGCCGCGCCCTGGTTGCGGACGATCTTCCGGAAGAAGAAGTCCTGGCCCTGGATCGCGGTGGTGCCCTCGTACAGGGTGTCGATCTTGGAGTCCCGGATGTACTGCTCGATCGGGTACTCCTGGAGGAAGCCGGAGCCGCCGAAGGTCTGCAGCGACTGGGCGAGCTGCTCGTAGGCCTTCTCGGAGCCGTATCCCTTGACGATCGGCAGGAGCAGGTCGTTCAGCGCGTGCTCGGTGGAGGCGTCCTCGCCGTTCGCCTCCTTGACCTGGATGGCGTCCTGGACGGAGGCGGTGTACATCACCAGGGCGCGCATGCCCTCCGCGTAGGCCTTCTGCGTCATGAGGGAGCGGCGGACGTCCGGGTGGTGCGTGATGGTGACCTTGGGGGCCGACTTGTCCATGAAGTTGGCCAGGTCGGGGCCCTGGACGCGCTCCTTGGCGTACTCCAGCGCGTTGAGGTAGCCGGTGGAGAGCGTGGAGATCGCCTTCGTGCCGACCATCATGCGGGCGAACTCGATGATGCGGAACATCTGGCGGATGCCGTCGTGCTTGTCGCCGATCAGCCAGCCCTTGGCGGGGTGCTTGTCGCCGAAGGTCATCTCGCAGGTGTTGGAGGCCTTCAGGCCCATTTTGTGCTCGACGTTGGTGGCGTAGACGCCGTTGCGCTCGCCCGGCTCGCCGGTCTCGAAGTCGAAGAGGTACTTCGGGACGAGGAAGAGGGACAGGCCCTTGGTGCCGGGGCCGGCGCCCTCGGGGCGGGCCAGCACGTAGTGGAGGATGTTCTCCGACATGTCGTGCTCACCGGACGTGATGAACCGCTTCACGCCCTCGATGTGCCAGGAGCCGTCCTCCTGCCGCACGGCCCTGGTGCGGCCGGCGCCCACGTCCGAGCCGGCGTCCGGCTCGGTGAGGACCATCGTGGAGCCCCACTGCCTCTCGGTGGCGATCTTCGCGATGTGCTTCTGGACCTCGTTGCCCTCCTCGAAGAGGATGCCGGCGAACGCGGGACCGGAGGAGTACATCCACACCGCCGGGTTGGCACCGAGGATGAGCTCGGCGTAGGCCCAGATGAGCGAGCGGGGGGCGGTGGTGCCGCCGATCTCCTCGGGCAGGCCCAGGCGCCAGTACTCGGAGTCCATGAAGGCCTGGTAGCTCTTCTTGAAGGACGCCGGGACCGGCGCGGTGTTGGTCTCCGGGTCGAAGACCGGGGGGTTGCGGTCGGCGTCGGTGAAGGACTCCGCCAGCTCGTTCTCCGAGAGGCGGGTGAGCTCCTCCAGGATGCTCCTGGCGGTCTCGACGTCCATCTCCTCGAACGGACCCGTGCCGTACAGCTTGTCGCGCCCGAGTACTTCGAAGAGGTTGAACTCGATGTCGCGGAGATTCGACTTGTAGTGCCCCATGGCGACGGCTCCGTTGGAGAGGTATCGGCGAGGCACTGACTCCTCGCAGCTGATTCACGTACCGGCAAGTAGCTCCGATGATGCTACCCGTCGGTAATAAGAAGCAACCCCGATCCGGACATCTGTGACCCAGCCCTCTCGCCGGGTCAGTAATGTGTGCGGCATGTACGGCTACGACCAGAGCGCGGGGGCGCAGCAGGGTTACGCCCCGCCGCAGCAGCAGATGCCGGGCGGGTACGGGCAGCAGGCGCCGCTGTACCCGGAGCCGTCCGCGCCCTCGCTCGCCGACGCGGTGCGCGCGTTCACCACCGGGCAGCTGGCGGCCGAGGACTTCCAGCAGGTCTTCGCCACCTCCAAGGTCTACTGCCCGCGCGGCGACAACCCCGGATTCCTCGCCCTGCACAACACCCAGCAGCCGGTGATCCCGATGTTCACCTCGCTCAAGGAACTGCGGCGGTACGCGGGCAAGGAGTCCAAGTACTTCGTGATCACCGGCGCCGAGGTGATCGACCTGCTGCCCACGGGGTACGGCTTCGTGCTCGACATGGAGGGCGAGCACCGGATGGTGTTCGACGCGAAGGCCGTGGAGCAGATGGTCGAGTTCGCGATGCGCCGCATGTACGGCTGAGGCCGTCGTCGCGCGGACGGCCGACCCGCACCGCTTCCGACACCGGGCCCGGAGGGAATGTCCTCCGGGCTTTCGTCGTTCGGGGTGGCAAGAAGTTCAACGCTCAACTAAAGTGGGCGTACCCGAGGAGGTACCGACATGCCTGCAGTGACCGTCGAGAACCCGTTGACGCTGCCCCGCGTGACCGCATCCGCCGACGCCGTGGCACGCCCCGTGCTCACCGTCACGACCGCGCCGAGCGGTTTCGAGGGCGAGGGCTTCCCGGTGCGCCGGGCCTTCGCCGGGATCAACTACCGCCATCTCGACCCGTTCATCATGATGGACCAGATGGGCGAGGTGGAATACGCCCCCGGAGAGCCGAAGGGGACGCCCTGGCACCCCCACCGCGGCTTCGAGACCGTCACCTACATCATCGACGGGATCTTCGACCACCAGGACAGCCACGGCGGTGGCGGCACCATCACCAACGGCGACACCCAGTGGATGACGGCCGGCAGCGGCCTGCTCCACATCGAGGCGCCGCCGGAGCAGCTCGTCATGTCCGGCGGTCTCTTCCACGGGCTCCAGCTGTGGGTGAACCTCCCCGCCAAGGACAAGATGATGGCGCCGCGCTACCAGGACATCCGGGGCGGCAGCGTCCAGCTGCTCACCTCCCCCGACGGCGGCGCGCTGCTGCGCGTCATCGCCGGTGAGCTGGACGGTCACGAGGGTCCCGGCGTCACGCACACGCCGATCACGATGGTGCACGCGACGCTGGCGCCGGGCGCGGAGATCACCCTGCCCTGGCGGGAGGACTTCAACGGCCTGGCGTACGTCATGGCCGGGCGCGGATCGGTCGGCGCCGAGCGGCGTCCGGTCCACCTGGGGCAGACCGCGGTCTTCGGCGCGGGTTCCTCGCTGACCGTCCGCGCGGACGAGAAGCAGGACTCCCACACGCCGGACCTGGAGGTCGTGCTGCTGGGCGGCAAGCCGATCCGTGAGCCGATGGCGCACTACGGCCCGTTCGTGATGAACACCCGCGACGAGCTCCAGCAGGCCTTCGAGGACTTCCAGAAGGGCCGGCTCGGAACGGTCCCCGCCGTGCACGGGATGTCCGAGGACGGACCCGCGTCCGGCAGCAACGGCGCCTGAGGACTGCCCGCGTCCGGCAGTGACCCCGGCCGCGTACGGACACGACGATGTCCGTACGCGGCCGGATCGCTGAGGAGAGGACGGGGCACCGATGGGTGAGCGCCGGGTACGGACGATGCTGCGGCAGATGGAGACGGGGGAGCCCGTACGGGTCACCGGCGCCATGGCGACCACGACGAAGCTCGCCCGGCTCACCGCCATGGCCCAGCAGTTCGGCTACGCGTACGCGGACGTACGGCAGGACGGCGGACCGCAGGGCAACCAGTACGTGGTCGTGATCGTGCCCGGCCCCGACCCGGAGGGCCGACCGCGGTACCTGCCGCCGGGCGGCCGGCTTCCCGGGCACGGGAACCCCTTCGCGGGGTGAGCGGGTACCGGTCCGGCCGTTCAGCGGGGCCCGGCCCCCTCCGCCTCGTACAGCTCGAACCAGATGCTCTTGCCCGTGCCGCGCGGGACGACGCCCCAGGAGTGGGCGAGGATCTCGATCAGGACCAGGCCGCGTCCGGAGGACGCCAGCTCGCCCGGCCTGCGCAGGTGCGGCAGGTCGTCGCCGGTGTCGCTGACCTCGACGCGTATCCGGCGGCCGCCCTGCCCGTCGGTGACCTCGGCGAGCAGCAGGGCGTCGGTGTCGGTGTGCACGAGGACGTTGGTGAGCATCTCCGACAGCAGCAGCACCGCCGAGTCCACCTGGTCCGGTGAGGGCCAGTCGTGCAGCAGTTCGCGCAGCTGCTGCCGGGCCACCGAGATCCGCTCGGGCTCGGTCTGCGCGACCGTGAACATGGTGCGGCGCACGGGAGGCCGCACCGTGTCCGGTTCCGTGTCGCAGCCGCACCCCTCGCCCCGTCGGCACAACAGCATCAGGGCGATGTCGTCCTCGCGGCGGTCGGCGAGCGGGCCGGTGGTGTGGTGCGAGGAGGGGCCGTGCACCGCCTGGACCAGGGCGTCGGCCAGTTCCTCCTGGTCGCCCTTGTGCTCCTCCAGGACGGTGCGCAGCCGCAGCCAGCCGGTCTCCAGGTCGTGACCGCCGGTCTCGATCAGCCCGTCCGTGCAGATCAGCATCGTCTCGCCGGCCTCCAGGACGAGCCGGGTGGTCGGGTAGTCGGCGTCCGGGTCGATGCCCAGCGGCAGCCCGCCCGCCGTCGGCCGGTTCAGCACCGTCCCGTCGGCCATGCGGATCATCGGTTCCGGGTGCCCGGCGCGGGCGATCTCCAGCACTCCGCTCACCGGGTCGACCTCGACGTACAGGCAGGTCGCGAAGCGGAACTCGGCGGGGTCCGCCCCGTCGGTCCCGTGCAGGAAGCGGGAGGCGCGGGACAGTACGGCGTCGGGCCGGTGCCCCTCCGAGGCGTACGCCCGCAGGGCCGTCCGCAGCTGGCCCATCAGCCCCGCGGCCCGTACGTCGTGGCCCTGGACGTCCCCGATGACCATCGCGAACCGTCCGCCGGGCAGGGGGATCACGTCGTACCAGTCGCCGCCGACCTGGAGCCCGCCGCCGGTGGGGACGTAGCGGGCGGCGACGCTCATGCCGGGGATGTCCGGGCCGAGCTTCGGCAGCATCGTGCGCTGCAGGTCCGCGTTGAGCGCCCGCTCGCTCTCGGCGGTGCCCGCGCGGGACAGCGCCTGCGCCAGCATCCGGGCGACCGTGGTCAGCACGGAACGCTCGTCGGGGGTGAACGCGACCGGGTGGGAGAAGGCCGCCAGCCAGGCGCCCATGGTGCGGCCGGAGGCGGTCAGCGGCAGGTACGCCCAGGACCGCCGTCCGAAGTGCTGGACGAGCGGCCAGGTGAGCGGGTAGCGGGTCTCGTACTCCTCGGGGGAGGAGAGGTAGACCGCGCGGCCCGTGCGCACCGCCTCGGCGGCCGGGTAGTCCGTATCCAGCGTCATGGAGGTGAACGGGCGGCTGGAACCGGGATCCTGCCCGTGGTGGCCGATGATCGTGAGGTGGTCGCCCTCCACGCCGAACACGGCCAGTCCGTCCGGTGAGAAGCCCGGCATCGACAGGTTGGCGGCGACCCGCAGCACCTCCTGCGTCGACCGCGCCTCCGCCAGCGCCCGGCCCGCGTCCAGCAGGAACGCCTCCCGGGAGCGCCGCCAGTCGCCGGTGACGGCCCCGCGTCCGCCGGGCGCGCCCGGCGCGGGCTCGGCGACCTCCTGGAGGCTGCCTATCAGGACGTACGCCTTGCGGGAGCGGTCGAAGGAGGGCCTGGAGCGGCTGCGCACCACCCGGACGACCCGGTTCTGGCCGTCCATGATCCGGATCCGCACCTCGGCGAGGGTGCCCTCGGCGACGGCGAGCCGGACCACCCCGGTGACCTCGTTCCAGTCGACGGGGTGCAGCCGGGCGCGGACCTGGGCCTCCGTGAGCGTGACCGGTTCCGCGGGCAGCCCGAGCAGCCGTGCCGCCACGGCGTCGACCGTGACCAGCCCGGCCGCGGTGTCCCAGTGCCACAGTCCGGTGTCGAGGGCGGCGAGGACGTCCCCCAGGACGGACAGGGGCTCACCAGTGCGCATTGGACCACTTTATGAAGACCGTGCCGAAAAGTGCCACTGTGTCCCTGCGGTAATGACGGAGAAGCGATCTCGGGGCGGCCGGTAGGCTTGGGGGGAGTTTCACGTGAAACGAAGACCCCGATCCGCGAAGGCTGGATGAACGACGATGCATCGGTACAGGTCCCACACCTGCGGCGAGCTCCGCGCCTCTGACGTCGGCACCGACGTCCGGCTGAGTGGCTGGCTGCACAATCGGCGCGACCTGGGCGGCATCCTCTTCATCGATCTGCGCGATCACTACGGCATCACGCAGCTCGTGGCCCGCCCGGGCACCGAGGCGTACGACGCGCTGGACAAGCTCTCCAAGGAGACCGTGGTCCGCGTCGACGGCAAGGTCGTCTCGCGCGGCACGGAGAACGTCAACCCCGAGCTGCCGACCGGTGAGGTCGAGGTCGAGGTCTCCACGGTCGAGGTGCTGGGCGCCGCCGCCCCGCTCCCCTTCACCATCAACGCCGAGGACGGCGTCAACGAGGAGCGGCGCCTGGAGTACCGCTTCCTGGACCTGCGCCGCGAGCGCATGCACCGCAACATCCTGCTGCGCACGTCGGTCATCTCGGCGATCCGCCGGAAGATGACGGCACTGGGCTTCAACGAGATGGCGACACCGATCCTGAGCGCCACCTCCCCCGAGGGCGCCCGCGACTTCGTGGTCCCCTCCCGTCTGAACCCCGGCAAGTTCTACGCGCTGCCGCAGGCCCCGCAGCAGTTCAAGCAGCTGCTGATGATCTCCGGCTTCGACCGCTACTTCCAGATCGCGCCCTGCTTCCGTGACGAGGACGCCCGCGCGGACCGCTCGCCGGGCGAGTTCTACCAGCTCGACGTCGAGATGAGCTTCGTCGAGCAGGAGGACGTCTTCCAGCCGATCGAGCAGCTCATGACCGAGCTGTTCGAGGAGTTCGGCAACGGCCGTCACGTGACGTCCCCCTTCCCGCGGATCCCGTTCCGCGAGGCGATGCTCAAGTACGGCTCCGACAAGCCGGACCTGCGCGCCAAGCTCGAACTCGTCGACATCACCGACGTCTTCGAGGGCTCGGAGTTCAAGGCCTTCGCCGGCAAGCACGTACGCGCCCTGCCGGTGCCGGACGTCTCCGGCCAGCCCCGCAAGTTCTTCGACCAGCTCGGCGACTACGCGGTCTCCCAGGGCGCGAAGGGCCTGGCGTGGGTGCGCGTCGGCGAGGACGGCGCGCTGACCGGCCCGATCGCGAAGTTCCTCACCGAGGAGAACGTCGCCGAGCTGACCAAGCGGCTCTCGCTGGCCGCCGGCCACGCGGTGTTCTTCGGCGCGGGCGAGTTCGACGAGGTCTCCAAGATCATGGGCGCGGTGCGGGTCGAGGCCGCCAAGCGCGCCGGCCAGTTCGAGGAGAACGTCTTCCGCTTCTGCTGGATCGTCGACTTCCCGATGTACGAGAAGGACGAGGAGACCGGCGCGATCGACTTCTCGCACAACCCGTTCTCGATGCCGCAGGGCGGCCTGGAGGCCCTGGAGACCCAGGACCCGCTGGACATCCTCGGCTGGCAGTACGACATCGTCTGCAACGGCGTCGAGCTCTCCTCCGGCGCGATCCGGAACCACGAGCCGGAGATCATGCTCAAGGCGTTCGAGATCGCCGGCTACGACCGTGAGACGGTCGAGGAGAAGTTCGCCGGCATGCTCCGCGCGTTCCGCTTCGGCGCCCCGCCGCACGGCGGCATCGCGCCCGGCGTGGACCGCATCGTCATGCTGCTCGCCGACGAGCCCAACATCCGCGAGACCATCGCCTTCCCGCTCAACGGCAACGCCCAGGACCTGATGATGGGCGCGCCGACCGAGCTGGAGGAGGCCCGCCTGAAGGAGCTGCACCTGACGGTGCGCAAGCCGCAGCCGAAGTAACCCCGGCAGCACGACGGCGAAGGGGCCCGGAACCGCACGACGGTTCCGGGCCCCTTCGCGGTGCGGCCGTCCGTGCATGCCGCCGTGCCGTCAGCTCCTGCCGCCGGCGGACAGCTTGCGGGTGCGGCGGCGCAGGGCCGGGCCCAGCCGGACCAGGAGGCGCTTGTCGATGCCGGTGACCCTGCGTTCCACGGCGGTCAGGGCCTTGCGGGTGGCGGCCAGTTCCCCGGCGAGGGCGTCGAGCTTCCGCGCGGTCTCGTCGGCACGCTTTTCGGCCTTGGCGAGCCTGCCGCGCAGGTCCTTGCTCTCCCTGGCCTGTTTGCGCGCCTGTTCCCCGGCCGCCGTGATCTGCTCGCGCAGCCGGCTGAGGCGGTAGCGCATCTGTCCGTCGTCCGAGCCGTCCCAGACCGGCATGGACGCGGGCAGCTCCAGCTCCGCCATGCGGGCGTCGAAGGCGGCGCCGCCGTCGCCGTGCGTGTAGGTGTTCTTCAGGCCGTTGCGGTCCAGGAACGCGACGATCCGGTCGAACCGCTCGCCGTGGCCCTTGAGCATCGCCGAGAAGTCGGCCTCCTCGTACAGCTCCCGCGGGTCGGTCCCTGCGGGCAGGCCGCCGAGCTGCCGGTGCGGGATGTCGAAGTACCGGCACAGCTCCAGGGTGCGGGAGTCGTGCGTGAGGACGACGCTCGGGGTGCCCGCCAGCAGGGCGGCGACGTTGCCGTGGATGCGGGTGCCGTAGGCGAAGTCGTAGCCGCGCAGTTCCTCGATCCAGGTCGCCGGGTCGAGCGGCATGCGCACCTTGTTCTCGCGCAGCAGCGGGTGGCTGAGGTGGCGCGGGAAGGGGTCCTCGACGCCCCGCTCGGGCGTGGTGTCGCCCCAGAGCAGCAGCTCGGCGTCATCGGTGTGCTGCGCGTAGTACGTCAGGTGCGGGTAGTGCTCCCAGGCGTGCCGGGCGATGCCGGAGATGTCGCCGACGGGTATCGCGTCCGGAGAGAGGTTGACGGCGATGCGGGAGTCGGCCGTCAGCTCCGCGGTGCGGATCTCGGGGAAGGTGTCGCCGTACAGGAACATCGACGGGCAGCCGATGATGTCGACGTCCTTGAAGCCGAGGTCTTTCAGGTAGCGGGCGGTGAGCTCGCCGCGGACGCCGATGGAGGCGGAGCGCTCCAGGACGGCGGAGGCGAAGCGCCGGACCGACGCCTCCATCGGGCCGAGCCAGCCGGTGTCGTAGTCGTCGGGGGCCTGGGCGCCGACGCCGAAGACCACCACCGGGATGGTGAGCTGCTCGATCAGGGTGGAGAGCCGGTCCAGCGAGGCGTGGAAGGTGGGCCGGAAGGCGTTGGCGAGCGGGACGACGAAGACGTCGTACTGCTCGTTGATCTCGGCCGCGCGGCGCGCCGACGGGTCGGTGGTGATGCCGTTGGAGGTCACCTCGGTGTCCGGCGCCGACAGCATCTTGTGGGCGGAGTCGCTGAAGATCAGGTTGCCCGTGTTGGTGCCGATCAGGTTCTGCTGGATGAACTCCGTCGGGGAAGCGACGCGGAACGGGCTCTTCCCGGAGCGGATGAGGATGCGCTTCACGTCGTTCCCTTGTACGCGGGCGGACTCGGGTGCGGACCGGGTCCGTGAAGACCGCAGGCGCACACCCGTGTGTCAGACGTCAGTTCGATGGTGCGACACACGGGTGACAAAACCTTATACGCCGGTAAATGAACGGTGAAGCAGGTGCTGCGGGGGTGTGGAGCGGCTACCGCGCCACGAACTGGGTGAGGATCGCCTGGACCTCGTAGATGTCGACGCCCTTGGTGAAGGTCTTCTGGATGGGGGTCGGGGAACCCGAGATCCAGATCTTCAGTTCGGCGTCGAGGTCGAAGGTGCCGGCGGTCTCCACCGCGAAGTGGGTGATGCTGCGGTACGGGACGGAGTGGTACTCCACCTTCTTGCCGGTGATGCCCTGCTTGTCGACCATGATCAGGCGGCGGTCGGTGAACAGGATGGTGTCGCGGATCAGCAGGAACGCGGCGTGCACCTGCTCGCCGTGGCCCAGCAGACGGGCGTAGTCCTGCTGCGCCTGGGCCGGGTCGACGGTGTGCGCGTTGCCGAAGAGTGCCATGGACGGGTCCCCCCACGTGAGCGGTGACGGCCGGACATCGGCCGCCTTCACGCGATCTTCGCAAACGGAAGGGCCTGGGAGAAGGCTTCCCTCCGTCCTGGGACGCCGCTGTAGCGAGCGCGTTACGCGGCCGGCTTCCCTTCGAGACGTGGGAAGGGGGCCGCGCCCGGCGTGGACCGCATCATCATGCTTTTCGCCGACGAGCCCGGCCTCGGGGGAGAAAAAATCTCCGTACGCGGCAACCCTTCGCCGGGCGGCGGTCACTGACAGGGTGTAAACCGCTCCTCCCCCCGTAAGGAAGCCCCGTGGCTGCTCGTTCCCACCGCCGGTCCCTCCGCTCCCGTCGTGCCGCCGTCGTCTGTGCGGCCGTCGTGGCCGCGGGAGCCGGCGCCGGCGTCTTCGTGATGAACGCCAACGCCGGGACCGTCGACCTGTACCACCAGACGCTCGCCGCGAAGGACGGCTGGGCGTCCTCCGGTACGGGCACCACCGGTGGCACGAAGGCCGACGCCGCCCACACCTTCACCGTCTCCACCCGCGCACAGCTCGTGAAGGCACTGGGCTCGGTGTCCGACACCACGCCCCGCATCATCAAGGTCAGCGGCACGATCGACGCCAACACCGATGACAACGGCAAAAAGCTGACCTGCGCCGACTACGCCTCCGGCACCGGCTACTCGCTCTCGGCCTACCTCAAGGCCTACGACCCGGCCACCTACGGCCGCTCCAAGCTGCCCTCCGGCACCCAGGAGACGGCGCGCGCCACCGCCCAGTCCAAGCAGGCCAAGAACATCGTCCTCAAGGTCCCCGCCAACACGACGATCGTGGGCGTACCCGGCACGAACGCCGGCCTCACCGGGGCCATGCTCCAGATCCAGAACGTGGACAACGTCATCGTCCGCAACCTGACCTTCGCCGCCACCGAGGACTGCTTCCCGCAGTGGGACCCGACCGACGGCGACGACGGCAACTGGAACTCCAACTACGACTCGGTGTCCCTGCGCGGCGCGACCCACGTGTGGGCGGACCACAACACGTTCACCGACGCGCCGCACTTCGACAGCGCCAACCCGAAGTACTTCGGCCGCGAGTACCAGATCCACGACGGCGCCCTCGACATCACCAAGGGCTCCGACCTGGTGACCGTCTCGCACAACCAGTTCACCAACCACGACAAGACGATGCTGATCGGCGGCAGCGACACCGACAGCGTCGGCAAGCTGCGCGTCTCCCTCCACCACAACGTGTGGAAGGGCATCATGCAGCGCGCCCCGCTGGCCCGCATCGGCCAGATCCACATCTACAACAACTACTACGACGTCACGACCCTCAACGGGTACGCGCCGCAGTACAGCATCAACTCCCGCGCCAAGGCCCAGGTCGTCGCGGAGAACAACTACTGGAAGCTGCCGTCCGGCGCGAAGGCCGCCAAGCTCCTCAGCGGTGACGGAACCGGCTCCGTCAAGGGCTCCGGCAACCTCGTCAACGGCACGGTGACCGACCTCGTCGCCGCCTACAACGCCGCCTCGTCCAAGGACCTGAAGACCACGGTCAACTGGACCCCGGCCCTCACGGCGGGCCTGGAGGCCTCGGCGGGCGACCTGCCGGCGTCGCTGGCGACGACGACGGGGGCGGGCGTGCTCAAGTAGCACCCGAGACGCGCGAGGGCCGGGAGACCACGAGCCCCCGGCCCTCGCGCACCCGTGCCGCGCGGTCCGCCGCGCCACGGACCGTGAGGGGCCCGGGACACGTTCCCGGGCCCCTCACGGCGTCCGCCGGGCGGTCCGAACGCGCATCCCCGGCAGGCAGCGCGGGGAGGCCCCCTGGGCAACCGTGACTACTCGTCTTCGAAGATCTCTGCGGCCGTCGGGGCCGTGACGGCACGCCGGTGCCAGTGGCGCAGGATCTCGAGGTCGTCGCAGCCGGTGACGCGTTCCCGGACCCCTTCGGGGATGTCCATGCCGCGTACTTCCAGGATGTCCAGGACGTCCTCGGCGGCGCGTCGTGCCGCGCCCTCGGCCCGGCCCTCGTCACGGATTTCCTCGGAGAGGTACGACTTGTAAAAGGAGAGGTCCACGGCCACCAGTTTCCTCCACCGGTGTGCGACCGGGTGCTTGCCCAGGCCTTGTGCGACGAGTTCGGTGATCGGGTCGGCGATGCTCTGTGGCGTGTCCCGCAGAACAGTCGTCATTGATTTCAGTACCCCAGGTAGGTGATCTGGACGATGTAGACACGTTCGCCGCGTACGACGACCTGGTATCTGAACATGCCGCCTGGGACGATGACGTCGCCCCCCTTCGGGTCGATGCCCTCGTGGGCCCGGCCGTGAACGTGGACGGCTTCGGCGGCTCTGACCAGCTCGTCCGCCTTCCTCTTCACACCGGCGAGGAAGGCTACGGGTGCGGTGCGGGCGGTTTCCTCCGCACCGAAGGCGTACTCCCACTTCCAGCTCAAGCGCGCACTGCTTTCATGGCTTCGTCCAGGACGGCGCTCAGCTCCCTCAGAGCCTCCCCGGCAATGGCGGGATCTTCGTGCTCCAGCCTGCTCTGTGCCTGCGCGAAGCGGGAGGACAGAGCAGGACGCCGGGCGATCTCGATGTCTCGGGCCCAGGTGAGGACCCAGCTCCGCACAGGGCTCAGGGACTGCCACTCCACGGCTTTGGCGAAGGCGTCGTCCTTTGTGGTCTGCATCTCGTCCAGGCGCCCCGGATCGACCACGGCGAGGGCCGTGCGCAGGGCGTCAGGAGTCTGCTCGGGACGTGGGATCAGCTCGTGTCCGTGATCGGCCTGAGTACTCATGGTGTCCTCCACAGGGTGCCCCGGCCAGGGTATCCGGACGGGGCCACGGAGGAGCCGGACCGGGAACCGGGCAGGCCGCGAGCGGCCTGTCACGGTCGGCCCCGTTCAACGAGGGACGGCTCGTCGGTTCCGGTGTCGGGGGCACCGGAACCGACACACGCTGAGGCGCAGCCCTGGCAGTGGTGGGGGTCGGGGCCACGGTAGGCGTGGTCGCAGGCGTCGCAGTTGCGCAGGGGGTGCCGGACGGGCGGGGGCTGCTCGGGGGCGCGGTACGGCGGGAGGGGTGGGAGTTTGGCCGTCAGGCGGTGGGCCAGGAAGGCGGCGGGCCGGATCAGGGGTTCCAGGGGCAGGTCGCCGGCCAGGGCCTTGCGTACGGCGGTGGGGGTGAGGTTGCGCTCCAGCCAGGCGGCGACGCCGGGGGCGAGGTGTTCGGCGTCGGTGGCGGAGAGCAGCAGGCGGGGGTCCTCGCGGCGGAGGCCGGCGAGGACGTCGGTGGCCGCCCGGAGGAGGTCGGGGAAGGTGTACGAGGGCTTCGGTACGGCGGGGAGGGCGCGACGGCGCGGGGGTTCCTGCTGCGGGGCGGTGGCCGCGCGGCGGGTCGGGGGACGGGCCGGAGGGCTGGGCGCCTCGCCCGGTTCGGGCGGGGTGTCGCGTCGGCCGGGCTGGTTGCAGGAGACGGTGCGGGTGACGAGGCGGCCGGTCGGGGTGCGTTCGCGGATGCGGCGCAGGTAGCCGTGGGTCTCCAGCTCGTTCAGGGCGGCGGCGATCCGGGTCGGGCCCTCGGGGAAGCGGGCGGCGAGGGTCTTGATGCCGACGGGGGTGCCGGTGGGGAGGGACTGGATGTGACAGGCCAGTCCGATCGCCAGCAGGGAGAGGTCCGGGTGCTGGGTGAGGTGGTTGCCGATCACCGTGAAGCGGGCGGTGTGGCGGGTGTTGTCGTGGGTGACGCCGCTGGGGTGGCCCTTCGCGTGGGCGCGCCGGTGGGCGTGGTTTTTCCCGCCGTTACGGGACTGGGCGTGCGGGGGCACGCTAGTGTTTTGGGTGTCCATCGGGAAGCCCTTACTTCCTTGGTGGTCAGGCCCTCGCCGTGGAATGTCACTCCTGGCGGGGGCCGTTTGCATGTCTGAGGCTGTGTGCCGTGTTGCGCTGAGCGTAAGGCAGACAACCTGTGGCATATCCACTCCAGTTGGTGATGTTCACCCGCGCGAGTGAGCGTGCGCCGTGGGCGGGAGGGGTGGGGCTTGGTGGGGTTTCTTTCTCTCCCGTGGTCCTTGGGAAAGACGTCCGACGGCACCGGAACACACGCGATCGGGTTCCGGTGCCGTTGTCGTTTCCGCTGGTCAGCGTGGGGGGAGATCGAGTTCCGCCCATAGGGTCTTACGGGGGACCGGCCCGAGCTCCACGCCCCAGCGGTCGGCGAGGGCCTCGACGAGGAGCAGACCGCGTCCGGACTCGGCGCCGGGGGCGGGAACGCGGCGGCTCGGGAGGTCGTCACCGCGGGTGTCCGTGACCTCGATGCGGAGGGTCGCGCCGTCGGTCAGGAGGGCGAGGCGGAAGTCGCGTCCGGCGAGCCGGCCGTGGGTGGCCGCGTTGACGGCGAGTTCGGCGACGAGGTGTTCGGCGGCCTCGGTGGTGCGGTGGGGCAGCTCCCGGCCGCGCGTCCAGTCCGTGGCGAGCAGCCGGGCGAGACGGGCGCCGCGGGGTGTGGGTGACAGGAGCACGCTGAAGTGGTCGGCGGATGACAGAAGTTGGGTGGACTTTTCGCTGTTCACGGGACCGAGCGTGGCCGGACGTGCTTACCGTGAAGAGTGACAGACCCGGTACGTAGGGTGACTGTCGGTGCTTGTCGGCCGCTGTCCGGACCGTCGGAAAAACCGGCCTGCGAGTAAGGGCGTTGCACAGCACGGCGGTACGACAGAGGGGTGCGGTATGTCGGTGGACGGCGAGGCGGTACGGCTCCGGACCGAGACCGAGGAGGACGAGCCGGGGTGGGAGGTGGACCCGGAGGACGAGTGGGGGGTGGCCGTTCTCACCACCGTGGGACGTCAGTTGAGGCTGCGGCGGGAGGCGATGGGCATGCGGGTCGTCGACTTCGCGGCGGCGGTCAGGTACGGGGACGACCTGGTCTACAAAGTAGAGGGTGGGAAGCGGATTCCCCAGCAGGAGTATCTGCGCAGGGCCGACGAGGTGTTGGGCGCGGGCGGGCTCATCGCGGCGGCGTGGGAGGACGTGAGGAAGGTCCGGTACCCGAAGAAAATTCGGGACATGGCCCGCGTGGAGGCACAGGCGGTCGAGCTGACCGCGTACGGCACCCACAATCTTCACGGCCTGTTGCAGACAGAGGGCTACATGCGTGCACTGTTCGAGATGCGGCGGCCGGCGCACTCACAGGACCAGGTGGAGCGGCTGGTTGGTGCGCGTATGGCCCGCAAGGTGATCTTCGAGCGGGACCCTTCTCCAGAGCTGTGTTTTGTCCAGGAAGAGGCGACGCTCAGGCGGCCACTCGGCGGCAGAATGGTGCTGCGCCACCAGCTGGAGCATCTTCTGGAGCTCGGTCAGATGCGGAACGTCGAGATCCAGGTGATGCCGATCGACCGTGCGGTCCATGCCGGTATGGGAGGCGAGATCCAAGTGCTCAAGTTCGCCGATGGCACGGCAGTTGGCCGAGCCGAAGGAGACTTCGGCAGCCGTCCCGTCACGGAGTTGAAGCATCTTCGGATCATGGAACTGCGGTGTGGCATCATCCGAGCTCAGGCTCTCTCACCAGGGGAGTCGCTGGCCTTCATCGAGCAAGTGCTGGGAGAGACATGATCCGCAAGACGTCTGCTGAGGACGGGTCGGAGCTGCGGTGGTTCAAGAGCAGCTACAGCGACAGCAGCAACAGCAACGAGTGCGTTGAGGTCGCGACCATGCTTGACGCGGTGCACGTCCGTGACTCCAAGAACGTTGAAGGCCCTCAGCTTGCGCTCACGCGCCACGCGTGGGCCGACTTCGTGGCACACGCGTCGGGAAACTGACCCCCTTCAACTGCGCAGAGGCCCGGAAACAAGCCGTTTCCGGGCCTCTGGACGTACGTCACGCGTTCTACGCGGTCGGCTTCTCCTCGAGGCGCGGGAAGAGGACCGCGCCCTTGGTGACCGTCGAACCGGCGGGGAGCAGGCCCCAGGTGCCGGACTCCTGGACCTTCTGGTCGGCGAGGGCGCCGAGGCCGGCCTCCGCGCCGAGGGAGTCCCAGAGCTTCTGCGAGGTCTCCGGCATGACCGGGTTGAGCAGGACCGCCACCGCGCGCAGGGACTCCGCGGCGGTGTAGAGGATCGTCGCCAGGCGGGCCCTGCCCTCCGGCGAGTCGTCCTTCGCGACCTTCCAGGGCTCCTGCTCGGTGATGTAGCCGTTGACCTGCTTCACGAAGTCGAACACGGCCAGGATGCCGCCCTGGAAGTCCAGCTCCTCGCCGATCTTCCGGTCCGCCTCCGCGACCGCCTTGGCCAGGCCGTCGTGGACCGCCTGCTCCGCCTCGCCGTCGGCCGTCGACGCCGGCAGCTCGCCGCCGAAGTACTTGCCGACCATCGCGGCGACGCGGGACGCCAGGTTGCCGTAGTCGTTCGCCAGCTCGCTGGTGTAGCGGGCGGAGAAGTCCTCCCAGGAGAAGCTGCCGTCCTGGCCGAAGGCGATCGCCCGCAGGAAGTACCAGCGGTACGCGTCCACGCCGAAGTGCGAGGTCAGGTCCTGCGGCTTGATGCCGGTCAGGTTGGACTTGCTCATCTTCTCGCCGCCGACCATCAGCCAGCCGTTCGCGGCGACCTTCCCGGGGAGGGGGAGGCCCTGTGCCATCAGCATGGCCGGCCAGATGATCGCGTGGAAGCGCAGGATGTCCTTGCCGACCAGGTGCACGTCGGCCGGGAAGGTGGCCTCGAACTTCTCCGGGTTCTCGTTGTAGCCGACCGCCGTGGCGTAGTTCAGCAGCGCGTCGACCCACACGTAGATCACGTGCTTGTCGTCCCACGGGACCGGCACGCCCCAGTCGAACGTCGAGCGGGAGATGGACAGGTCCTGCAGCCCCTGGCGGACGAAGTTCACGACCTCGTTGCGCGCCGACTCCGGCTGGATGAAGCCCGGGTTGGCCTCGTAGTGGGCGAGGAGCTTCTCGCCGTACTCGCTGAGCTTGAAGAAGTAGTTCTCCTCGCTGAGGATCTCCACCGGCTTCTTGTGGATCGGGCACAGCTTCTGGCCCGCGTACTCGCCCTCGCCGTCGAGCAGCTCGCCGGGGAGCTTGTACTCCTCGCAGCCCACGCAGTACGGGCCCTCGTAGCCGCCCTTGTAGATCTCGCCCTTGTCGTACAGGTCCTGCACGAACTCCTGGACGCGGTCGGTGTGCCGCTTCTGCGTGGTGCGGATGAAGTCGTCGTTCGCGATGTCGAGGTGTTCCCAGAGGGGCTTCCACGCCTCGTCGACGAGCTTGTCCGCCCACTGCTGCGGGCTGACGCCGTTCGCCTCCGCGGTGCGCATGATCTTCTGACCGTGCTCGTCCGTGCCGGTGAGGTACCACACCTTCTCGCCGCGCTGGCGGTGCCAGCGGGTGAGCACGTCGCCTGCGACGGTCGTGTAGGCGTGGCCCAGGTGAGGAGCGTCGTTGACGTAGTAGATGGGGGTCGAGACGTAGTACGCCTTCGCCCCCTGCTTCTCGGATCCAGTGGCCGCCATGGTCGAAATCCTACTGGCCCCGGGGAGGTCGGCTCACACGCGTTTCGGGGGGCGGACGGGGATCCCGTCCGCCCCCCGGGATGAGGGGTGAGGAGGCGGCTACGGGCGCCAGGCCGCCAGTACGCCCTCGTAGAGCTCCTTGTCGGTGAGCTCGCGGGGGGCGGGGCCCGCGTGGAAGAAGGAGGTGTTCTCCGTCTTCAGCCTGCGGAGGTAGTCGAAGGCCTTGTTGTCGTGCTCGCCGAAGGCGACGAAGGAGAAGAAGACGGCGGGGTGGCTCTTCGCCGCGTCGGTGAGGGCCTGGGTGGCGGGGGTCTTGGCGTCCGGCGCGCCGTCCGTCTGGAAGACCACCAGGGCGGGGGTGCCGGCCGGCTCGTCGGCGTGCCGTGCGAGGACGGCCTCGACGGCCGCGTGGTAGCTGGTGCGGCCCATGCGGCCGAGGCCGGCGTGCAGCTCGTCGATCTTGTTCTCGTGGTCGGAGAGGGTCAGCTCGCCGGTGCCGTCCAGCTCGGTGGAGAAGAACGCGACGTGGAGGGTGGCCTCGGTGTCGACGTGGGCGGCGAGGGCGAGGGTCTGCTCGGCGAGGGCCTGGGCGGAGCCGTCCTTGTAGTACGGGCGCATGGAGGCGGAGCGGTCGAGGACGAGGTAGACCTTGGCGCGGGTGCCGGTGAGACCGCGTTCCTGGAGGGCGGCGCCGGCCGCCTCGTAGGCGGTGGTGAGGGTGGGGGCGGTGGAGCGGACGCGGGTGGCGGGGGTTGCGGGGTGTCCGGCCTCGGCCTCGGCTTCGCCTTCGGCCGGGGTTTCGTTCCCACCCGCACCACCCGTGCTGCTTTCGTCGTCGGGTGCGGGTGGCCCCTGCGGGGCGTCCTCGCCGTCGGCGACCGCGGGCTCGTCCTCGACGGCAGCGCCGGCCTTCGCTTCGGGCTCGGCCTCTGCTGCGACCTCGGCTTCCGGTTCGACCTCGGCCTTGGGCTCCGCTTCGTCCTTGGTTTCCGGCTCCGGCTCGGTGGCGGGCTCCGGCTCGGCCTCGGTGGCCTCGGGCTTGGTCTCCGGCTCGGGCTTTGCCTCCGGCTCCGCCTCGGCTTCGGTGGCGGCCTCGGGCTCGGCGTCGGCCACCGGCTGGACCTCGACGTCGGCCTCCGGTTCGGCTTCGGCTTTGGTTTCCGGCGCGGGTTCGGTCTCGGGCTCTGCTTCGACCTCGGCGGCGGGCTCCGCCTCGGTGGCTTCGGGCTTGGTTTCCGGCTCCGGCTCGGCTTCGGTGGCGGCCTCGGGCTTGGCGGCGGCCACCGGCTGGACCTCGACGTCGGCTTCCGGTTCGGCTTCGGCTTTGGTTTCCGGCGCGGGTTCGGTCTCGGGCTCTGCTTCGACCTCGGCGGCGGGCTCCGCCTCGGCGGCTTCGGGCTTGGTCTCCGGCGCGGGTTCGGTCTCGGTGGCGGCCTCGGGCTTCTCCTCAGCAGCCTCGGGCTTGGCTTCCGGCTGGGTCTCGACGGCCTCGGGCGTTGCTTCGGGTTCCGCCTCCGGCTGGACCTCGGGGTCGGTTTCCGGCTCGGGTCCGGCCGCAGGCTTTTCCTCGGCGGTGGGCTTCGCTTCGGGCTCGGCCTCGACGGCGGTTTCCGGTTCGGCTTCCGCTTCTGCCTTGGTCTCCGGCTCGGCCTCGGTCTCGGCGGCAGCCTCGGGCTCCGCCTTCGTCTCCGGCTCGGGCTCGGTTGCCGGGGTTGCCTCGGTGGGGGGTGAGGGGGTGTCCGAGCGGGTGGGGGTGGGGAGGGTGACCTTGTCGAAGGCCGCGGAGACCAGGTCGTGCTCCTCGCGGGGTTCCGGGACGGCGGCCGTGCGGGACGCCGGGGTGGGCTCGGGGGACGGGGACGGGACCTTCGGAGCCGCGGGGGCCTCCGCGGCCGGCTCCGCCGGGGCGGGCGACGCCGGGGACGTACTCGCCGTCTCGGCGGCGTCCGCCGCACCCTCCGCTTCGGCGGCCCTCGCTTTGCGTGACCGTCCGAACGCGTTCCGCAGGAGAGTGAGAATGCCCATGTGCGCAACCCTTCGCGTGAGTTGATGCCCGTCAATCCCTGGCCAGGACGGACACGTAAGGTTAGCGGCCCGCAAGGGCGATCTTGGGCAGGGTTGGGTTTGCGGAATCGTATATGTCAAGGGGGCGATTCGGCCCGGCACGCCTTCCCGAATGCTGCCGCAGGTTCACTCACCGTTCACCCGGGCGCCCGGCTACCGCACGTATGTACCCCTACGGTCACGCTGACACCACGGGTACCCAAGGAGAGAAAACGTGCGAAAGCTGCTGCCGTTGATCGGAACGCCGTCCGGTTCCCACCCCGGCGGCCGGTCCGCCATGACCTGCCGTTTCCGGTGTGGTGACGCCTGCTTCCACGAGGTGCCCAACACCAGCTCCAACGAGTACGTCGGCGACGTCATCGCCGGCGCCCTCAGCCGCCGCTCCATGATGCGCGCCGCCGCCGTCGTCACCGTCGCCGCGGCCGGCGCCGGAGCGGTCGGCGTCGCCGCCGCCCCCGGGGCGCAGGCGGCCCCCGCCGCCAAGGGCGCCCACGGCCAGCCCAAGTCCAAGGGCGCCCGCGGTCTGCGGTTCACGCCCGTGGCCCCGAACACCGACGACGCCGTGACCGTGCCGGAGGGCTACCGGCAGAACGTCGTCATCCGCTGGGGCGAGCCCATCCTGCGCGGCGCGCCCGCCTTCGACCCGGAGAAGCAGAGCGCCAAGGCGCAGGCCGGGCAGTTCGGGTACAACTGCGACTTCCTCGCCCTGCTGCCGCTGCACGGCGAGCGCGACCGGCAGCTGCTCGTCGCCAACCACGAGTACACCGACGAAGTCCTCATGTTCCGGGACTACGACGCCGCCAACCCCACCCGCGAGCAGGTGGAGATCGCCTGGGCCGCGCACGGGCTCGCCGTGGTCGCGGTGGAGGAGGAGCGGCGGAGCGGCAGGCTGACGCCCGTCACCCGGCACCGGCTCAACCGGCGGCTCACCGCCACCTCCGAGTTCCGGCTCACCGGCCCCGTCGCCGGGTCCGACCTGGTGAAGACCTCCGTCGACCCGAGCGGCACCAAGGTGCTCGGCACCCTCAACAACTGCGCCGGCGGCACCACCCCGTGGGGCACGACCCTGCACGGCGAGGAGAACTTCAACCAGTACTTCGCCAACAGCAGCCGCGCCACCGACAAGCGGTACGGCATCGGGACCGGCGCCACCGAGCGCAAGTGGGAGCGTTTCGACAAGCGGTTCGACGTCTCCCAGGAGCCCAACGAGGTGCACCGGTTCGGGTACGTCGTCGAGCTGGACCCGTACGACCCCGACTCCACGCCCCGCAAGCACACCGCGCTCGGCCGGTTCAAGCACGAGGGCGCGACCGTGCGGCTGACGCACGACGGACGCCCGGTCGTCTACACCGGTGACGACGAGCGGTTCGACTACTTCTACAAGTTCGTCGGCAGCAAGCGGATGCGGCACGGCAACAGCCGCTCCGTCCGCGAGCACAACCTCTCCCTGCTCGACGAGGGCACGCTGTACGTCGCCAAGCTCACCGGTGACTCCCCGGCCATCGAGATCGACGGCACCGGCAGGCTCCCGAAGGACGGCGAGTTCGACGGCAGCGGCCAGTGGATCCCGCTGGCCACCGCCACCGCCGACGGAGCCGTCTCGCACGTCGAGGGCATGACCGCCGAGGAGGTCTTCGTCTTCACGCGCCTCGCCGGTGACAAGGTCGGCGCCACCAAGATGGACCGGCCCGAGGACGTCGAGCCCAACCCGGTCACCGGCAAGGTGTACGTCGCCCTCACCAACAACTCCAACCGCGGCAAGGCCGGTTACGCCGCCGCCGACGAGGCCAACCCGCGCAACTCCAACAAGCACGGCCAGGTCCTGGAGCTGACCGAGCGCTGGAACCGGCCGGAGAGCACGGCGTTCGCCTGGTCGCTGTTCCTGGTCGCGGGCGACCCGGAGGACCCGGCGACGTACTTCGCCGGTTTCCCGAAGGACTCCGTCAGCCCGATCTCCTGCCCGGACAACGTCGCCTTCGACGACCACGGCAACCTGTGGATCTCCACCGACGGCAGCGCCCTCGGCTCCCACGACGGCCTCTTCGGCGTCGCCACGCGCGGTGACCGGCGCGGTGAGCTGAAGCAGTTCCTGACCGTCCCGAACGGTGCGGAGACCTGCGGTCCGGTCATCCAGGACCGGCGGGTGCTGGTCGCCGTACAGCACCCGGGCGAGGTGGACGGGGCGACGGTCGACCAGCCGGCCAGCACCTGGCCCGACGGGCCCGGCACGTACGTCCGCCCGGCCGTGGTCGCGGTGTGGCGCGCGGACGGCCGCGACATCGGCGTCTGACGCCGGCGTCCGGGAGGGGCCGGGCACCGGCCCGCTCCTTCCGGCGGTCACCGTGCGACGGGTGCGGGCCGTCCCCTTCCGGGGCGGCCCGCACGTCCGTCACGGTTGCCGGAAGGCGCCGCCCCGGGGCGTCAGGTCCGGGCCCTGGCCGAGGGCCGGGCCGGGACGGGGGCGGGAGCCGGGGGTGTGCGGCGGGGACCGAAGCGGCCGGTCAGCCAGGAGACCAGGGCCACCGTCAGACCCAGGGCGAGGAGGAGCCAGGACGCCGTGCGCAGGGTGGCGGTGAGGGCGTCGTAGACCGCGGCCGCCGCCGGGCGGTGGACGCGGTCGGGCAGGTCGGCCAGGGTGAGCCGGCGGCCGACGGCGGTCGCGAGGGCGAGCAGGGCGCCGCCCAGGGCCGTGCCCAGGCCGGTCGCGGTGAGCGCGCGGCGGCGGCAGGCGGCGACGGCGATCCCGGTGACGGCGAGGACGACGGCCGCGAGCGGCAGCCAGAAGGCGGCGGCGTCCAGCACGTGGTACCCCTTCCGGAGCCCGGCCACCTCCCCGGCCGGCACCACCGCGACCTCGGTGTGCTCGACGGGGATGCGGTGGGCGAAGGGCATGTGGTCGGCGACGAGCCGCGCCCGTACCCGCGCGGTGACGGGCGCGAGGTCGACGGTGACCGGGCCGGGGGCGGCCCGGTCGTCGCGCAGGGCGCGCAGGACGGCGTCGTGGACGGCCCTGTTCCCGGCCTCCCAGGCGGTGCGGAACGCCTCGGTGCGGGTGAAGGAGCGGATCGCCTCGCGCACGAACGGTCCGAGGGTGGGGCCGGCCGCCGTCTCCGGTTCCAGTTCGCGTACGACCTCGTCCACGACGGCGTCGGCCACGGCGTCGCGTACGTCGGGATGGGCGGCCAGCGGGGCCATGGCGGCGACGTAGCGTCCGGTGTCGGCGAGGGCGAAGGCCGCCCAGGCGGCCAGGGTGCCGCAGGGGGTCAGCAGGCAGGCGAGGGCGAGCAGTGCCGCGGAGAGGGCGTTGCGGAGGCGGGTGCGGTGGGGGGCCACGTGGTCAGTCAAGGTGGCGGGGGGTGGGGGCGCGAGTGCTGGGTGGGCGTGCGGGTGTACGCGTGGGCCGAACGGGGGGCGCCGTGCTGGTGCGGGCCGGGGTGGGTCGCGCAGCCCGGCGCCTGCGGGGCGCTGTCGCGCCCACCCGTGCCCACCCGCGCCCACCCGTGCCACCCTGCGGCACGGGTGGGCGCGGGAACGACGGGGCGGGGTGAGGTGGGCTCAGCCCACTCGGTGGCCTTGTGCGTCCTCGTGGGTGTAGAAGCGGTAGAACATCGCCAGGAAGACCCCCGCCGCGACCGCCAGGCCCAGGATCGCGGAGCGCGGGAGGGTCGCGCCGGCGGTCTGGTCGCACAGGAAGCCGACCGCGATGCCGCTGAACGCCGCCCACAGCACCGCGTGCAGTTCGCGCCGCACCTTCGGGGCGAAGGCGAGGAGCGCCATGAACACCAGGGCGAACGCGAGCCCGGTGAGGAAGCCGAACAGGAAGTTCCAGCCGGTGATGGGCCCGCCGAAGCGCCGGGCGGCCGCCGCCCAGTAGCCGTACACGAGCCCGAGGAGGACGGGTATCACGACCTTCGCCACCCTGTGGGTCCGTGCGCTGAAGATGTCGGTCGTGCCGGCCGGCTCGATCGCTCCCCGGGGCCGGGGTGCCGCGTGCGCCATGAGAGCACTCCTCTCTCCTCGCCCCCGCCCCACCAATGCACACCTCCCCGGGCCCGTCGGCAAGTGGAGACCGGATGCGGACGGCACCGCCCCGTGTTTCGCTGGGGCCGTGAGTCCGGGCAGCGGGGGACACGGCCTGCACGACCGGTACCCCCCGGCCGGCCGGCGCGACGTCGTGCACCGGCACGAGATGCTGCAGGTGGGGGGCCGCAGCGTCGCCTGGGTGCCGCCGTTGCTGCTGCTCGTGGCCATCACGGTGGCCGACTACAACACCGGCGGCGAGTTCCGGACCATCTCCTGGATCGTGCTGGTGCCGGGCATCGCCTCCGCGATCTGCGGGGTGTGGGGAACGGTCCTGTTCGCCGTGCTCGCGTTGGCCACGTACACCCTGGTGGACAACGCCTGGCCGCACCAGTTCCAGGCGGGGCTGCCCGACTTCATCCTCGTCGCCGCCGGTGGCGTCCTCGCCACGCTGGCCTGCGTGGTGCGGGTGCGCGGTGAGCGCCGCGCGCTGCACCTGCGGGACGTCACCGAGACCGTACGGCGCACCGTGCTGCGGCCCCTGCCGCCGCGCTGGGGCGGCCTGGAGCACGCCGGGGTCTACCTCACCGCGGACGCCCAGGCCCGCGTCGGCGGCGACTTCTACGACATCCAGCCGGGCCCCCACGGCACCCGGGTGTTCGTCGGTGACGTCCAGGGCAAGGGGCTGGGCGCGGTGGAGACGGCGGCGGTGCTGCTCGGGGCGTTCCGCGAGGCCGGCTACCACGAGGCGGACCTGACGGCGGTCGCCGACCGGCTGGAGGACCGGATGCTGCGGCACCGCGAGTACACCACGGCGCTCGGCCGGGGCGACGGCGACCGCTTCGCCACCGCCGTGCTGCTCGGTTTCCCGGCGGACCGCACCGACGTCGTGGACGCCGTCGTGTTCGGGCACGAACCCCCGCTGGCCGTCGGCCCCGGCGGCGTACGGGCCCTGCCGGCCGACGGGGGTCTGCCGATCGGCTGCCGCGACCTCGCCCCCGGCCCGCCGCCGGTGTGCCGGGTGCCGGTCGCCGCCGACGAGACGCTGCTGCTGGTCACCGACGGCGTGACCGAGGCCCGGGACGGCGCCGGCGACTTCTACCGGCTCGCCGACGACCTGGACCGGGCGGTGGCGGCGGACCCGCGGGTCGTCGCGCCGGTCCGGCTGGTCTCCGTCGTCCGGGACGGGACGCTGCGGCACAGCCGGGGGCACCTGGTCGACGACACCACCGCCTTCGCGGTACGACGGATCCGCGCGCCCGGGGGCGAAGGCCCCGAAGGGGTACGTTCACCTCACTGACATCACCCTTCGCAGCCGCAGCGGTTACCGTGCTGCCGTAGGTGATCGACAGGGAGGGGACCATGCCCGGAACCGTGCTGCTGCTGGCGGCCTCACCGCTGGGCCGCGGCCGGCTGGTGGACGCCGCGTCCGTGCTCCCGGTCCTCGCGGCGGTGCCACCCGCCGTGCTGTCCGGCGCGGACACCGCGAACGTCGTCGAACTCGCCGACCCGCTGGAGCCGCAGGCCGTGCTGACCCGGCTGCGTGCCGCCGCGGCGGCGCCGGGTCCGCTGACCGTGTACGTCACCGGTCAGCTCCAGCTCGACCGCCGCCAGCGGCTGCCGCATCTGGCGCTGGCCCGGACGACCGCGTCCACCGTGCGGTACACCGGACTGCCGTGGCACTGGTTCCGGGAGGAACTGCGGCTGCGTCCGGCGGGCGCGACGACGCTCTTCCTCGACCTGCACGCCGACCCGGAGACCTGGCAGGCGCTGAGCGCGTCGCGGCCGCCGGGCCCGTTCCCGCTCGACTGCGGTCCCGACAACGCCGTCTACGGCCGTGTCGCGCCCCCGCCGTCCCGTCGCGGGGTCGCGGCACCGGCGTACATGAAGGCGGTCGCGACGATCCTGCGCAGCGGATGGCGTCCGCCGGACGAGGAGCTGCACCAGCAGGCGCTGACGCGGATCGCGCCGGAGAGCGCGGGCACCGACCTGCCGCTGGCGCGGCGCGGGCCGGTGCCGGGCGATCCGCACGCGGCCGTCACCGCCGCCGTGCGCTCCGGCCGGCACGCGGACGCCGACGCGCTGGCCGCGCGGCTGGAGCAGGCGGCCGGTCTGGCGCACGGGCCGGCCTCCGAGGAGGCGCTGCACTGGACGGAGGTCCGGGCGGACCTGGCGATGCTGGCCGGGGACGCGGCGCGCAGCTGCCGCACCTGGCTGGCCGTCGCGAGCGCCCGGCTGTCCGCCGGGCAGTCGGCGGACGCGCCCGCCGTGGAGACGGCCGTGGACCGGGCGCACCACCAGTGGGGCCGGATCGGGGACCCGGCCAGGGCCCGCGAACTCGGCGCGGTCCTCGCGGAGTTGCGTGGCCGGGTACCGGGCCGGCGCGAGGGTGCCCTGGACCATGTGCGGCGCCAGCTGAGCCAGTTGCAGACCCAGGGCTGAGCGCCGTCCGGGCCGGCACGCGGAGCCCTGCCCGCTCGACGGGCCGGGCTGCCGGACTCCCGGGCTGCCCGACTTCCCGGGCTTCCGGACTCCCGGGCTGCTTGATTCCTGAGCTCCCCGGCTGCCGGACTTCTCGGGCTTCCGGACTCCCCGGGCTCCCCGACTCTCTGAGCTGCCGGGCTCACCGGACCGCCGGACTTCCGGGCGTGACCGGTGGTCCGAGGTGTCGCGCCCGCTACGGCCCTCGTCGTCCGTGTGCCCGTGTGCCCCCGTGCCCGTGCGGCCGGGACGCGCGTTCCTACCGGACCGCCGCCTCCACCGGTGTCGTGGTCTGCCGCTGCGGCTCGGGGCCGGTGGCCTTGGCCGGGCCCGCGTTGGCCGCCAGGACCAGCGCCGCGACCGCGGCGACGCCCGCGGCGAGGCCACGGGCGTAACGCTCGGTGGTGCGTGTGCGTTCCAGCACGGCGACCTCGCAACAGCGACGGGTTAAGCACGTTTAATCCGCGGTTTAACCTAGGGGCTGTCGGACACGAACGGCAAGGGGCGATGGGGGAGTTGGCGTGGGGGAGCGGGACGAGCCGGCGACCATCGGGCGGCGGGTGCAGCAGTTGCGGGTGGAGCGCGGGCTGACCCAGAGGCAGCTGGCGGAGCCGGTGTACACGCCCGCGTACGTCTCCACGCTGGAAGCGGGACGGGTGCGCCCCTCCGACGACGCGCTGCGGCATCTCGCCGACCGCCTCGGAGTCGCGTTCGACGAACTGGCCACCGGACGTTCCGCCCGGCTCGTGACCGAGCTGCACCTGCGGCTGACCGAGGCGCAGCGCACGCTCGCCGTCGGTGAGGCGGAGGCCGCGGTGGAGCAGTACGCCGGGCTGCTCGCCGAGGCGGAGACGCACGGCCTGGCCGAGGAGCAGGCCGCCGCCCTGCTCGGGCTCGGGGAGTGCGCCCTGGAGACCGGTGAACTGGCCGAGGGCCGCCAGTACTTCGAGGAGGCCGAGGCCCGGCTCGCCGAGGCGCCGCTGCCCGCACGGGTGCCGGCGCTGCGCGGGCGGGCCGTCGCGCACTACCTCGCGGGGGAACTGCGCTACGCGGTCTACCTCCTCGAGTCCACGATCGACGAGCTGAACCGGGGCGGCCTGCACGACCCGGACGCGCTGCTGCTGCTCTACGCCAGCGTGATCGGCCCGTACATGGACATGGGCGCGCACGCGCGGGCCGCGCAGGCGGCGGAGTTCGCGCTGGCGCTCGCGCCGCAGTCCGGCGACCCGGCGCTGGTGGCGCGCATGCACCGGTCGGTGGCCCGCACCCTGCTCGCCGAGGGCCGCCTCGCCGAGGCGGACGCCTCGCTGGCCAGGGCGGCGGAGCTGTACCGCGGGCTGCAGCTCCGTACCGAGCTGGCCAACTGCCACTGGATGCGCGGCTACGTGTACGCGCAGAACGGCGAACTGGAGCGCGCCGAGAAGGAGATGCGCGAGGCGCTGGAGATGCTGTCGGCCAAGCGGGCGTCCCTCTACAGCAGCCAGGTGACCGTCGAACTGGCCGACGTGCTGCACCGGCGCGGCAGCTCCCGGGAGGCGGCGGTCCTGCTGGAGGACGTGCTCGGCGGGCTCTCCCCCGAGCGGGGCGCGGTGCACGCGGCGGCGGCGCACCGGCTGCTCGGGATCATCGCCGAGGACGCCCGCCGGGCGGAGCAGGCCGAGGAGCACTACGTGCGCGCGATGAGCCTGCTGGAACGCGCGGGCGCGGCCGGCGACCTGGCCGACCTGTGCCGCCTCCTCGGTGACCTCCTGCGCCGTACCGGCCGCGTCGAGGCGGCCCTGGACGCCTACCGCACCGGCCTGGGCCACCGCACGGCCCCGGGGACCACGACCCTGGGGCCGGCCCCGGCGCAACCTCCGGTCTGACCGTTTCGGGGTCGGGCGGGCCGGGTAGTCGGGGCTGGTTTCCGGGGGGCGAACGGCCGAAGGAGGCGGTGGGCGTGCGGCCCAGGGACGGCCCCGAGGGCGACCCGGCCCGGGAGGACGAACGGGTGATCGGCGCGATCTTCGCGGAGCTGCGCGGCGCCGGACCGGCCGCCGTGCCGGGGCGGCTGTGCGCGGTGGCCGTCGCACTGCTGCCGGTGGACGGCGCGAGCGTGTCGCTGCGCGGGGCCGGCATGCCCGTGCAACTCGGCGCCTCCGGTCCGCAGGCCGCGCGTCTCGCCCAGCTCCAGGCCACCCTGGGCGACGGCCCCTGCCGCCACGTCCTGGAGTCCGGCGCGCCGGTCCTCGCCCGCGACCTCGCCGCCGCCGGCTGCGCCGACCGCTGGCCCGTCTTCGCCCAGCAGGCGCTCGGCGCCGGTGTACGCGCCGTGTACGCGATCCCCCTCGGCAGCGGCGCCGTCTGCGTCGGCACCCTCGACCTCTACCGCGGCACCCCCGGCGGACTCACCGACGGCCAGCTGCGGGTGGCCCGGCTCGTCGCCGGCGTCATGACGGTGGCGCTGATGGACCTGTCGTACGAGCTCCTGGACGGTGACGAACCCTGGCTCAGCGGGCTGGCCGCCGACCACGACCGCGTCCACCAGGCCGTCGGCATGATCATGGTCCAGCTGGGCGTCGGCGCCGACGAGGCCCTGGCCCGCCTGCGCGCCGCCGCCTTCGCCCACGGCCGCACGGCCCTGGAGGTCGCCCTGGACGTGATCTCCCACCGCCGCCGCTTCGACACGCCCTGAGCGGGTGCCGCCACCCGCCTCGAACCCGTGCCCGCTTCTGGTGGGATCCCGCCTCGAACCCGTGCCCGCTTCCGGTGGGATCCCGCCTCGAACCCGTGCCCGCTTCCGGTGGGACCCCGCCTCAGACCCGTACCCGCGCCTGTCGGCCGACGTCCGTCAGGCGGTCCGCGCCGAGCTGGGTCATCGCCCGGGTGACCTCGGGGAGCACCGTGCCGAGTCCGCCGTTGGTGAGGGTGATCGCGTCCTCGCCGACGCGGACCGCCGCGAGGTTCACGGTGAGACGCGTCGGGACCCCGTCGGACGTCTCCCCGGTCATCGTCAGCCGCAGTCCCGCCCGCGCGTCGCCGGCCTCCGGGAGCGGGAGTTCCGCCACCTCGACGAGCTGGTCGCCGGCCCGGGTGGTGGTCGCCCCGAACCGCTCGCAGGTCTTCGGCAGCGTCCTCATCCAGGCCAGCACGCGGTCCACGTCGGCGGGCGGGTGCGCGGCGACCCGGTAGCGCAGCTGGGACTCGTCGGAGACGTCGTCGAGTGCGGCGGTGGCGCTCGGTCCGGCCGGCGGACCGAACAGCTCCTCCGTGTAGAGGGCGTCGAGCAGCCGGCGGCAGTCGGCGTTCCCCGTCTCCGCCTTCAACATTCCGTCCCGCCAGGTCGCCGCGCCCCGGCTCGCCGTCCACGGCTCCCCCAGATCCGTCTCCGTGATCAGCGCCGCCCGCAGCTGCTCCTCGTTCAGCCCGGGCGGGCCGGGCGAGGGCTGCTCGGCGGCGGGCGAGGCGGCGGGCGCGGGGGTGGAGGCGGCCGGGGGCTCGGACACGCCCGCGGGCAGCGCGCGCGGCACCTCCCGGTCGCCGGCCACGCACGCCGCCGCGGTCAGCAGGGCCGGCACCGACAGCGCGGCGGCGAGGAGGGCACGGGCGGTGGCCGGGGCATGGGTCATCGGGGTGCCTCCTGGGGGAGCGGGCCGTCCACGGGCGGACGTGTTCCCACGGCACCACCCCGCCGGTCGCCCCACCAGCGCGGCGATCCGTCCGGGTGAGCCGCCCGGAGGGAAAACGGCTCGCACGCCGCCTCCCCCCTTGCTACCGTCGCCGGCATGCAGCGCGCCCACCCGTCCCGTACGACGACGCCGGACCAGGTCCCGGCGCGCTGACAGCTGACCACTGACGAAGCCCCGGGGCGAGTGCCCCGGGGCTTCGTCGCGCGTGGTGCCCGCCTCACGACCACGAGGAGCCCACCGTGCACGACCACCGACGCCTCGGCCGCGAGCTCGGCCTGTTCGACACCGACCCGCTGATGGGCGCGGGCCTGCCGTACTGGCTGCCCGACGGCGCCGTCGTGCGGCACACCCTGGAGGAGTACGTCCGGGAGGTGGAACGCGCGGCCGGCTACCGCCACGTGTACTCACCGGTGCTCGGCAAACGCGAGCTGTACGAGATCTCCGGCCACTGGGACCACTACAGCGAGGACATGTTCCCGCCCATGGCGCTGGGCGCGGAGCAGGTGCTGCTGCGGCCCAGCCTCTGTCCGCACCACGCCCTCGTCTACCGCTCCCGGTCCCGCAGCCACCGGGAGCTGCCGCTGCGGATGGCCGAGCTGGGCGGCATGTACCGCTCCGAGCCGTCCGGGGTGCTGGGCGGACTCACCCGCGTACGGGCCATCCAGCTCAACGACGCGCACATCTTCTGCACCCCGGAGCAGGTCGTCGAGGAGGCCCGCGCCGCCCTCGCGCTCATCTCCCGCGCCCACGCCGACCTCGGCATCCGCGCCGCCCGCCACCGCCTCTCCCTGCCGGGCGACGGCGGCAAGTACGTCGCCGATCCCGCCCTGTGGGAACGGGCCACCGCGCTCCTGCGCGAGGTCCTGGACTCCTCCGGGCTGGAGTACGAGGAGGCCGGGGGCGAGGCCGCCTTCTACGGCCCGAAGATCGACGTGCAGATCGCCGACCCGGCGGGCCGCGAGACCACCCTGTCCACCGTGCAGATCGACTTCCACCAGCCGGAACGCTTCGGCCTGCGCTACACCGGCCCCGACGGCGCCCGGCACCGCCCGGTCATGGTGCACCGCAGCGTCATCGGCAGCGTGGAACGGGTGGTCGCCCACCTCATCGAGGAACACGGCGGCGCCTTCCCGGTGTGGCTGGCCCCGGTCCAGCTGGCGGTGCTGCCGGTGGGCGAGGCGCAGGAGGAGCGGGCGCACGACGTCGCGCGGCGGGCCGGGGAGCTGGGTCTGCGGGCCGAGGTGACCGGGGCGGGCGAGGGCAGCCTCGGTGCCCGGATCCGCCGGGCCCGGCTGGTGCCGTACCAGGCGGTGCTCGGGGCCCGGGAGGCCGCGGACGGGCTGCTCGCCGTACGGCTCAGGGACGGGCGGCGGCCCGGCGTCCTGCCCGCGGAGGAGCTGCTGCGACGGATCGCGGACCGGTCGGCACGACGCGGCACCGCGCTCTGGGTCCCCGCGTAGGGCCACGCCCCGCACCCGGGCGGAAGAAGCCCCCGCCCGACTCCCGCCGAGGCCTCCCCGACCCTGGGTCCGGACCCAGGCCCGGTCCTCGTCCGGCCCGCAGCCCGGTCCCCGGGCTGGATCTCGGCCTGGTCCCCGGCCTGGTCCCCGGCCTGGGCCTCGGGCTGGTCCTCGTCCGGCCCGCAGCCTGGTCCCCGGGCTGGATCTCGGCCCGGTCTCCCGTCCGGCCCCCGGCCGGACCGGGCCCGGCCGTCGTGTCCGCGGCGGTGTGGCCGGGCCGCGCGAGGGCACCCGCGAGCGGGCCCCGGCGGGGGCGGTCCGGTCTGGACGTGGTCCGCTCCGTGACGTCCGGCCGGGGGCGGTCGCGCACGCCGAGGGTGGCCGGTCGCCGGTCCGGTTCCGGCGAACAGGGTGAAAGTGCCGTGCGCCACACCGCCGGGAAGGGCTCCGTGCTTCCGGTGTGTTCGCTTTTACGGTGAAGTGGACAGGTTCTCTGCCGGTACCCGCACGCACCCAGAGGAGACCGCGTGACCGACCGCACCAGCACGCCCGACCCCCGGCCGCCGCACCCCGCCCCCGGCGCCACGCCCGACCTCTCCTCCAGGAATCCCGACTGGTGGCGCCAGGCCGTCGTCTACCAGGTCTACCCCCGCAGCTTCGCCGACGCCGACGGCGACGGACTCGGTGACCTGCGCGGCATCACCCGTCGCCTCACCCACCTCGCCGCACTGGGCGTCGACGCCCTGTGGATGAGCCCCTTCTACCCCTCCGAGCTCGCCGACGGCGGCTACGACGTCACCGATCCGCGCGACGTCGACCCCCGCCTCGGCACCCTCGACGACTTCGACGAGCTCGTCGCCGAGGCCCACCGGCTCGGCCTGAAGGTGATCGTCGACATCGTCCCCAACCACAGCTCCGACCAGCACGTCTGGTTCCAGGAGGCGCTGCGCGCCGGGCCCGGCTCCCCGGCCCGCGACCGCTACGTCTTCCGCGACGGCAAGGGGGAGCGGGGCGAGCTGCCGCCCACCGACTGGCAGTCCGTGTTCGGCGGCAGCGCCTGGCAGCGGGTGCCGGACGGACAGTGGTACCTGCACCTGTTCGCCGCCGAGCAGCCCGACCTCAACTGGGGCCACCCGGACGTCCGCGCCGACGTCCGCACCACCCTGCGGTTCTGGGCCGACCGGGGCGTGGACGGCTTCCGCGTGGACGTCGCGCACGCCCTCGCCAAGGACCTCGACGAGCCGCTGCGCGACCTCGGCGCCCCCGAGCTGAGCCGCGAGGGCGCCCTCGCCGACTTCCCGCCCGGCACCCACCCCTTCTACGACCGGGACGAGGTGCACGAGATCTACCGCGACTGGCGCAAGATCCTCGACGCCTACTCCCCGCCCCGCATGGCCGTCGCCGAGGCCTGGGTCCCGGGCGAGCGGCGCGCCCTGTACGCCCGTCCGGACGAACTGGGCCAGGCCTTCAACTTCGAGTATCTGCAGGCCAAGTGGGACGCGGAGGAGCTGCGCCGGGTCATCACCGACTCGCTTGCGACCGCGCACGCCGCCGGTGCCTCGGCGACCTGGGTGCTCTCCAACCACGACGTCGTCCGGCACGCCTCCCGCCTGATGCTGCCGCCGGGCACGGACGAGAACGCCTGGCTGCTGTCCGGCGGCCACGCCCCCGCCGTCGACCCGGACGCCGGTCTGCGCCGGGCCCGCGCCGCCACCCTGCTGATGCTGGCGCTCCCCGGCTCGGCGTACGTCTACCAGGGCGAGGAGCTCGGCCTGCCCGAGGTCGCCGACCTGCCCACCGAGGTCCTCCAGGACCCGATCTGGGAACAGACGGGGCACGTCCGCAAGGGCCGCGACGGGTGCCGGGTGCCGCTGCCGTGGACGACGACCGGTCCGTCGTACGGCTTCGGGGCGGCCGGTGCCTGGCTGCCGCAGCCGCCGTCCTTCGCCGCGTACGCCGTCGAGGCACAGGACGGGGCCGAGGGCTCGACCCTGGAGCTGTACCGCGCGGCCCTGCGGACGCGCCGCAAGCTGATCGACGGCGAGACGCTGACCTGGGCGGAGGAGACCCCGGCGGGGGTCCTGCAGTTCGACCGCGGCGACGGCTGGCGCTGTGTGGCCAACCTGTCCCCCGACCCGGTCTCCCTCCCGGCGGGCGAGGTCCTGCTGACCAGCGCACCACTGGAGGACGGCCGGCTCGGCCCGGACACCACGGTCTGGCTCGGCCGCTGACCCGCCCACCGCCCCGGCCTCCCGGGGCCGGGGCCGGGCCGCCGCCGCGCCCTCCGGCCATCCGGTCACCCGTACGGCCGGTCAGCGCGGGCGACCTGCGGGAACGCACCGGCAGAATCGGCCCCGGGGGTGTCCGTGACGGCCGTACAGGGAGCCCGCCGACGATGAACAGGTCCAGCAGGACAGCGGCCGCCGTACTGACGGCGGCCGGGATTCTCGCGGGCGCGTGGCCGGCGGGCGGGGCGTCCGCCGCCGCCCGCGCCCCGGGAGAGAACGACCGGGTGCTCTGGGGCGCCGTGACGATCCCGCCCGGCCGGGACGGCGTCGTCGAGGCCGCCGGACCCACGGGCCCCGCCCTCGGCGCCGGTTCCACGCTGACCCTGACCGCCCCGGCCGGGAGCCGGGTGACGGGCACCCCCCTCGGCGCCCCCGGCTACCGGGGCGCCGTGGCCGCCGACGGCCGCAGCGCCCGCTACACCGCGGTCCCGGCGGAGCGGCCCCGGCGGGCGGGCGCCTTCCCCTTCGTGCTGGCGGTGCCCGCGGACGCGGTGCCCGGGAGCCGGCTGCGCGGATGCGTCCTGCGGCTCGTGGACGCGGACGGCGCGGTCCGGGCGGCCGGCGGCTGTCAGGTGACCGTCGGCCTGGCCGAACCGGCCCTGAACCGACCGGAGTCCGGTGTGCCGCTGGGCGCGCGGCCGGTGATCGCCGGCACCGCCCACCCGGGCGCGCAGCTCACCGTCTCCGACCAGGACGGCCACGAGGTGTGCACCGACACCGCGGGGGCCGACGGCCGCTGGAGCTGCGCTCCCGGGCCCGCCCTCCCGGACGGTCCCAACCGGCTCCAGGCCACCGCCGCCCTGAACGGCGTGAGCGCGTCCAGCGAGCAGATCCAGATCACCGTGGGGGACGCCGCCCCGGCCCGCTGACGTCACACGTGCCCGGGGCCCCCGCTGCCGAAGGCGCCGCTGGAGCCGGGCATCCAGCGCTTGCGCTTCTGGTCCGGGCACGTCCTGGTCGCGGAGTGGTGGAGCTCGTAGGGCATGAGCCGTGAGCCGGTCCTCGACATGTCCGGCATCTCGTCCGGCTCCCGTATCTCCCGCATCTCGCGGACCGCGCCGCCGTCCGGCAGTCTCGGCTGCTCCTCCGCGGCGGGGCGGTGCTCCTCGTGGTCCATGTACCGCATTCCGACACGGACGGCCCAGACCAGCGCACCGGCCACGACCAGCCCGCCGACGAAGGCCACGAAGACGGCCCACCGGTGCGTGGTGGAGGCCAGAACCACATACGTTGCCGTGTTCATGGTTCCGAGTATGGACGAAGAAATGCGATAAAGCGCCTGGAATGTCCGTTCCTGTCACGCCCGTGGCCCGTCCCGGCGGGCGGCCGCCCCCGCGGCGTGACAGATTGCGGCCGGAGGGAGGCCGGGGCGGGCCGTCGCGTCCCCACGTGTGCAGCTCGGGGCCCGGGCCCGGCCTCCCCGCCTCCGCGGGCCCGTTCCGCCGGCGACGGCATCCCCTCGGGGGAGTGCTCCCCGCTCCGTGCGCAGGACGGCGATACCCGCCGGTGGACGGGCCCCACCGTCCCGGCCGCTCCGCCGGGACCGCGGTGCGGACGGCGCTGCGGCCGCCGGCCGGCCACGGAGCCCCGGCGGCCACGGAGCCCCGGCGGCCACGGAGCCGAGGGAGGTGCCCGTCACCCGGCTCCCGGCCGGGGCGGTCGAGGCCGGCGGGGGGCCCGCGCCGGGGGCGGGGCCCGTGAGTCCGGTGCGGCCGGCGATCGCCGGCACCGCGTTCACCCGGACGGGGCGTAGCCGCCGTACGCATTCCGGCGCAGGACATCTGTCGTCGCCACGGCAGTTTTTCCGCCGGGCCGACTAGAGTTCCCCGTGGGGAACCCGTCCCCGTGGCGGACCGTGTCCACCGTGGTCCGCGGAAAGGTGCGTATGCCCTCGGAGAGTCAGCCGTACGCCGGCGGCCGGCAGCCGGACCAGGACCGGCCCCCCGTCGCCGACCGGCTCGACGACGACCACTTCCCGGCCTACACCATGGGCAGGGCCGCCGAACTGGTCGGAGCCACACCCGCTTTCCTCCGCGCCCTGGGCGAGGCGCGGCTGATCACCCCGACCCGCTCGGAGGGCGGCCACCGCCGCTACTCGCGCCACCAGCTGAGACTGGCCGCCCGGGCCCGTGAGCTGGTCGACCAGGGCACACCGGTCGACGCCGCGTGCCGCATCGTGAGCCTCGAGGACCAGCTGGAACGGGCCGAACACGCCAACGAGGAGCTGCGCCGGCGAGGTGCGGGGGCGGTCCACGGAGGCCGGTGAAAATCTGTCCCGGCCGAAACAGGATTTCCGCTCCCGTCGAGCAAAATCTCTTTCCCTAAACACCTCAACGGTGTTTTATTCCAGTGATTTTCCTCGCTTGCCGTTGACATCCTCCGTGCTAGGCTGACGCCAGTTGCAGTTGTGGTTGCCAGTTTGCTACCGGGTCTCCGGGCAGGTGATCATCGCGACGATGAAGGGATTCGTAAAGTGCGAGTCCCCGCACTGTCTCAGGAGAATTGACATGGCCACCGGTACGGTGAAGTGGTTCAACTCGGAAAAGGGCTTCGGCTTCATCGAGCAGGACGGCGGCGGCGCCGACGTCTTCGCCCACTACTCGAACATCGCCACCTCGGGCTTCCGTGAGCTCCAGGAAGGCCAGAAGGTGAGCTTCGACGTCACCCAGGGCCAGAAGGGCCCGCAGGCGGAGAACATCGTCCCCGCCTGACCTGTACGCAGGTATTGAAGAGCAGGGGTCCGCGCTTCGGTGCGGGCCCCTGCTCTTCGTTTTCCCACCCTTTCCCGCCTTCTCCCGTTCTCTTTCCGACCCCTCCGCCCGCATTCCGCGCGGGACCGGTGTGACCGCGGCCCTTTCGCCGCGGCCCGTCCACCGCGATCCGCGCGGCCGCGCCGGTCACCGCGCCGGCCGCCGGAAGGGTGACCGCGGTGTGCGCGGTCCGGGTGAACACGGCGCGACGGAGCGGCGGCCCCGTCCGGACACCCGACCGCGCCGGCCCCGTCGCGCGGGGCCGGATCCCCGGGACCGGCGCGTCACCCGCACCCGGGTCGTCGCCCCCGAACGGGGGGCTTTTCGGCGTCAGTCCTGCCGGGGCGCGGCCTGCTGGACCACCTCGAAGGACCACAGCGTGGCGTCCGTGGCCGCCGGCCGGGGCTTCTCCTCGCCCGGGGCCCCGCCGTGGGCGGCCTGGGCGCGGCCGGCCATCCAGCGCTGGAAGTCCTCCTCGCTCCGCCAGCGGGTGTAGACGAGGTAGGTGTCGGTGCCTTCCACCGGACGGAGCAACTCGAACCACTCGAACCCGTCCGAACCCTCCACCGCTCCCGCCCGCGCGGCGAACCGCCGCTCCAGCGTCTCGCGCTGCTCCTCGGGGACCGTGAGTACGTTGATCTTGACGATGCTCATGTCCCGATTGTTCCGCAGGACCGGCCCGGGGCACGCGGCGGGGCGGGGGGAGTGACGACGGCACCGGGCGCGGTGGCCGTCGCCGGCCCGGGCACGGTGCGGCCGCCGACGACGGCGGGCGCGATGCCGGGGCGCAGGCACCGGGGCCCGGGCGGACCGGGGCGCCGTCGAGAGGCCGGCGGCACGTGGGGCAGGAGTCCATCCGCTGTCTTCCCGGGTGGGCGTACCGACTCCGGCGCCCGCCGGGGCGACCGGTCCGGAGCAGGGCACAGCCACGCCGACGACGCCCCGGCCCGCCGTGTGCAGCCCGTGTGCCGCTCCTGCGCACATTTCCCGCACGGCTCGCGAGAGTGCCGTGAGCACGCACGGCGCACCACCCCGCACCGGACACAGTCGCATGGTCGCCCTGCTGCACTCGCCCGGAAGGCACCCCACGTGAACCCCCGTACCACCCCCCGCGCCCGCTCCGCCTCCGTCCGCCGCCCCGCCCTGCTCCTGACCGCCGGTCTGTCGGCCCTGTCGCTCACCGCGTGCGGTGTCGTCGGCGCGGTGGGCGAGGGCGACTCCGCGTCGCCCCGCAGGAGCTACGACATCACCGTGGGCCTGCTGCTGCCCGACCGGGACACGGCGCGCTTCGAGAAGTTCGACCGCCCCCTCATCGAGGACCGCGTCTCGTCCCTGACCGACAAGCAGGGCAGGGTCGCCTACGCCAACGCCGAGGGCAGCAAGGAGAAGCAGAGCGAGCAGTTCCGGAAGCTGATCGCCGACGGGGTCGACGTGATCGTGGTGGACGCGGTGGACTCCAAGGCCGTCGCGCCGGACGTGGAGAAGGCGAAGGAGGCGGACATACCCGTCATCGCCTACGACCGTCTCGCCGAGGGCCCGATCGACGCGTACGTCTCCCACGACAACGAGCTCGTCGGCCAGGTGCAGGGCCGCGCCCTCGTGAACGTGCTCGGCGAGAACGCCGAGAACAGCAAGGTCGTCATGATGCACGGCGCGCCCACCGACCCGAACACGGCGCTGTTCCGCAAGGGCGCGCTCGGCGAACTGGACGGCAAGGTGGACATCGCCAAGTCCTACGACACCAGGAAGTGGCTGCCCGAGGTCGCCGCGGAGAACATGCGCGAGGCGCTGGAGGAGGTCGGCGCCGGGGACATCGCCGCCGTCTACTCGGCGAACGACGGCATGGCCGGCGCCGTCATCGAGGTGCTGGAGGACGCGGGTGTCACCGACCTCCCGCCGGTGACCGGGCAGGACGCCGAGCTGGCGGCGGTGCGGCGGATCGTGGCGGGCACGCAGTACATGACGGTGTACAAGTCGTTCCTGCTGGAGGCGACGGGGGCCGCGGACATGGCGGTGGCCAAGGTGCAGGAGCGGTCGATCCAGTTCGACGCCCTGGCGCGCGACGTGGTCGACAGTCCGACGCACCGGGACATCCCGGCGATGCTGGTCCCGGTGGTCGCCCTCACGAGGGAGAACATCGAGGCCACGGTGGTCCAGGACGGCGTCTACACCGTCAAGGACATCTGTGCCGGGGCGTACGCGGCGGACTGCGCGAGGATCGGCCTGACGTCGTAGGAGGGCCGGGGAGGCAGGGTGCGGGCGGCCCCCCGGGAACACCCGGGGGGCCGCCCGCCGGCCACGCGGCCTACGGCGTCACGGTGGTGCCGCCGAAGCCGACGACCAGGCGGCCGTCCGCGGCGAACGACCAGTCCAGCGCGCCGGAGTAGCCGGCGCACCGGGAGCCGTTGGAGCCGGACCAGAACTGGTTCGAGCCGTCGGCGTCGCCGATGGTCCTGTCGTTGGACCCGCTTCCGCTGCGGCACGAGGTGTTGTCGCGGAACACCGAACTGCCGCCGTCGAAGTTGAAGTTGCGCTCGGCGTTGTCGATGCTGACGTTGTCGGAGACGGTCATCGAGCCCGGGTTGCTGTTGTACGTGAACCCGTGCTTGCCGTTGTCGTAGGCGATGCTGCGCCGGATGACGTGGTCGACCCCGATGTCCTCGCCGCCGAGCTTGTAGCCGTTGCGGTCGCCGTTGCCGGCCTGGCCGCCGTTGCTGAGGGTGCCGTTCCCGTAGGCGAGGGAGTCCTCGATGGTGACCGCGCCGATCGCGCCCGTGTCGTCCTTGGTGTAGAGGTCCCAGCCGTCGTCGATGTTGTTGTGGGCGACGGCGTAACGGAAGACGTTGCCGGGGCCGGAGGTGAGCTTGGCGGCGAAGCCGTCGGCGTCCTCGCCGTCGGAGTCGGCGTTGTCGTGCGACTCCGCGCTCAGGACGAGGTTGTTCGAGGGCCACTGGTCGCGGGGCGTGTCGGAGGCCGTCCGCGAGAGCTGGAGCCCGGTGTCGCGGTTGTAGCGGGTCACCGTGCGCTCGAGGACGTTGTTGCTGCCGCCGACGAAGATGCCGTTGTCCCCGGCGCGTTCGACGACGATCCCCTTGACGTGCCAGTACGACCCGTTCACGGCGAGCCCGCGGTTCGACGAACTCTCGGTCTGCGCGGAGAAGTCCAGCACGGGCGTCTCGCCCGGGTAGGCGGCGAGCTCCGTGCGGTCGCCCGGGGTGCCGTTGTTGCCCGCGGGGATGGTGACCGTCTGGGAGTGCTGGTACGTGCCGCCGCGCAGGTAGATCGTGCCGCCGGGGGTGACGCGGTCGATCGCGGAGGCGAGCGTCGTCGGGTCGGACCGGGTGCCGGACGCGCCGGCGCTCCCGCCCGGCGCCACGTAGAGCGCGGAGGCGGGCGGCGGGGTGGTCGTGCCGCCGCCCGTCTCCACCTCGATGTAGTCGACGTTGGGCAGTCCGGCGGACGACGTGGGGCTGAGCCGCACGGTGTTGCCGCCCGACCGCACCGGCACGGTGAGCGTCTTCGTCGTCCAGCCCGTCCAGCCGCCGGTGGCCTCGAAGGAGACGGACGCGACCGTGCTGCCGTTCACCACGATGTCCGCGGCCCGTGCGCCGCCGCTGCCGTTGGCGAAGCGCACCCGGAGCGTCGCCGTCTCGGCGGCGGGGGCGCTCACGGCGAACTGGACGTAGCCGCCGGTGCCGTTGGTCCCGTTGCAGAAGCCGCTGCCGGAGTATCCGGACCACTCGGTCTCGACGGCGCCGGTGCAGACCGCCGAGGACCCCTCGGCCTCGTAGCGGACGGACGCGGCCTGCGCGGGATTGCCGGACAGCGTGACGAGCGCGCCGGCCAGCAGGCCGGCACAGGCGAGGGCGGGTCTCAAGTGCATCGTTCGTCTCCAGGTTCGGTCGGCCGGTGGGAGGAACTCGTCGGTGAGTTCGAGTCCGTGAACGGAGAAAGCGCTTTCCGGGACGGTAGGGGCCTGCTGTGAGCACGTCAATAGCCTTGACGATGAATCAGATTCACATTCATGAACGACCGGGTGGTGGCGTCACGCCCCGCACGGACCGGTGCCGACGGACGCCCCGGCGGACGGCGGCAGGTGATCAGACCCGGGCCGGCGCGGGCCCGCGGGCCCGGCGCAGGAACGGCGCCTCGACGGCGTGGTACGACAGCAGGGCCATCAGGAGGGTCAGCAGGGCCGTGGCCGGCAGGAGTCCGTCCTTCATGCCGAGGGAGGCCAGCAGCCGTACCACGGGGTAGTGCCACAGGTAGACGCCGTAGCTCAGATTGCGGCCCACCCAGGCCAGCGGCGTGAGCGAGAGGATCCGGGAGAGGCCGCCGCCGGGGCGCAGTTCGAGCGCCGCGACCAGGACGGCGGAGAGCACCGCCACGAACAAGAACCCGACGGTGTACCAGACGGCCGTCCACGGGCCGGCGTCGGCGGTCACCGGCATCCGCCAGGCCACCAGCGCCAGCAGGCCCAGCGCCGGCCAGGCCAGCCGGCCCGCCCAGGCCCGCAGCACGGCCAGCCGGGGATCGTCGGCGCGCAGCCGCGCCAGGACCACGGCGACGAGGGCGCCGGCCAGCAGCTGGTCGGCGCGGGTGTCGGTGCCGTTGTAGATGCGGTGGGCCGCGTCCGGCTGCCACAGCGCGCAGCGCCACAGCACGGGCAGCGCGCACAGGGCCGCCGTGCAGAGCAGCACCGTGCGCGCCCGGGCGTACCGCAGCAGCCCCAGCAGCACGAGCGGCCAGAGCAGGTAGAACTGCTCCTCCACCCCCAGCGACCAGGTGTGGGCGAGCGGCCCCATCAGGTCGCCGTACGGCCCGGATTCCGCGGCCCGTACGACGTTGACCAGGAACAGCGCCGACAGGCCCGCCGCCGGCAGGGAGTCGTCGAAACCCCACAGCGGGGTGGTCACCGACAAGGCCGCGCAGACCGCGCACAGGGCCAGCAGCGCGGGGACGAGCCGCAGCCAGCGCCGCCGGTAGAAGGGGAGCAGGGCGATGCCGCCGGTGCGGGCGTGCTCGGCGAGCAGCAGCCGGGTGATGACGAAGCCGCTGAGGGTGAAGAAGACGTCCACGGCGACCGAGCCGCCCGGCAGCACGTCCGGCGTCACGTGGTAGGCGAGCACCAGGGCGACCGCCACCGTCCGCAGCCCGTCCAGGCCGCCCACCCGGCCGCTGCGCGCCACCGCCGACGGGAAGCCCCGCCCCGTCGGCGGGGCCGGTCTGCCGGAGCCGCGGGACTCCGCCCTTCCCGTGCCGCGTCCCGGATCCTCCGCTGTCGCCGAGCCCGCTTCCTGAGCCATGAACGAGATCGCTTCCCGTCTGCCGACCACCTGGGGTAACCCGGTGCGCCTGTCCGGAAACCGCGGGCGCATGCCTGCGCGCACCCGTCCGGACTCCCCGATCCCCCCGGCGGGGGCTACGATCCGGGGCATGGCGCTGAGCGTTCGGGACGTGGATCGGTTCGAGGCCTTCCGGCCGCGGCTGGAGGCCATCGGCTACCGCCTCCTCGGCTCCGCGAGCGAGGCCGAGGACGCCGTGCAGGAGACGTTCCTGCGCTGGCAGGCCGCCGACACCGCCCGCATCGAGGTCCCCGAGGCCTGGCTGACGAAGGTGCTCACCCACCTGTGCCTCAACCAGCTCACCTCGGCCCGCGCCCGGCGCGAGACCTACGTGGGGGAATGGCTCCCCGAGCCGCTGCTGGCCGGCGACCGGATGCTCGGCCCCGCCGACACCGCCGAACAGCGCGAGTCGGTCTCGTACGCCGTCCTCACCCTGCTGGAACGCCTCACCCCCAATGAGCGGGCCGTCTACGTGCTGCGGGAGGCCTTCGACTACCCGCACCGGGAGATCGCCGCGATCCTCGACCTCACCGAGGCCGCCAGCCAGCAGATCTTCCACCGGGCCAAGAAGCACGTCGCCCAGGGCAAGGCGCGCACCGAGATCGACGAGGCCGCCGCCCGGCGGGTCGTCGACGAGTTCCTCGCGGCCGCCACCAGCGGCCGGACCGAGCCGCTCGTACGGCTGCTCACCCAGGACGCCGTCGCGGTCGGCGACGGCGGCGGAAAGGTCCCGGCCCGCGCCAAGGCGCTCGAGGGCGCGCTCGCGGTCGCGACGTTCATGCGGGGCCTGTTCAAGCCGGGCAAGGCCAAGCGCGCCCTCGTGGGCGGCTCGCCCGGCATCTACGCCACGACCGCCAACGGCGACCCCGCCCTCGTGGCGGTCCTCGACGGCCGGGTCGTCGGCGTCATGTGCTTCGCGGTCACCCCGGAGGGCATCACCGCGATCCGCAACCAGGCCAACCCCGACAAGCTGGAACGCGCGACCCGGCTCTGGGCGGCCGAGGACCACGGCGGCCCCCTGCTCGTCGCCTTCTGACCCTCATATGACGCACGCCACATCCGTTTCTGTCAGGAATCGGCGGGCCGCCCGGTTCAAGGGGTGACCCACCGAAGGGCCGACGACAGGAGCAGGGAAATGCAGCACCGCATCATCGTCCTCGGAGCCGGATACGCCGGAGCCGTCGCCGCCGGCCGCCTGGCCAGGCGGCTGCGCCGCGAGGACGTCGCCATCACCCTCGTCAACGCTGAGCCCGACTTCGTCGAGCGCGTCCGGATGCACCAGCTCGCGGTGGGCCAGCACCTCAGGCCCCGCCCCTTCCGCGAGATGTTCGCGGGCACCGGCGTGGAAACGGTGCGGGCGACGGTGACGGGCGTGGACGCCGACCGCAGGAAGGTCACCGTCACCGATGCCGCCGGGGGAACCGGACAACTGACCTACGACACCCTCGTGTACGCCCTCGGCAGCGGCTGGGACCCCCAGGGCGTCCCCGGCGCCGCCGAACACGCCCACGAGATCGCAAGCCGCCCCGGAGCCCTCCGCCTGCGCGAGCGCCTGGCCGGTCTGGACGCGGGGCGGTCCGTGGTCGTGGTCGGCGGCGGACTCACCGGTCTGGAGGCCGCGGCCGAGATCGCCGAGTCCCGCCCGGACCTCGATGTCTCCCTCGCCGCCCGCGGCGCCCTCGGCGACCGGCTCTCCCCCAGGGGCCGCCGGCACCTGCGCAAGGTCCTCGACGGGCTCGGTGTCACGGTGCACGAGCGGACGTCCGTCACCGCCGTCGGGGCCGACCGCGTCACCACCGCCGACGGCCGCTGCCTCCCGGCCGCGGTCACCCTGTGGACCACCGGATTCGCCGTCCACCCGATCGCCGGCGCCACCACCCTGAAGACCGACGGCACCGGCCGGATCGTGGTCGACGGCACCATGCGCTCCCTCTCGCACCCGGACGTGTACGCCATCGGCGACGCGGCCCTGGTGCAGGGGCCCGGCGACAAGCCGCTGCGGATGTCGTGCGCCTCGGGCGTCCCCACCGCCTGGCAGGCCGCCGACGCCATCGCGGCCCGGCTGACCGGCGGCAAGCTCCCCGGCGTGACGCCGCGCTACTTCAACCAGTGCATCTCGCTGGGCCGCAAGGAGGGCCTGATCCAGTACGTCACCGCCGACGACCGCGCCGTGGACGTGGCCCTGACCGGACGCCTCGCCGCCCTCTACAAGGAGCTGGTCTGCAAGGGCGCGGCCTGGGGCGTGGCCAACCCGACCCTCGGCATCCCGACCCGCGCCCGCGGCGTGCTCCGCGAGCCGGCCGCCCCGGACCCGGCGGTCGGGGCGGCGGCCTGACGCGCATCCGGACGCCGGCCGCCCGCGCCCACGGGGTCAGCTCGGACCGGCGTCGGCGCCCCGGGACGCCTCGCCCGCGGCGCGGCGGTACTCGGCGTTGATGCGCTGGGCCTCCTCGAGCTGGTCCTCGAGGATGACGATGCGGCAGGCCGCCTCGATCGGGGTCCCCCGGTCGACGAGCTCGCGGGCGCGGGCGGCGATCCGGAGCTGGTAGCGGGAGTACCGGCGGTGTCCGCCCTCCGAACGCAGCGGAGTGATCAGACGGGCCTCACCGATGGCCCGGAGGAACCCCGGGGTGGTGCCGAGCATCTCGGCGGCCCGGCCCATGGTGTACGCGGGGTAGTCGTCGTCGTCCAGACGATCGCTGAGTGGAGTCTCTGCTGGCATGTCACCTCGTTGTACAACGCGTCGAGGGGCCCTGATGCCGTACGGCACCAGGGCCCCGAAGGAAATTCAACACCATCGGTCGGCCCTCATGCTGTGCCGACCTTCTCTTTCCGCTACCCGGCCCGAGAGGGGCGGGGGTGCGGGGATCGCGGTTGCGTGACCAAAGACCACCATCCGTTCCGGGGTCCTGCGGTACCCGGACCGGAAGTCTCCCGGTGCCGGGCGATCCTGATGGCGTCTGCTCCTCCGTCCTTTTCTCCGAACCACACACTTGACGAACGGGTGCTGCGGTACTGCTACCCGCCAGTTCGTGTCTGCCGGGTCTCGTTCGACCGTCTCAACAAGAAGAAGGCTAACCGTGCTGCACGCCAATGTCTACTCTGGCAAAAGTAGAATTTGGCGTACGGGTGACGAAGGAATCCTGTGGTCCGCGACGGCGGGGGAGCACTCGCCGGGGGCGGCCGGGCGGTGACACGACGACGAGGGCCCTGCCGACGCGCGTCGGCAGGGCCCTCGTGTCTCCGGGCGGCGGTCCTCCGTCCGTCCTCACCGCTCCCGGAAGGCGGCGCCCCTGGTGGTGCGGAGGCGTCCGGAGCGGAGTGCGGACGAGGTGAACGGTCCGTCGAGGATGCTCCCCCAGCCGGATCCGGTCCGGGGGCGGGGCTCCCGCGGAGAACGGCGAGCCGGGCGGGGCCGTCAGGCCCGTGCTCCGGTCGCCCCGTCGCCGGAGACGGCCCCGGGGGAGGGGCCGCCTCCGGGTGTCGTGTCCGAGCGGGTGTCCTGGTGTCTCCTACTGGCGGGGGCCGGGCGTGCGGCCGGAGCGGCCGCGGGCGGCCGGGTCGGCGTCGGGCCGCCGCTGTGTCCTGCGGCGCCCCTCTTCACCGGCGGGCCGGCCCTGGCCGGCGCGGCCCCGGCGGCCCCGGCGGCTGCGGGAGGAGGAGGGGGAGGACGCGGCGCGGGGGCGTTCCGCCGCCGCCGGCGCGGGGATGACGACCGGGACGCCGGAGGGGGCCTGGGCCCCCGTGATGCGGCTCAGCTCCGCCTCGCCCGACCGCACCTGGGTGACCCGGGGGCTGATGCCCGCCGACACCATCAGCCGGTCCATGTCGCGGCGCTGGCCGGGGGTCACCAGGGTGACCACGCTGCCGGACTCCCCGGCGCGGGCCGTACGGCCGCCGCGGTGCAGGTAGTCCTTGTGGTCGGTGGGCGGGTCCACGTTGACGACCAGGTCGAGGTTGTCGACGTGGATCCCGCGCGCCGCGACGTTGGTCGCCACCAGCACCGTCACCTCCCCGTCCTTGAACTGGGCCAGGGTCCGCGTGCGCTGCGGCTGGGACTTGCCGCCGTGCAGGGCGGCGGCGCGGACACCGCTGTTCAGGAGGTGCTTGGTCAGCCGGTTCACCGCGTGCTTGGTGTCGAGGAACATGATCACTCGGCCGTCCCGCGCCGCGATCTCGGTGGTCGTCCGGTGCTTGTCCGCGTCGTGCACATGGAGTATGTGGTGCTCCATCGTGGTGACGGCGCCCGCCGACGGGTCGACGGAGTGGACCACCGGGTCCGTCAGATAGCGGCGGACCAGGAGGTCCACGTTGCGGTCCAGGGTGGCCGAGAAGAGCATCCGCTGCCCGTCGGGGCGCACCTGGTCGAGCAGGGCGGTGACCTGGGGCATGAAGCCCATGTCGGCCATCTGGTCGGCCTCGTCGAGGACCGTGATGCCGACGTCGTCCAGCAGGCAGTCGCCCCGCTCGATCAGGTCCTTGAGCCGTCCGGGCGTCGCGACGACCACCTCGGCCCCGGTGCGCAGCGCACCGGCCTGTCTGCCGATGGACATCCCGCCGACGACGGTGGTCGGCCGCAGGCCCACGGAGCGGGCGTACGGGGTGAGCGCGTCGGTGACCTGCTGGGCGAGCTCGCGGGTGGGGACGAGGACGAGGGCCAGCGGCCGCCGCGGCTCGGCCCGCCGCCCCGCGGTGCGGGCCAGCAGGGCGAGGCCGAAGGCGAGGGTCTTGCCCGAGCCCGTGCGGCCGCGGCCGAGCACGTCACGGCCGGCCAGGGAGTTCGGCAACGTCGCCGCCTGGATCGGGAACGGCACGGTCACGCCTTCGCGGCCGAGTGTGGCCAGCAGGGGTGCGGGCATGCCGAGATCGGCGAACGACTCGACGGCGGGCAGCGCGGGCGTGATCGTCTTCGGCGGTGCGAACTCGCCCTGGACGGCCTGTCCGGCCTGGCGGTTTCCCTGGCCCTTGGAACGGCGCGGACCACCGGAGCGGGGGGCGCCGGAGCGGGGGGCGCCGGAGCGAGGCGTGCCGGAGCCTCCTCCGGAACGGTCGTGGGTGCGGGACGTGCGGGCACGCTTCATGCGGGACCTTCCTTGACAGGGCGCGTACCAAGGAATTCCCGCAGCACATGAGCGGCGCAGAGAATCTCGAGACGAGCCGGATTCGGTGGGGGCGGCGTCGGACCGGCGGGGAGGGCGTCACCGGTCGGTGAAGCCTTCCCGTCGCGCGCCCCGGAACGCAGCGAGCCGGGGCCCGCACCCCAGAGGTGCGGGCCCCAGCTGCGAAGTATGCGTCCTCGCCGGTGTCAGGCGGTGACGATGTTCTCGGCCGTCGGGCCCTTCTGGCCCTGCGCGATGTCGAACGACACCTTCTGGCCTTCCTGCAGCTCGCGGAAGCCCTGGGCGGCGATGTTCGAGTAGTGGGCGAAGACGTCGGGGCCGCCGCCGTCCTGCTCGATGAAGCCGAAGCCCTTTTCCGCGTTGAACCACTTCACGGTGCCGGTAGCCATGTCATTTCTCCTTCGGAGGCGGTATCGGGAATTCACCTTGTGTGAATTCCGTGTCGCCGTGATGATTAACCCGTCGGAAATGAACCTTCTGGCAACCACACCTGCAACTGGTGACGACAGTAGCACGGTGTGATTGGCCCCGCACGGTCGATAATTCCGTTCGGGCCGACGGCCGGGGAATACGTACGGTGCCCCGCACCTCTTTCTCATGCGGCGGACACAGATATCGCTCTCCGTGGGGCGCGGGCCGCCTGCCGCGCGCTTCCCTCCGCGCCCCCGGTGAGCTCTGCCGACGGCGGTGGTGCCGACGTCACCGCCGCCGGCGGACCTCCCGACGGCGAACGCGCCGATCCCCCGCTGCCGCGACGAAGGTCACATCCGCCGGGCCGGCGCGGTCCCGGCCGCCGTCGTGCCCGGCCGCCGCGTCGGCGGCCGGGGCGGAAAACCGCCGTTCCGGTGCCCTTTCCGCCCCGCTCCAGCCGGCCGGAGCGCCGTCATCGAGACACCGGGACGTCCGTGCTCCCTCGGTGAATTATCGATTCGGCTTCGCTTCCCCCGCCCCATCCGCCCCCGGTGGATCCACCGTCCGACGGGAATGGCCCGGGCAAGTCGAATTCACGTCGGACAGGGCGGTCGGCGCTTTTTGGACTTTGTCTCCCGGGGAAATCGATAAACCGTTTCTCCATCTCTACGATCGCAAGCTGTGACCGACTTTCCACGGGAGGGGTCCGCCCCCCGTGCGCGCCGGCGGACCGGTCTCCGGCCCGCCCGCGGACGCCTTCTCCTCGGCCCGGACGGCGAGGACCTCGAACCCGGCCGGCCCGGGGGCGCCCAGGAGAGCGCCGTCCGCGCCGCGTCCGTCCGCACGGGCGCGACCACCCGCGGGCGACGGCGCACCGGGCGCCGGAGCCCGCCGTGAACGCCCGCCGGGCCGCCCGGGCCGGCGGGAGCGAAGAGGCACGCCGGGACGGCGTGCCGGGAGAGAACCGGATCCGAAGGGGGCAGCACATGGCCGAACTCAACGTGATGATCGCGTTCGACGCGGCGACGATCGTCGAGCGGTACCCCGGTGCGTCGAGGAACCCCGACGCGCCGACCTACGTCGACGAGAGCCTGATCTACATGACGACACGTCAGGACCACATCATCGGCACGTCGGGCGCCGAGCTGAACCTCCGGGCCGAGCCCGGGGACAGCGTCAAGTGGCGGGAGACGACGCTCTCGCTCGGCAGCGACTACAAGGCGCTCCTGTACCGGTACGTGAGCAGCGACAACGAGCACGTGCTCATCAGGACGCCGGAGATCGAGGTGGTCCAGTGCGTCTACCCGATGCCGCAGGAGGGCACCGAGGGCAGCCCGGCGTTCACGACCCAGGAGTACGAGGACCACTACTGGCGGACGACGGTCAAGAGGACCGGCAAGGTCGTGTACCACTTCTTCTTCCAGATCCTGGACCACCACCGCAACCTGCGGGGGTACTTCCAGTGGGACCCCTTCATCACCATCGAGCGGCCCTGACGGCCCCCGGGTGAACACCGGTCCCTCCGCGGCGTGGTGGCCGCGGAGGGACCGGCGGGGGTCAGCGCACAGGGACCGGCGGGGGTCAGCGCACCGGGAAGCCGAAGGAGTAGCCCTGCTCCTGGAGCGAGGGCAGGACGCGGCGCAGGGCCTCGACGGTCTGGGAGCGGTCGCCTCCCGCGTCGTGGAAGAGGAGCGTCGGCCCGTTGGGCAGCTCCCGCTCCACGGTGGCGACGATGGCGTCGGTGCCGGGCCGCTCGAAGTCCTTGGTGTCCACGTTCCAGCCCAGCGGGCGCATGCCGTGGGAGGCGGCCAGCTTGCGGCTGTAGGGGGTGAAGGCGCCGCCGGGCGCCCGGTAGTACATCGGCCGGACGCCCCCGGACGCCTCGATGATCATGCGTTCGGCGTCGAGGATCTCCTTCGCCTGGTAGGCCTCGGACTTCTTGTCCATGGCGGTGTCGTGCGACACGGAGTGGTCGCACAGCCGGTGCCCGGCGGCGACCACCTCCTTCACGAGGTCCGGGTGGGCCTGCGCCTGCGTCCCCGTGATGCAGAAGGTGGCCTTCACCCCGTACTCGCCGAGCACGTCCAGCACTTGAGGGGTCCAGGCGGGGTCGGGACCGTCGTCGATGGTGACGTTGACGCCGCGCGGCCCCTGGTCCGAGGCGTGCACGATGGACTCCGCGACCGGCGCGGCGTCACCGCCCGGCGTGGCGGACGCGGTCGTCTTCGGCGACGCGCCGTCCACGGGGCCGGCCTGCGCGGTCCACACCGAGGCGCCGACGGCGAGCACCGTCACCCCGAGCGCCGCCCCGACCACCTTGCCGTACCAGCCGCGCCCGCCACCGTGCCGTGCCATGTCCGCCCCGCCCTCGCGTAGTTCCCCACCGGTCCCCGGCCGCCTCGCGACCACATGACAGGACGGGGGACGACGCCCGCCGGATGCGTCCGTTACCGATCACGGACAATCCCGGGGGAGTTCGCGGACAACCCGACGGGTACCGGCGGTGAAAACAGGGGTGCCGTTGAACTGCACACGCCACTATGGTGGGCCGATGCCGTCGATCAGACAGTTCCAGGTCACCTTCGACTGCGCGGAGCCCGAGCGCGTCGCCCGTTTCTGGTGCGAGGTGCTGGGGTACGCCGTACCGCCGCCACCGGAGGGTTTCGCCACATGGGACGACTTCGACCGCTCGCTGCCGCCCGAGCGTCGGAACACGGCGTTCGCCTGCGTCGACCCCTCGGGCGCGGGCCCGCGCCTGTTCTTCCAGCGTGTCCCCGAGGGCAAGACCGTCAAGAACCGGGTGCACCTCGACGTACGGGTCGGCACCGGGCTCGTGGGGGAGGAACGCCTCGCCGCGCTCGAGGCCGAGTGCGCCCGGCTGGTCGCGCTCGGCGCGGTGCACGTGCGCACCCTGCGCGCCGACGGCTTCAACGAGTCGTGCATCACGATGCAGGACGTCGAGGGCAACGAGTTCTGTCTCGACTGAGGGCCGCTCCCCGGACGGGAACCCGGACTGCTCTCCTTCCGTCTTGCCTCCGACCCGCTGTTCCTTGTGAAGGCTGACAGAAGTTGAGACACATACGATCGCGGGACTTTCCGCGTATACGCGAAAGAACCGCGCCCTCGACCCGGCACCGGCCCCGGGCGGTCCTCTGGGCCCTGGCCGCCGTGGTGACCCTCGGATTTCTCGTCGCACTGGAGTTCGCCGCGCGTCGCCACGGCACGCCGGGGCCGATCACCCTCCAGACGCGGGAGGTGCTGTACGCCCCCAAGTCGGGCGGCCTGCTGTACGCCGCCCTGGCGTTGACGACGGTGGTGCTCACCTGGCGGGAACGATGCGTCGCGGTGGGCGCGGCGATCGGCATCGACCTCGCTTTCCTGGTGGTCCGGTGGGCGGTCGACGCCGACACGGCCGGCGGCCACCCCTTCGGCAACGGCGCCCTGTGGGTGATCCTCGGCAGCGCGGTCGTCGCCGTCACCCGCCGCACCGGCCGGGAACGCGTCCTGCTGCTGAAGGGCGCCGGCCTGGCCCTGCTCCTGATGGCCGGCCGCAAGACCGGCGACACCTGGCTGCTCATCACCTCGAAGACCCGCCCGACGGTGCTCGACCAGTACGTGGCCACCGCCGACCACGCGCTGGGCGATCCGTCGTGGCTGGCGGGCCGGATCGTGACGGCCACCGGCCCCGTCGGCTTCAACTTCCTCGACTTCGTCTACGGCAACCTCGCGGTGGCCGCGGTCGTCGCCGCGCTGTACCAGCTGCGCCACGTGGCGGTCGAGCGCCGCTTCCCGCGCCACCACCTGGTGCGCACGTTCCTGGTCATCGGCCTCGTCGGACCGGCCTTCTACATGATCTTCCCGGTGGTCGGCCCGGTCTTCGCCTACGGCACGGGCGCCGAGCACTGGTCGGCGGTCAGCCTGTGGGCGCCGGACATGCCGCCCAGCGCGCCCTGGGCCGTGGCCGACCTGTGGCCCGGGACGCCGCCCCCGGTCGGCACCCCGCACCCCATGCCGTTCGACGGGATCACCCCGCGCAACTGCATGCCCAGCCTGCACACGGCGTGGGCGACCGCGATCTTCATCCACTCCCGCAAGGGCCCGCGGACGCTGCGGTTCGCAGGAACGTTCTGGCTGATCGCCACGCTCTGCGCGACGCTGGGATTCGGCTACCACTACGGCGCGGACCTCATCGCCGGCGTGGTCTTCACGCTCACGATCGAGGCGGCCCTGCGCGCGTACGACCGCGGCTGGGACCGTTCGGGCGTCCTGCTGGTCGCCCACGGCACCGCGGTCTTCGCCGCGTTCCTGCTGTCCTACCGCTGGCTGCCCCTGGAGATGGCCCAACACCCGTGGGTGGCCGGCCCCCTGCTCCTGCTGGCGACGGCCTCGGTGGTGTACGGCTACGTGCGGACCACCGCGCTGTGGGAGCCGAGGACCGCACCGGCACGGCACCCCGCACCACAGCCCGAACCGATCTGAGCCGTCCCGCGTCCGGTCGCCGGGGCGGGGCCGGGAGACCGCCCCGCCGGCGGCCGCCCGCCACTCCTTACGGAACGCGGACGTCGGGGCCGGGACGGTGCTCGGGCGGGGCCCGGGCGGCGGTCCGGTGCGAGGCTTGGGGCATGCAGCAGCCGCACGAATCCCCGGGGGCGCAAGCCGCCGAGAGGTCCTCCCGGGTCCTGGTCGTCGACGACGACCCGACCGTCGCCGAGGTCGTCGCCGGATACCTGGAGCGCGCCGGTCACCTCGTCGACCGCGCCGACGACGGCCCGACGGCCCTCGCCCGCGCCGCCGCGCACCCGCCGGACCTGGTCGTGCTCGACCTGATGCTGCCCGGTATGGACGGTCTGGAGGTGTGCCGGAGGATCCGCGGTCACGGCCCGGTGCCGGTCATCATGCTCACCGCGCGCGGTGACGAGGACGACCGCATCCTTGGCCTGGAGGTCGGCGCCGACGACTATGTCACCAAACCCTTCAGCCCCCGTGAACTGGTGCTGCGCGTGGAGTCGGTGCTGCGCCGCAGCAGGCCCGTCGTCCACGGGAACCGGCTGGAGGCGGCCGGTCTGACCGTCGACCCGGTGGCCCGCCGGGCCACCAAGAACGGTGCCGAACTCTCGCTCACCCTGCGGGAGTTCGACCTGCTCTCCTTCTTCCTGCGCCACCCGGGGCGGGCCTGCGGCCGTGAGGACCTGATGCGCGAGGTGTGGGGGTGGGACTTCGGCGACCTGTCGACCGTCACGGTCCACGTCCGCCGCCTGCGCGGCAAGGTCGAGGACGACCCGGCCCGGCCACGTCTGATCCGGACCGTGTGGGGCGTGGGCTACCGCTTCGACCCCGCCGGACAGGCCGCGGGGGGAGGGGCCGACCGTGGGTGAGGCGCTTCTCATCGCCCTGTACGCCTTCGCCGGGGCCGTCGCCACCGGCCTGATCGGGGCGGGCGTCCTGCGTCTGATCCGGCGCCGCTCGCTCACCGCCTCGCTCACCGTGGTCGCGGCGGTCGGGATCGTCGCGATGCTCGCGGGCACGCTCGCCGTCGCCCGGGCGATGTTCCTCTCGCCGCACGACCTGACCGTCGTCACGACCGTCGTCGCCATGGCGGCCGTCGTCTCCCTGGCCACCGCGCTGCTGCTGGGCCGCTGGGTCGTGGCCCGCAGCCGCGAACTCGCCCTGGCCGCACGCTCCTTCGGCGACGGCGGCGACTTCACCGTCCCCCACGGCCCGACCACCGCCGAACTGGGCGAACTGAGCAGGGAGTTGGCCGCCACAAGCGCCAGGCTCTCCGAGTCCCGCGAGCGGGAGCGCGCCCTGGAGACCTCCCGGCGCGAACTCGTCGCCTGGATCTCGCACGACCTGCGCACCCCACTGGCCGGCCTGCGCGCCATGGCGGAGGCCCTGGAGGACGGTGTCGCCGCCGACCCCGACCGCTACCTCAAGCAGATCCGCACCGAGGTCGAACGCCTCAACGGCATGGTCGGCGACCTCTTCGAGCTCTCCCGCATCCACGCCGGCACCCTGCCCCTCGCCCCCGCCCGGATCTCCCTCTACGACCTGGTCGACGAAGCGCTGACGGGCGCCGACCCGCTCGCCCGGGAACACGGGGTGCGGCTGGTGGGGAACCGGATCGAGCCGGTGCCGGTGGAGGTGGACGGCAAGGAGATGAGCCGGGTTCTGGGCAACCTGCTGGTCAACGCCATCCGCCGGACACCGGCCGACGGTACGGTCGCGGTCGCGGTGGAGCGTTTCCCCGAGGGCGTGCTGCTGTCGGTGACGGACGGCTGTGGTGGCATCCCCGAGGAGGACCTGTCGCGGGTCTTCGACACCGGCTGGCGCGGCACGCACGCCCGGACGCCCCCGGCGGGCGCGGGCCTGGGCCTCGCCATCGTCCGGGGCATCGTCGAGGCGCACCGGGGGCGGGCCACCGTACGCAACATCCCCGGCGGCTGCCGCTTCGAGGTGCTGCTGCCCGCCGCCGCTCCCTGACCGGGGCGGCGCCGGCGGACGTAAGGGTTTCGTCATGCGCCGAGCGGCCCCGGACGGCCGGCTCACCCGTTGAATGGAGGGGAGACGAGTGACTCCCGGGAGGGTGAGCGAGATGGGGCGGGTGCGGAGCGCGCTGTTCAGGCCGTGGGCGGCCGGAGCGCTGGTGGTGGTGGTCGCCGGGGCCGGCTTCGGGCTGTACTGGTTCCAGCCGTGGAAGCTGTGGCAGGACGAGACGGTGCGGGAGGCGCTGCCCGGGGCCACGGCAGCCGTCCCGGCGCCGCCCGCCGGGGCGCCGTCCGGGTCGGCCTCCGCCCCGCCCCCGGCCGGGCCGACGACGCTGGCGAGCGGCGAACTGATCAGCCACGAGCACCCGACGTCCGGCACGGTGAAGTTCGTGCGGCTGGCCGACGGCAGTCATGTGGTGCGCCTGGAGGGGCTCGACACCAGCAACGGCCCCGACCTGCGGGTGTGGCTGACCGACGCGCCGGTGAAGGAGGGACGCGCCGGCTGGCACGTCTTCGACGACGGCCGGTACGTCAGCCTCGGCAGGCTCAAGGGCAACAAGGGCAGCCAGAACTACGTCGTGCCCGAGGACGTCGACCCGTCCCGCTACACCAGCGTCAGCATCTGGTGCGACCGCTTCGACGTCTCCTTCGGCGCGGCGGAACTCGCCCCCGCCTGACCGGCCCGGCCGGCGGTCGCGCGCCGGGCCCGGCCACCGAGGTGGCCGGGCCCCAGAAGGCGTGACGCGACGTCGGGACGCGTCACCATCGGTACCAGCGACTACGGTTGCCGCCGGCCGGGGTGGAGCGCATGACGAAGCCGAGCAGCCAGAGCACCAGGACGGCGATGGCGACCCACCAGAGGATCTTCACGGCGAATCCCGCGCCGAAGAGGATCAGCGCGAGGAGCAGAACCAGCAACAGGGGAACCATAGTTATCGACCTCCTGCGCCACCGTCTGCCCTGCGTCGACGCCGTCATTCACCGAAGGCGCCTTGTTTGTGAAGGAAGGGTGGGGGCACGCGGACTTCACCGAGACAGTGGCGAGGACGCTACGAGGAGGCGTGTTCCATGAGTGCCGGTGAGAAGGCCAAGGCGAAGACCGAGCAGGCCCGGGGCAAGGCCGAGGAGGCTCTGGGAAGCGCCGTCGGGAACGACCGCATGGCCGCCGAGGGGCAGGCCAGGAAGAGCACGGGCGACGCCCGCGAGGCCAAGGAGAAGGCCAAGGACGCCTTCAAGCACTGAGGCCGCCGTGGCCCAGAGGAGGGGCTGTTCCCGGGACGACCCGGGAACAGCCCCTCCCCCTGTGCCCGGAACGGCCTCGGACGGGGCCCGTGGCCCCTTCGGCCACCTGTTCCCGCGACAGCCCCGGACCACCGGCCCAGGGCTGCGGAAGGCCGGGGGACGGGAGCCGACCTCGCGCTCCCCGGCCGGGGAACCGCACCACCGGGGGCCGTGACCGTCCGCTCCGAAGGGCCCGGCGAGGCCCGGGCGCCGGGGCGTCCGTCCGCGGCCGGGCCCGGGCCGGAAGACCGGAGCCCGGCCGCGGACGCCCCGGGCCGGTGCTCACACGACGGCCCGGTACCCCTTCCAGCCCGTCGCGATCTTCGTGCGGCCGCCGAACGACCCCTTGCCGTCACCGCTGTTGCGGTACAGGTTGCCGCTGGTGTCGCGCGAGACGAGGTCCGTCCTGCCGTCACCGGTGATGTCACCGGCCGCGACGACGGCGTTGTAGGAAGCACCCCAGTTCGAGAAGACCTTCACGCGGGCCTTGAACGTGCCCTTGCCGGTGCCGGCGTACCGGTACAGGTTGTTCGACCTGTCCTGGGCGAGCAGGTCGCCGATGCCGTCGCCGTCGAGGTCACCGGCCCCGACGACCTTCTTGTACGTCTTCCAGTCGTCGTAGAGCTTCACGCGGGCCGACAGCCTGCCCGTGGCGGTGCCCTTGTACAGGTAGACCGTGCCGGTGGAGGTGTTCCGGGCGATCAGGTCCGGGCGGCCGTCACCGCTCACGTCACCCGGCGCGGTCAGCACGTCGTACTGGTTCCAGCCGGAGGTGCCGAGCGAGGTGTACGGCGTGGTGGGCGTCACCGCCTTGCCGCAGGCCGGGCGGTGCGCGCGCAGGGCGCCGCTGCTCAGCCGGACCAGCACGTCGTTGCAGCGGTCGCCGTCGAGGTCGCCGAACGGCACGAACGTCGCGGTGGTGGGCCAGCCGGCGCCGGAGACCTTGGCGCCCAGCGTGCCCGTACCGGTGCCGCGCTGGACGGTGAGGGTGCCGGAGGAGTCGAGGGTCAGGACGTCACCGATCCCGTCCTTGCCCGCGTGGTCGCGCGGTGTCGCCGCCCCGGCCGTCACCGCGGTGCTGCCGGAGAGACCGAGGGGGGCGCCCCGGCCGTCGGCGGGCTGGGCGGTGAGCGTCCAGGTGTAGGTGCCGTTGGTGACCGGGCGGCCCGCGGCGTCCTTGCCGTCCCAGGCGGCCGTGAGCAGACCGCGGGCCTCGGCACCGGACACGGTGCGCACGGTGGCGCCGGACGCCTTGTGGCGGACGGTCACCTTCCAGGAGGCGGCGGGCTTCGACAGCCACCAGGTGCCGGACCAGCTCGCGGCCCCGGACGTGACCGTGGAGTCGACGGCCGACAGCGCGGACGCCGGAACGCCGGTCGGCACGAGGTGGACGCGCTGCTCGCGGTCGGCGTAGGCGACGCCGCCGCCGAAGCGGTCCACCGTCCAGTTCAGTCCGACCCTGAGGCTGTCCCGGCCGAGGTCGGTCCAGTCGGCCAGCTTGCGGCTCGGCAGTTCCGTGTGATCACCGCTGGCCGGCAGCCCGTCGTGCAGGTCGACGAGTCTCAGCCCGCTGCCCGAGTGGGTGCCGCCGACGCGCTCGACGAGATAACCGCCCCCGAGGAGGACCCTGCTCGCCGGGGCGGTGGCGGTGCGCCTGGCCGTACGGTCGTAGACGCCCGAACCCTGCACGGTGCCCCCGGCGTCCACGCAGGCCCAGTACACCCAGCGGCCCACGGCCTGGAGGTCGGACGGGGTGCAGCCGTTGCGGGTGGTGAAGGACTCCACGGGGGTGCCGGACGGGAGCCGGGTGGCCGTGACCTTCCCTCCCGTGGCCGCGCCGCTCCACAGCGTGTTGCCCCAGACGGCCGCGGCGACCCGGTCCCGCCGCTGCAGGACCTTGCCCGCCGAGCCGCCGGCGAACGCGCCGACGTACTGCCGGCCGGAGGAGGCGCCGTCGACGACCGCGTACCGTCCGGAGAGGTCCTTGAGCTGCGGGGCGGAGTCGCCCGTGTCGAGGGCCGGGCCCCAGTTCTCGGCGCCGTTGGCGCGCAGCATGGTCAGGCCCGACTCGGTGGGGTCGCGGCGGCCGTGGTGGCCGGTTCCGTCGGCGAACATCCGGATGCAGTGGCCGGTGCCGCCGGTGCAGTCGCCGTCCCGCCCGCTGACCAGCCCGTCCACCGTGGTCCTGGTCACGGCCGGGGTGCCGCCCGTGGTGAACCAGGTGCTGCGGTAGGCGCCGATGACGGTGTTCGGCTCGTAGAGCGTGCTGTCGTCGGCCGTGGTGAGGATGCCGCTGCCGAGCGAGAGCCCGTTGATCCGCGCGGGCATCGGCTGCACGGCGGTCACCCGGTCACGGGTGAGGGAACCGTCGGCGCCCCGGGCCACGCGGTACACGCCCCAGTCGAGGTCGCCCCGCCCGACGTACCGTTGCGCCCCGGCCACGAGGACGGAGCCGTCCGGTGCCTGGACGATCTCCTGGGCGGCCGGGTCCATGACCTTGGTCAGGCCGGTGTCCGTGCCGTCGGTCGTGAGCGCCCACAGCGGCCGGCCCCGGTACGCGTTGTCGCCGGGCGACACCGGCTCGACGCCGAGCAGCGCGTCGCCGACGACCGCGTACGTGGCCTGGTGGCTCAGGGAGCCGGTGTCGAAGGTGCGGGGCGCCGCGGTCAGGTCGTCGCGGTCGTACAGGTCGGCCTCGGCGCGCCCGCCGCGCAGCCGCAGCACCGAGTCGGCGCCCAGCCGGAAGCCGGTCACCTCCCAGCCGTCCTCGGGGGAGACCCGGTCGGGCAGCGGGCTGAACACGCCGGTGGCGAGGTCGACGATGCCCCAGTGACCCCAGCCTTCCCCGCCGGCCCCGTAGCGCAGGACGACGGAGCGGGCGTCGCCGTCCTCGACGACGATGTCGCCCGCACCGTCCGGCAGCCCGGTCACGGGCGTCCGCCCGACCCCGCCCCCGTCCCGGACCCGCCACAGCTGGTAGGCGTCCGGGTTTCCGCTGACACCGCTGGTGCTGGTGAGCACGGTGGAGCCGAAGGTGCCCCGGTAGGTGTGGTACTCGGGCACCGGCACCACGGCGGTGCCGCCGGAGACGCCCGCGCCTTGGAGGAGGGTGACCCGGGAGTCCTCCTCCGAGTAGAGGGCGACGGTGTCGGAGCCGCCCCCGTAGTGGCCGGGCCGGGAGGAGGCGGACTCCTGGAAGTAGCCGCTGTCGATGTCGTACTGGACCGGGACGTCCAGCCGCTGCTCCAGCGCGGTCGTGGTCCCGGTGGCGTAATCGGTCCACAGGAGCCGGTCGTCGCCCTCCTGGGCCCAGAGGAAGCCGCTGGTCCCCGCGTTGAGGATCTGTGTGGCCCGGGGGACGGCACGCGGGGCGGCGGGCAGCACGTACCCGGCCTCGGCGGCCGGCTGCGACGCGGCTGCCGCCGGGTGCGGCACGGCGGCGAGCGGGAGACCGAGGGCCAGCGCCGTCGCCAGGACGGCCGCGGCGCGTGCCGCCGGCGGACCGGGGCGTGCCGGACGGGGATCGAGAACGGGTCTGCGACCGTGTCGGCCGAGTCGGACCACCATTCCTCCTGGAAGGCAAGAAGAAGGCATGGCGGGACGTAGGGCGACGCCCTGGTACTCCCCGGCCCCCCGACCGCTCCCCCCACGCGAGTGAGGGGGAGCCTAACAGCATGCTCATGACCGGCCGCGCGATTTTCCGCCCGGGGACGTGCCGCACCCCTACCGGGCGGGCGCGGCATCCACGGCACGGCATCTCCATCGCCCCGCTCGTCGATGGGCGGTAATACGGTCCTCACATGTCACTCGTATGCCCTACGCTGCGTCTCCGGCAGCGTCCGACACCCGTCGTCCGGGTGAGGGGGAACGCGCGGCCTGTTCCTTTCCGCCCGGCGACCACCGGGCTTCTTCCCTGGGGGGCTCATCACTGTGCGCAGGCGCAGCATCGCGACCGCGACGGCACTCGCGGTCGTCCTCGGTTCCGTGGCTCTGGTGGGGGGCGCGGCGGGTCCGGCCTCGGCCGACTCCGCGAAGGACCTGCCGGTGACGTCGTTCGGCGACATCGTCGTCGACGGCGACCACCGGCGGGTCTACGTCTCCGACCCGACCGGCGGCAAGATCGTCGTCACCGACTACAGCGGCACCGTGAAGGCGACGCTGACCGGCCTCACCGGCGTGACCGGCCTGGCGCTGTCCGCCGACTCCGGGCAGGTGTACGCGGCCGTGAAGAACGGCAACCGGATCGTCTCGGTGGAGACGAACACATACACCCAGAGCGCGAGTTACCCGGTGGGCGTCGCTCCCGGCGACCTGGAGGTGGTGGACGGCCGGATCTGGTTCGCCCACGGCACGGACTTCGGCTCGCTGGACACCTCCGGCCCCGAACCCGTCGTCCGCCTCGCCCAGCGCGGCGACGCCGGCTTCTCCGGCGCCTTCGGGATGTTCCTGGCGTCCGACCCGGCCGTCCCGGGCGTCCTGGTGGCCGGCAACGGCGGCGACCTCGCCGTCTACGACGTCTCGGCCGACGGGGCCGCGCTGCGGGTCAAGGGCGACATGGACACCGCCGTGAAGCAGCTGGACCTGACGCCCGACGGCAAGCAGGTCCTCACCTCGTGGGGCGACCCGGAGTACGGCTACGGCCTCGGCGCCTACTCGGCCACCGACCTCACCGAGCAGTCGGGCTACCCCATCGAGGCCTACCCGAACGCCGTGCGGGTCGCGCCCGACGGCAGCGTCGCGGGCGGCAGCTTCTCCTGGTACGACCCCGACGTCCACATCCACCGGCCCGGTGACCCGGTGCCGGTGCGGGAGTACGACTTCCCCAACACCGGCAACAGCAGCGGCGCCGACACCCTCGTGGACGGAGCGCTCGCCTGGGCGCCGGACTCCAGCCGGGTCTTCGCCGTCTCCGTGAACAGCTACGGCACCTACACCCTGCGCGCCCTGACCGACCCCACCAAGGAACTGCCCACCCTCAAGGTGTCGGCCCCCGCCACGTCGGAACGGGCCAAGAAGCTCACCGTCACCGGCAAGCTGACCTCCAGGACACCCCTCGCCGCCGGGACCACCCTGAAGGTGACCCGTACGGACGTCGAGTCGCCGAAGGGCAAGGCGCTGCCCGCCGTCACGACGAAGGCGGACGGCGGCTTCTCCTTCACGGACACACCCCCCGCCGGCGGCAAGGTCACCTACAGGGTCTCCTCCGCGGGCGACGCCACGCACGCCCCGGCCTCCGGCTCGGACGCGGTGGACGTCTCGCGCAAGAAGACCGCGCTGAGCCTGAGCAACGACGGCAAGGTGTACTCGTACGGCAAGAAGGTCACCTTCACCGCGCACCTCGGCACGACGTACAAGAACCGCACCGTCTCGATCTACGCGGACCCCTTCGGCTCCGACAAGCCGAAGAAGCTGCTGAAGACGGCCGAGGTCAACTCCAAGGGCAACCTGTCGGCGACCGTCGCCATGACCCGCGACACCACCGTCAGCGCGGTCTTCGCCGGCGACGCCCGCTACGCCCCGAAGACCGTGAAGTCCACGGGGTACGCCCGGGTGAAGGTCTCCACCACCGTCTCCAGGCACTACAAGACGGGAAAGATCGGCTCCACGACGTACTACTTCTTCCACAAGAAGACGGATCCGGTGTTCACCACCACCATGAGCCACCACAAGGGCCGCAAGCAGCGTTTCCAGCTCCAGGTCCATTACCAGGGGGCCTGGCACGACTCCACCCCCGAGTACTTCGCCCTGGGCGCCGACGGCACGTCGGCCGTGCGCCTGGAGGCACCGGGCGAGTCCGGCATCCGCGCCCGCATGCGCTCGTCGTACATCAACGGCTCCTCCGGCGACAGCGTCAACTCCACGACGCACGGAGCCTGGAAGCACTTCACCTTCACCAAGTAGCCGGCTCCCGGCCGCCGGTACCGCCCCGGACCCCACCGGGCCGTACCGGCGGACGGCGGACCGCCGCCCGAACGGTGCCCGGCCGGCGGTCACCCGTGGAACGCGCGGCCTCCCGGACCGTCGCCCGTGAGGTGCCGGCCCGGCGCACCACTGGACGAGTCCGCCGCGGGTGAGGCCGAAACGGTGGTCACGGCCGCCCTGCCGGCCCTCGGTGACGACCTGTCCGGCCCGCTCACCGGCCGGCCTCCTCGCGGAGGGCACGACGGCCGACCGCGCCGCAGCACGTGCCGCGGGGACACCGGACGCCGCTCCCGAGCCGTGCGGTCCCGCCTCCGGCCGGAGACCGGCCGACCGGCCGACCGGCCGACCGACCCGGGGTCCGCCCCGGCACCGGGCCGGTGTCCGCACGGACCGACGGCCACCGGCCGGCCCTCGGCGTGCCGGAGTCCGGGACGACGGGGAACCGGCGTCCGCCCGGCTTTCCCCCCGGGCCACAACCTTGTCGCCGGTTGCCGAGTCTTGATCCCGCAAGTGTCGTCGCTTTTCGCTCCCGTGGAGGAACCAAGTGGGCAGAAGTGCCCTCGTACGCGGTGGTATCGCCACCACCACCTCGCTCGCCCTGACCGTCGGTCTCGGACCGCTCGTCCTCGACGCGCACGCGGACGCGGACGCGGCCACCGAGGTGGTCATCCCGGCGTCGACGTCCCTGAAGCCCGAGACCCATCTGTTCAGCGCGGGCCCGTCGGGGTTCCTGCGCCACGAACCCGGGCGCGGCCATGTGTGGAGCACCTACACCGGTGCGGACACGGTGGTGGACGCCTCGGCCACCGACATCTGGGGCATGCCCGAGTTCGGCGCGGGCTCGGACGTCGTCGCCCGCCATGACGACGGCACGCGGACCGTGACGCTGCGGGACATGGCGGCCGGGGGGACCGCGGCGACGGTCCCGCTCCCGGACGGCGACGTCTACCAGGGGACGCTCGGGCGGACCGTCGTGACGACCGGAACGAGGTCGGGCCGGCTGACGTGGCACCTGCTCGACCTCCAGGGCGACGGCACGGTGGGCGACCGCGCGGTGACGGGTGCCCCGGACGGCCTCTCCCAGGCCTCCCTCAGCACCGGTGACTCGCCCGTGGCCGACGCCCACGGCATGGTGGTCCAGTACCGGATCGACGGGAGGACCCGCAGCGGCTGGATCGACGCCGACGACGGCACGCTGACCGAACTGCCGTACAACCCGACCGTCACCACCAGCGGGCGGGTGGTCCTCACCGCCACCCACCTGGTGTCCTGGGACGGGAACGACACCGTCTCCGTCTACTCCCGCGACGACCTGACCCGGGCCGTCCGCACCGTGCCACTGGAGAACGACTACGCGACCCACCTGCTGGGCATGGTCGGAGACCGGATCCTGGTCTCCCGCTACGACCCCGCCCTCGGCGCCAAGGACGGCACCCTGCCCGTCTGGCGGGTCGACGCGCTCGCCCCCGACGGCTCGACGGCCCAGACCGTGCTGGCCCGCTCGCAGAGCCTGTCCTACGCCGTCCCCACCCCCGACGGCGGTCTCCTGGTGCCCGGCAGCGGCGCCGGCACCGCCGACTGGGGAGTGAACCTGGTCAGCGCGGGCGCCGACGGCGACCTCGTGGTCCGGAAGGTCGCCGCCTCCGTGCTGGACCCGGTGGCCGACCCCGTGCAGGCGCTCACCCTGGACAACGGCCGGCTCACCGTGACGGAGCACGACCGCGACCTGGGCCGTACGTACGCGTACAGCCGGACGCTCGGCACGGGCGGCGACACCCCCACCGTCGGCGCCCGCACCAACCGGGGCGTCAGCACCGACCCCTGGCCCCACCTCGTGGGCACCGGTGACGGCCGTACGGTGATCTGGAACGAGTGGTCCACGGAGGGCGACCGCGTCCCCCGGGTCCTCCAGCCGACGGGCACGCTGCCCGGCACGGCGATCGACTCCCGGCGCTCCTACGTCCGTGTGTGGGACGCCAGGGGCCGGCACGCCGCGATGGCCACCGAGTACACGGAGGAGACCGGTTCCGAGACGCGGGTGGTCGACCTCGACACCGGCGGCACCGTGCTCACCTCGGCGCAGCACGGCCGGGCGATGTGGGGCACCACCCTGTGGGTGGAGGACGGCGCGGACGCCGTCATCCCGGTCGACGTCCGCACCGGCACCAGGGGCGAGTCGGTGTCCTTCGGCCCGAAGTGCGACCTGGAAGCCCTGGAGGCGGTGGGACGCCGGCTGCTGTGGACGTGCTCGGGCCTGGGCCTGAACGAGAGCCAGGGCGTCTACGACACCGTCACCAAGACCAACCTGACGCTCACGCAGGGCACCTGGCAGACCATGAAGCTCGGTGACGGCTTCGTCGCCGCGGTCGTGGACGGCGAGCTGAGGGTGACCGACGTCCGTGGCAGCACCCCCGTGACGCGCACCGTGGGCACCGCATCGGCCGGGCAGCCCTGGGACGTGGACCCGTACACCGGCCTGATCGCGTACGTCGACGCCCGGGAGAACACCCACCTGGTGTCCGGCGGCGTCCCCGTCCCGGCACTGTCCCAGCTCGACTCCTCCGTCGCGGGCTCGGCCGACGTCAAGGGCGGTGCCACACCCTGGAACCCCAGGTGGTGGCCGTCGAAGCCGGTCTCCTCCTGGACGCTCGCGCTCAGGAACAAGGCCACGGGCACGACGGTGCGCACGCTGTCCGGCGGCACGGCACAGGGCCTGCTCTCCGCGTCGTGGAACGGCAAGGACAAGGCCGGCAGGCTCGTCGCCAACGGCGCCTACACCTGGACGCTCACCGCCGCCCCCGCCGACGGCCTGGGCGCGGCCCTCACCAGGACCGGCACGCTCAAGGTCACCGGCGCGGCCCCGGTCCGACGGGACCACGCCACCGCGGACGGCTTCGGCGAGGTCCTCACCCTCAACGGCTCGGGCGGACTGACGTACCAGTACGGCACCGGCACCGGCACCCTGACCAGCAAGAAAACGGGCTCCGGCTGGCCGACGAGCGCGGTGTTCGTGCCGTACGGCGACCTGAGCGGCGACCGGTGCAACGACGTTCTCGTGCGGTACGGCAGCGGCGCGCTGCGCGCCTACCGGCCCGCCTGCGGAGCGGCGGTGACCCCGTCGACGGCGTACACCTCGCTGGGCACCAGCGGCTGGACGCAGTACGACGTGCTGACCTCGCCCGGGGACGTCAGCGGCGACGGCCGGCCGGACCTGATCGCACGCCAGGCCTCCACCAAGGACGTCTACCTCTACAAGGCGACGAGCACGGGCAAGCTGTCGGCACGGACGAAGATCGCGTCCAAGTGGACGGGCTACAAGAAGGTCGTGGGCGCCGGCGACCTCAACGGCGACGGCCACGGCGACCTGCTGGCCCAGGACAAGTCGAACGAGCTGTGGCGCTACGACGGCACCGGGACGGGCACGTTCAAGAGCCGGGTGAAGGTCTTCAACGACTGGGGAGCCTCGTACAACGTCGTCGTCGGCGTGGGCGACATCACCGGCGACGGGAAGGCCGACATCGTCGCCCGCGACACCTCCGGTGCCCTCTACCGCAACAACGGCAACGGCAAGGGCTCCTTCGGCGGCCGCACCAAACTCGCCACCGGCTGGCAGGGCTACAAGGGCGTGTTCTGAGCCGTACGCCCCGGGAGCACCACAAGGCGTCCCGGCCACTCCCTGACGGCCTCCCGCTCCCACACGGGACCTCCCGCGTCCACCTGCCTCGTCCTGTGGCGCGGGAGTGCCCGTGAGACGCGGAAACACCCCACCCGCTCTTTTTGCGGCCCCGGGTCACCGACCCGGGGCCGCAAAAAGAGCGGGTGACGGGAACCGAACTCGCGCGCTCGGCTGGGGAGGCGACGGCGCTCGCGCCGGCTTCATTGCTTTGACCGGCACGGATGCCCCGACCTCGGGGTGATCGTGCGCGTCGGACCGCACCGCCGTCGACCGCGGTTTTCCGCTCTTGCGGGCACCCGGAGGCACGAAACCCCGGGAGGCCGGCGCCACTGGGAGGACGACCGTGACGGCCCGCCCGGTGCGGAGAGCAGCTGTTGAAGGGGCTTCGCGGCTGCACGGTCCCGTGAGTCTCCGGCGCCGGGCTCCTCCGTCATGCGAGCGGAGCCCCTCGGCACACTCGCCGCCCTCTATGCCATTCCTCATGGCATACTCGGGGTTGTGGCTGATGACGACGTTGACTTCCTGCCCGGCGACGGTCCCACCAGCGGTATCTCCGTCACCTTGACCGCCGGAACCCTGCATGCGATCCGTGAGCGGGTCGGCAAGCGGGGCGTCTCGGCCTACCTGGAGAAGGCGGCCCAGCGGCAGATCGAGCGGGACAACCTGGACGAGCTGATCGCGGACTTCGACAAGGTGCACGGCCCGGCCGACCCCGAGGCCGTGGCGGCCAAGCGCGCCCGGCTGACCGGCGGCGCCCCGAACGCCGGGGCGGCCACGTGACCGGTGCCCTGGTCCTGGACAGCGAGGGCCTGGCGAAGGCCGTACAGCGTGATCGCGAGATCCACGAGTGGCTGACGGCGGCTCGCGACGCGGATCTGCCCGTGATCACCTCGGCTGCCGTGCTGGTCGAGGTGATCCACCCGAGGATCAACGACGCCGCGCTGAAGTGGACCCTGTCCCGTTTGAGTGTCGAGCCGGTGACCCAGACCGTCGCGCAGTCCGCTGCCGCTCTGCTGCGTGCGGCGGGGCTGCACGGACACAAGTACGCCATCGACGCCATGCTGTGCGCGACCGCCCTGCAGCATCCCGGTCGGGTGACGATCCTGACCTCCGATGTGGAAGACATCGGGCTGCTCACCGCCGGGCATCCACGCCTGAGTGCGGAGAAGGTCTGAGCCGCAGCGCCTTGGGGAAGCGACGCCCACCGCGGGCGGCCGCCGCCGGCCTCGACACCACCGCCCGGAAGACCGGAGCCGCGACGACCGACGAGCCGCCCGACAAGCCTTCTGGCGCGAACCCGGCACGCGACGACCGACAACCGAGGACGGCAAAAGGCCCAGGTCGATGACCTGGGCCTTCTTCATGGAGCGGGTGACGAGGATCGAACTCGCGCCCTCAGCTCGGGAAGCGATGGAGCCTGTCAGGCCGTCTACTCTCTGACCTGGACATACGCGGCTGGTGCGGGGTCGTCCGCGTGCCGGATCACACCGCTGCCGACCGTGACTGTCCGCTCCTACGGGCACGCTGTGGGCACGGACGCGATCGCCGGGAGCGGAGCACGCGTGCGGGCGGACACCGCGTCCGTCCGGAGCCGGTCGTGGATCCAGCCGGGGAACACCTTCGCGCATGCACCGGTTCCCGGCCGGAACCCGTTGGCCACCTCAGGCCGGCGGCCGCTGTTCCCACGGAACGGCCGGCGCCCGGCCGCTTGGTTCGGGGGCCGGGTCCTTGTCCGCGCCGGAGGAGCGCCTGGCCCGTGACGGCGGCGGTGCATTCGAAGTCCCGGTCGCGGTGGAGGAGGGTCGGTCCCTGCGCCTCGGCTGCGGGCGGCAGGGACCGCGGGGAGTCCGTCATGGCGCTACGCGTCGTGCTCTTCCGTCGGCGTACCCGGCCGGGGCCACCGTACGCGGTCGCGCCGCAGCGGGATGAGTGCTCTCATGGAACCAGCCGCAGGAGTGCATGCCGATGCGTCACAGCCGGAGCTCCGCTCTCGCATCCGCCCGATCGCCCGCGCCGACCGGAGCGGGCGGAGGATTGCGGCCGGCCCGGGATCTCGCCGCCGCCTGGTTCCTGATCGTCCTGGTCGCCACGCCCGCCTGGGCGTTGACGATCGGGCAGGCCCGGGGCACGGGGGTCGGGCCCGGCACGATGGGAATGGCGTTGCCGCTGTTCCTGCTGCTGTGGCTGACGATGACGGCGGCCATGATGCTGCCGTCCATGGCGCCGGTGGCCATCACGTGGGTGCGCGGGATCGGCCGGCAGTCCTCCGGCTGGACGCGGACCGTGCGCACCGTCGAGTTCGTGGGCGGCTATCTGCTGGTGTGGACCGCCTTCGGCCTGTTCGCCTACGCGGCCCTGGCCTTCACCGGAGGTCTGGTGGACGGCCACCCGACCGCCGGACGCTGGATCGGCGCCACGGCCTTCCTGCTCGCGGGCCTGTACCAGCTCGGCCCGCTCAAGAACGTCTGTCTGCGGCACTGCCGCGACCCCATGAGCCACCTGGTGCGCTACGCCGGGTTCCGGTCGCCGGCCCGCGACCTTCGGGTGGGCGTCCACCACGGCACCTACTGCGTCGGCTGCTGCGTGGGACTGATGATCGTCCTGCTCCCGCTCGGAGTGATGAACGTGGCGGCCATGGCCGGGCTGGCCGTGGTGATCTTCGTGGAGAAGCTGTGGTCCCGTGGTCCGCTGCTCGCCCGGGGCGTTGGCATCGCGTTTCTCGTACTCGCCGTGCTCGCGCCGTTCCAGGACTGGCTGCTGCCCGGACTGCGGGCGACGATGGACGGTATGTGACTCGGGCCTCTCGAAGAGGACGCGTTCGCCGGGCGGTCGTCGGTGACCGAAGAAGTCCACGCCGTGGGGGCTCACCTTGACGTCGGCCCACGGGGCCCACGGGCTCGCCCCTGCGGCAACCGGGCTCGCCCCCCTGCGACAACGCGTCCCGTCTCAGTCAGGACCGCTCCAGTCGAACGGGAAGTGTTTGCTCGACTTCCCCGAGCGTTCCCAGGAGAAGCCGAACGCGTCGGCACGGTCGGCGGTGGCCCGTCCCCAGGTGGCGACCTGGCCCGGTCCGACCTCGGCGCCCGGGGCGTTGTGCACCTGGACGCGTGCGCCGTCCGGCGTCGTCGGGCCGGTGAGCGCCTCGGCGGTGGCCGTGACCCGGCCTGGAACCTCGGCCCGCCAGGCGGCGAGGTCCTCGTCGATCTCGACGTGGACGGGGGCGAATTCCATGCCGCGCATCTCGGGGTGGAACATCTCCCCGAACCGCGCGGGCCACCCGCCCGCCTCACCGCCGAAGACGGCCCCGAGCGCGGCGCGCTGCCGATCGTCGGCCCGCTCGTCGAGGAAGAGCGCCGCGTACGGGTCGGAGTGCGTGCCGGTCCAGGGGTTGCCGACGAAGGAGCCGAGCATCAGGACGTTGAGGTCGTCGAGCCGCACATCGCCGAAGCCGCCTTCCCGGATGTGCCAGACCAGCACGCCCTCGCAGTCGCCGTAGGTCGGCGGCTGGGCGAACGTGCAGGGGCACGGTATGGCGCACTTGCACACATCGAACCAATCACCGGCCAGGTGCCAGCGTGTGCCGGTGGTGACGTGATCCGTCATCTCGCTTCCCTCCCGCCGAGCTCGAGGAGGAGCTCACTCGGAGTGGCGAGACCGCGTGTCCCGAGCCCGCGCCCGGACGACGGGGCGGCCTCCCTTCCAGCTTGCACCCCGCGTCCCGGTACGGGAACCAGGGAGGCCCGACAAACCGGACCGAGTCCGTGAGGAGGCGCTCACGCGCGGTCGCCCGCCTCCGAACCGGCGCGACATCCGATCCGACGGACCGGACACCCGCCTCGGGACACTCGGCCACTGCGTACCGGCCGTTCCCGGCGACGGCCACGGTGATCCGGGACGGGGTCCGCGTCCCGCGGTGGATACCGGCCCCCAGCGTGCCGGCGTCGTCGTCGAAGGCGGTGGCGGACAGGGGCGCGGCGGAGGTCACGCGCAGCCGGGCGGCGGGGGAGGTGTCCGCGCGCAGCGAATCCGGCAGGCCGTCACGGCCGTACGCCGGGCGCAGCTGCCGCGTCGTCGACGAGGATGTCGAGCGGCCGCCGAGCCGACGGGCGATCCAGGTGGCCGAGGTGGGCGGCCCGGAGGCCGCCCGAGGCCGAATCCGGTGTGGCCCCGGAACGAAAGGCCGTTGTCCCGCCGGGTACGTGATCACCGAGTCTCCGCTGGACAACAAAGGAACCCCAGGTCATTGACCCGGGGTTTCGCGTGGAACGGGTGACGAGAACCGAACTCGCGCTCTCAGCTCGGGAAGCGACGGCGCTTGCGCGGCCATAGAGCAGCTGACCTGGGGAAATTCGTTGTCAGGCGGCAGGTGTGAGGGACTGGCTGCACCGCTGTTGACCGTGGTTGTCCGCTCTGAGGGGCACGCCATGGGCACGACGCAGGGATGGGGGAGATCAGGGCCTCCGGTTGGCTGCCAGAGACCGGGAGTGGCTCCGACTCGAACGGCAGCCGAGTGAGGCCGTCGCGACTGCACACATGGCGTCATTCGGATGCAGTGGCGCGCATCAAGCATCCTGCTGCGAGTCGAGGACTCCTTGGGTCTCGATGCGCACGAGACCGATGCGCCCGAGGCCGATGCGCACGAGGGCGATGCGCACGAGGGCGAGGGCGCGCCCCGCGCCGTGCGGAGCGCCGGCGCCTTCGGGCCGGAGGCCGCCGCCGTGAGGCACCCCTCCGGGCCGCCCACCACCCCGTCCGTCCCGCGCCCACCGGCCCCCTCGCGCCAGGCCACGGCGACGGTCTCCCCCGCACCGCCCGCTCACGCCCCCGCTCCGAACGGTTCCGTCCCCGCTCCGAACGGTTCCGCGGTCACGAACGCCGCGCCCACCCCGCCCGATCGCCCGTCCGCCCCGTCGGCGTCGCCTTCCTCCGGACCCGCCGGACCCGCCCGTCCGGCGGTCCCCGAGCCGTCGGGGCCGCCCGACGCGCCCGCGCCCAGCGACTCCGCCGCCCTCGGGGGCGCCGGCGGGGGAGGGCCGGGAGCGGCCCGGCCGACCGGCCGACCCCTCCGGCTCGCCGTCCTCCACGAGCCCGGTGAAGCCCGCTCGTACCTACAACGGCAACAGAGGAGGAGCCCGCCGAGGAGTCGGACGAGGGGGTCGATGCGGTACCCAAGACGGACGCCCCGGCCGCCGAGAGCTTGCCCGCGGAGCAGTCGGCGGCCGCTCACGGGACCGGCACCGAGGCCCCCCTCGGCCTCTCCGACCGGCGGATTCCCGTGTTCGCACTGGGCGTGGGGCCGGCTCTGGTGGGCCTCGGCATCGGCTTCCTCGGGGTGCGGATGCGCCGCCGCTGAGCGGCTCGCGACGGCCCGGGTCCCCCTTGAGTCGGACCTCCGGCGTCCGCCTCAGGACGCTTGTCCACGCGGACTTACTCGGTATACATACTCGGTATGTCCATCCGCCACGGGCTTCTCGCCCTCCTCGAACGCGGCCCGCGCTACGGCTCACAGCTCCGTACGGAGTTCGAGTTCCGCACCGGCTCCACCTGGCCGCTCAACGTGGGTCAGGTCTACACGACGCTCAGCCGGCTCGAACGCGACGGCATGGTCGTGCAGGACGGTGAGGACGAGGCCGGCCACCCGCTCTACGCGATCACCGACAGCGGTCGCGTCGAACTTCGCAGCTGGTTCGAGCACCCCGTCGACCGCACCAGCCCGGCCCGCGACGAGCTGGCCATCAAGCTGGCCATGGCCGTCGGGGCGCCCGGGGTCGACATCCGTGACGTCATCCAGTCCCAGCGCCGGCACACCGTGAAGGCCATGCAGGACTACACCCGGCTGAAGGCGCAGGCCCTCACCGCCGTGGAGAAGAACGGGGACCGGGAGCGGGACGACATCGCCTGGCTCCTCGTCCTGGAGCAGCTGATCTTCCAGACCGAGGCCGAGGCGCGCTGGCTCGACCACTGCGAGTCCCGGCTGATCCGTCTCTCGTCGACCGCCCAGGCGGCGGGGCCGGAGCCGGCCTCGCCGGGGGCGGTAGCGGGAGCGGCGGGGACGGGGGCGCGGGCGGCGGCCGGGGCAGAGGAGGCCGCACGCCACCGCCCGTGACGTCCGACCTTCACGACCGGCCCTGAGCGCCCGAACGACCGGACCCACAGGGCCGACCGAGTCCACCGGCTCCACCCGACCCACTCGTAGCACCTGAAGACTCCGAACCACCCGACCAGACCCATACCGTACGCACGGCGCTGCCAACGACCGTCCGTCTGTCGCACCGACGTCCGGCCGCTCGCCGGCGTACGCCCGAGGGGAAACCATGTCCACACAACAGCAGCAGCCCGTGCTGAGTCTGCGGAACCTGACCCGCGTCCACGGCTCCGGCGCCACCGAGGTGCACGCCCTGCGCGGCATCGACCTCGACGTCCACCCCGGTGAACTCGTCGCCGTCATGGGCCCCTCGGGCTCCGGCAAGTCCACCCTGCTCACCATCGCCGGCGGCCTCGACAACCCCACTTCCGGGCAGGTCTTCGTCGAGGGCACCGACATCACCGCCCTCGGCATCAAGGGGCTCGCCGCCCTGCGCCGCCGCAGCATCGGCTACGTCTTTCAGGACTACAACCTCATCCCGGCCCTCACCGCCGCCGAGAATGTGGCCCTGCCCCGCGAACTGGACGGCATATCGGCCCGCAAGGCCCGCACCGAGGCCCTCGCCGCCCTCGCCGAGATGGACCTGGGCCAACTCGCCGACCGGTTCCCCGACGAGATGTCCGGCGGCCAGCAGCAGCGCGTGGCCATCGCCCGCGCCCTCGTCGGCGACCGCCGGCTCGTCCTCGCCGACGAGCCCACCGGCGCCCTCGACTCCGAGACCGGCGAGTCCGTGCTGGCCTTGCTGCGCTCCCGCTGCGACGCCGGAGCCGCCGGCATCATGGTCACCCACGAGCCGCGGTTCGCCGCCTGGGCCGACCGGGTCGTCTTCCTGCGGGACGGCGCCGTCGTCGACCAGACCCTACGCAGCGACGCCGACTCGCTCCTGACCGGCCGGGCGGCCCAGCGGTGACGACCTGGTTCCACTCCTGGCGGGCCGCGGTCCGCATCGCCCGCCGTGACGCCTGGCGCTCCAAGGGCCGCAGCTTCCTCGTCCTCGCCATGATCGCGCTGCCGATCCTGGGCGTGAGCGCCCTGGACCTGACCCTGCGCAGCGCCGAACTCACCCCCGCGCAGCGGGTGGAGCGCACCCTGGGTGCCGCCGACGCTCGCTTCTCCGACGCCCGGACGGGCGGCGTGGCCATCCTGCAGGACCCCGAGGGCGAGCAGAACACCCCGGCCGGGGACTACTACTCGCCGGGCACGTCCTGGCCCGACGGCCCGACCGATGTCACCAAGACCATCCCGGCCGGTTCGACGGTGCTGACCGACAGCAGCGGCACCGCCAAGCTGACCACCACTCACGGTCTGCTCCAGACCGAGGTCCGTGAGCTGGCCGCCGCCGATCCCGTCGCCCGGGGCATCATGCGGCTGCAGGAGGGCCGCTTCCCCGAGAAGAACGACGAGATCGCCGCGACCACCCGGTTCCTGGAGAGCAGCGGGCTGTCCGTCGGCTCCACCCTCACCGCCCGCGGCTTCGACCGCACCTATGTGATCAGCGGCTCGTACGAGTTGCCCAGCGACCTCACGGCACAGCAGGTCAACGCCCTGCCGGGGGCCTTCCTAGCGCCGTACGCCAAGGCGGTCGAGAAGGCCGGACTGCCGAAGCCCGACGTCTCCACCACCTACCTGGTGAAGAAGGCCGGCGGTTTCACGTGGAACATGGTCCAGGCGATCAACGTCAAGGGTGTCCTGGTCACCTCGCGCGTCGTGGTCCTCGACCCGCCCGCCGACTCCGAGGTGCCGCTCTACCAGAGAAAAGACTGGGCCAAGAACAGCGGGGGTGCCGACGCCGCCGCGCTCGCCGCCGTGGGCACGGTCGTCGGCTTGGCGATGCTGGAGATCTGCCTGCTCGCCGGTCCCGCCTTCGCCGTCGGCGCCCGTCGTTCCCGCCGCCAGCTCGGCCTGGTCGGCGCCAACGGCGGTGCCCGCAGCCATATCCGGGCCATCGTGTTGAGCGGCGGCCTGGTCATCGGCGTCGCGGCGGCCCTGGTCGGCATTGTCCTCGCCCTGGCCCTGACCTTCGCCCTCCGGCCGCTCCTCGAGGACTACATGGGGCAGCGGTTCGGCGGCTTCACCGTCAGGCCGCTGGAACTGCTCGCCATCGCCGCGCTCGCCGTCCTCACCGGCCTGCTCTCCGCGGTCATCCCGGCCGTCACCGCCTCCCGGCAGACCATCCTGGCCTCCCTCACCGGCCGTCGCGGCGTGCGCCGCAGCAACCGCGTGCTGCCGCTGATCGGCTTCGGCGCTGTCCTGCTCGGCGCGGCCATCGCCCTGTACGGCTCGGTCGTCTCCGACCAGTTCGTCCTGGTCGCGGGTGGCTCGGCCATCGCCGAGCTGGGTGTGGTCGCCATGACGCCTGCCCTGGTCGGCCTGTTCGGCCGGGCCAGCCGCTGGCTGCCGCTCTCGCCGCGCCTCGCCCTGCGGGACGCCGTCCGCAACCGGGGCCGTACGGCACCCGCTGTCGCCGCCGTCCTGGCCGCCGTCGCGGGCACCGTCGCCGTCTCGACGTACGCCGCGAGCCGCGACGCCCAGAGTCTGGCCGAGTACCGGGCCAGCCTGCCGTACGGGGCCGGCGCCGCGCTCGTCACCGAGGAGGGAGGCCGGGACGTCCCCGCGGTCCGCGACGCCGTGCAGCGGACGCTGCCCGTCGACGTCCGCGCCGACGTGTTCCGGATCGTCGTCGGCAAGCCCGGCTGCGCCCCGTACGGCGAGGGCGAGGGCTGTGGCCGCTTCGACGTCGTCATCCCGCCGGCCAACGAGTGCCCGCTGTGGGCCATCGCCCCCGACGGCTCCGACCTGGCGGAGAAGTACACCAAGGAGCAGCGGCGCGCCCTCGCCAAGGACTGGCGCTGCCTCTCGCGCGACGGCAACGGCATCTACGTCGAGGAGGGTCTCCTCGTCGCCGACGCCCCGCTCCTGAAGGTCCTCGGCATCGACGACCCGGGTGCGGCCAAGGCCCTCGCCGACGGAAAGCTCCTCAGCTTCCACAGGCCCCAGGTCGACAGGAACGGCACCGTCGGCATCAAGCTGATCACCGACCCGGAGGCCGCCGACCGCGCCGTCGAGCAGAACAAGCCGGTCCCGGGCGAGCTGAAGTCCTTCCCCGCCTACCAGGTGCCCGGCTCGCCCGACTCCTACGGAGTGGAGAGCGTGCTCAGCCCCGCCGCCGCCAAGGCCGCCGGACTGACCACCGTCCCCCTCGGCGCCGTCTTCAGCACCGACCGGATGCCCAGCTCCGAGCAGCGGCAGAGGCTCGACGCCGAGATCGCCAAGCTCGGCAGCAACGTCGAGCTGACCGTGGAGCAGGGCTGGGTCGACGAGAACGGGATCGTCCTGCTCGCGCTGACCGTCTTCGCCGGCCTGGTCACCATCGGTGCGGCCGGCATAGCCACCGGTCTCGCCCAGGCCGACGCGGAGGCCGATCTCAAGACGCTCGCCGCGGTCGGCGCCCCGCCCCGGGTGCGCCGCATGCTCAGCGGCTTCCAGTGCGGTGTGGTCGCCGCGATGGGTGTGGTCCTCGGCTCGGCGGCCGGTGTCCTGCCCGCGGTCGGGCTGCGGCTCACCGAGGAGCGCGAGCAGATGCGCTCCTACCAGGAGGCTCTCGACCAGGGGTGGGTCGGCGTCGGTGACGCCCCGCCGTACGTGCCGATCGTCGTCCCCTGGGAGACACTCGCCGCCCTCCTGGTCGCCGTGCCCCTCGGCGCCGCCCTGCTGGCCGCGCTGGTGACCCGCTCGCGCGGGGCGCTGGCCCGCCGCGCCGCGCATTGAGCCTCCGCTGCCGGACCGTGCCCCTGGACGAGGGTGGATCACCCTCGTCCAGGGGCACACCGTGTGGGAAAGCACGCGTGCGCGAGAATGGCGGCATGGAGATGCCGAGGAATGACAGGTCGCAGGAGAGCCCCCAGGTCCTCATCCTGGGCCAGGACGGGATGGCGCTCGGCGGCACTGACTAGGGATCACCTTCCATCCCGGCCGTACTCCTTGGTCGGTCTGCACGCTGTCGCGAACCAGGTAGGCCGACAGGGCACGCCACGTGGTGGTGACGAGAGGGAGGCTGCCCTCAGCGCGGTCGACGACCTGCGGCGCTGGATGAGCCGGGGAGCGTGTCGTTATGCCGGAGATCACGGAGGACCACCTGGGCGCCGCCCAGTCCGTCCGTGTCCGCTACCGCGCGCTGGACCTCGACCTCGCCGACGCGGTGAACGTGGCCCTTGCCGCCGACTACGACACGGACGCGATCCTGACCCTCGAACGACGAGACTTCTGGCCGTACACCCGTTGGGCCGCTATAAGGCATTCTGGGTGCTCCCCGACGACCTTCCCCTCTGACGCAGGACCCTCGGCGGTCAAGTACCCGTTCCCGCAAGGGCCTTGTGTGCCGCCCACGACGAAGCAGGTGCAGGACGGGCGTCCGCCATCGCCCGGGAACAGCGGGCTGAGGGCTCGCCTCCGGCTCATCTGTGTGAAAGTAAAGGTCAGCGCCATGCTGCGACGTGATGGGGGCGCCCTCGCAAGGCGTGCGTGCCCTCTGCGTGCCCAATCTCGGAGTGCGGGAGCACTCGCAAACCGCAGCAACGAGACCCCTATGAGACAAGCCCCGGGTCGCTGACCTGGGGCTTGAAGAAGAGCGGGTGACGAGAATCGAACTCGCGCTCTCAGCTTGGGAAGCTGCGATCATTCGCGGGCGGTTCGGGCGCTGACCTGCGCTGATGGTTGACCTGCGCCCTCGCCGGTGCCGCTGGCTTTCACCGTGACTCCCCGCTGTTCCCCGCTCGATCTGGTGCGCTTGTGGTGCGGGGCCGACGGACACCGTGGCAGTGGCTACAGTCGGTCTATGCAGTGGATCACCTTGATCAGCACCATAGTTGGCGCGGTGATCGCCACAGGATCCGCCATGCTTCTGGACCGTCAACGGTGGAAGCGGGAGCGCTTGGATCGCGAGACGCAAACGCGTCGCACTCTTTATGGGGACTACCTGGCCGGCCTGTCTGAAGCCCGTCACGTCTGCGGCAACGTGGCTCGGGACTCGGACATGGAACCCTCGACGCGCCGCACGATGGCCCGCGAAGCGTTCGGGCCGTGCATCGGCTTGAGGTACCAGATGACCATCAGCGCGCCCAGTCGCGTCGTAGAGGCTTCAGAGGATGCCTTCCGCCGTCTGCGTGACCTTCGGGATCGGGTGATGGAGGGAGTTCTGGTCACCGATCCCGTGTATCTGGAGGGGCGCCGAACTTACGACGATGCCCTTGCTGTGCTCCGGGCACGCATGAGAGAGGACCTGGATGTCATTGAAGACGGCACTGCGCCCTGAGCTTGGGAAGCTAAGGTGATCTACGCCCGGTTGCTTGGCTGATCTGCGGTGACGCGGCCTCGGCGCCTGCTTGGCCACTGGGCTGGTCCCCGGTGTTCCCCGTGGTTCCCCGCACGATCTGGCACGCATATGGCACGCTCCTCCGCCCTAACCCGGGGTTGTCGTCCGAGTCGCCCAGGGTGTGCGGTTGTCAGTTACGACCAGCGACACACGTGAAGTGCCGTGCAGCATGCCGGAGTTGCTCGCTAGGATCGGTTCACTGGGCCCAAACGGGGAGGAAAGATCGTGGAGCCGACGCTTATCGCCTTGGCCAGCGCAGGCGGTACGGCCGTCGTATCGGCCATGGCGACAGACGGCTGGCAGACACTTCGATCAGGCGTCGTTGATCTGTGGCGCCGATTCCGCCCAGACTCCGCTGCCGAGCTGGAACGAGACCTTGAGACGTCGCGTTCTGCACTGCTCGCCGCTCCTGACACGGAGATCCAACCCATACGTCAGGCTCTTCAGTCAGCCTGGCAGGGGCGCATGCTGACACTCTTCCTGGAGGACCGGGCCGCTGCGGCAGAGTTCGAAAGCTTGCTGTCCAGACTCACGGAAGCCGGCTCACACAGGACGAACATCACCTTCAACGCCGAGGCCCGTGATCACGGCCGGGTGTACCAAGCAGGCGGGAACCAGTTCATCAGCGAGCGATGAGCGCCAGGTGGGACGATGATGATGGCCCCGGGCCAGCGTGACGAGGAAGGCTCTCGGCGGCAGATGTATGGCCATGCCGAGGGCGACGGGCGTGTGTACCAGGCTGGACGTGATCAGCATCTGACAGTGCACGTGCATGGGGAGCACCCACAGCCTCAGTCGTATGGGAGTGTCCGCAACGCGCTTGCATCGCTCTACGTTCTGCTTCAACTCGTGGGCACACTCGCGTTTGTAGTGGGCTGCCTCATAGTTGCTATGACCCTCCGGGAGGCACTATTCAGCACCCTGTTCTTTCAGGGCTGCGGCATCGTGGGCGCGAGCTTGGTACTGATGATGATCGTTGAGCGGCTCTTCACAGGCCGCTGGCACAGGTGGTCACGCCCACGCAAGCGAGCATCACGAACATAGGGAACCGGCACGCATCAGGTCCCTCATCTGTAGGGATGCCGGTAGACAGCGGAGTCTGATCCACTCGGGCCACTTCTTCTTGCCCTGGGTCTTGCCGGGGATCTTGGTGAGCTGGGTTTTCCCTGCTCAGGGGTAGTGGGCTCGTGCGCCTGGTGGTCGTCGTTGGTCGTCATTGGCCACTGTCGAGCGACCTCGGACGGCCCAGAGACGGCCCAGCCAGCACCGTCATGAGCGTCGGCTTACCGCGTTACGCAGGGCCTCGAACCAACCCATGAAGAGCCACCTCAGCCACCAAAACCAACCTCTGCGCCTGCGTTGCGGCTGTGGTTCCGGACGCGCAGGCATGCGCGGAAGTCGGGGAGGAGTAGAGACACGTGGGCTTCGGCTTCGTCGGCCTCCACCACCGTGCAGATGGCAGTAGCCGTTCCATCCGGCAGGGTTTCCGCACGCTCGTCCCTGCCGTGTCACCCCAGCACAACGCCCCATAAAGCGAGTCTGGCAGAGCCTGCGCGGGCAAGGGGCGACTGCTTGTGGAAGCTACGGAGTCTCACACTCGGAGCCAGCTTGGGAAGCTGCGGCGCTCTGCGCTCCCTAGGGCGCTGACCTGCGCATACAGTTGGCGCGTCCTTCGTCGGGTTTGATCGTTCTCACCGCCACTCCCCGCTGCTCCCTGCTCGATCTGATGCGCTTGTGGTGCGGTGCTCACACGAATGAGTGCGCAGGAGGCCACCTAATCGACGCGTACTCCACGCTCGCCTCGCCTGTACTGGCAGGTACTGACAGCACGACGGGCCCCCGACTCCTGGTTGAGGGGTGGAGGGCCGATGGTGGCTGGTCAGGTCAGATTGACGAGGGTGGGGGTCACTTCGTTCTCAAGGTCGTACTCGGAGAACTCCCATGTTGTGACCACCGCGTCCTTTGGGACGCGATAGACGAACTGCATCTCGTCGTCGAAGCCGGGTTGCAACTGCGCGTTGCATTCTGGGTTGTCGGCGACGTCGTAAAGATCTTCGATCGTGTCGAAGCGTCGGCCCTGGTCGTCGATGAGCGCATTGACGATGGGCAGCGAGCACGTCAGGTCCATGCTGGCCTTTCCCTCGTTGCTGACAACGGTCTTGAGGACGACGTATTTGGCGTCGGCGCCTGCGGATTTGCGGGCTCCGGCGAGCACGATGGTGTCGGCCTCTGCCACCTTGGTGACCTTGACGACGGCTCCGCCGTTCCGGGCCTGCTCGCCGACCTTGGCGTCTGCGTTCTGGTCGGTTACTGCTGCGGTGTCCTCTTCGACTGTGGCCTCGGGCTCGACGGTTTCTGTCACGGTGACGGTGGGCTGTGGCTTTGCTGTGTCGTCGATGCGGCCAGAGATGGCGATCCCTGTGGCGACGACGGCGGCGGCAATGATGGCCGCGCCGCCGATAATGTAGGCGTTGGTGTGGCTCTTCTTGCCGGGTTGCGGCGGCTGAGCTGGCATCGGCGGCGGCGTGATGTTGGTACTCATGATCCCCCCTGGGGCGGTGCTGTTGTGAGACGCATCATCCTCTGTGAACGGCTGCACTGACAGCAGTTGGGGCCACAGGGGCGGCAAGCGGATGGCGACCACTTCGGGATGCAGCCGCTTTGGTGCTGTTGTAGTCGCGCGGCTGGTGGGTGCGTGGAACTGGCTGACTTCGATGGCTCGTCGGCGGATCTCTCGGCGCCGGTTCCGATGATCGTGACGACGTCGGCCTTGCCAAAGCGCGACACCCGCTTTAGGAGAGAGGCTGGGTGATCTCGGGCCTGAGCTGCGACTTCGTCGGCCGAGGAAGCGGGCGACTACTCGACCGCAGGGCACCGGTGTTGACCGTGGCTGACCCCTGCATCTGGCACGGTTGTGGCACGAACCTCAGCCGACGACAGTCAGCCACGATGGCGGGTACGCCGACCGATCAGGCGCGCGTGTGCCTCGCTGCACCCCCACCGGCCTCCGCCACGCCTCCGTTGGCGATTGGTCAACCACCGTAGCGGCTGCGCAAATCTTCGGTGGTTCTTGACATCAGCCCTATGGCACCTTGCGGTTGGACCTCTGCCAGCGGACGTTCCGTCTGGGGGTCGTAGGCAGTCAGCCCCGTTTCCTTCTCGACGATGGCCGCCAGGGCAAAGACCTTGCCGAGCACGACCGCGGCATCTTCCCCTGCATGCCAGTAGGGCACTGTGATGCTCACCTCGTCACCGAAGACGGACAGGTCGATGCCGGTGCCCGAGTGGCTGAGGTCTCGGGACTCCTGTTCGTACTCAGTGATGTCCACTTCGCCCAGCAGAAACCGGGCCTGCGGGACTATGCGTTCCCAAGCTTCAAGGAGACGAGCAGGGATCGGCTCGCTGTGCTCGGCCGCGTCTTCCATCGCCTCCAGGACCTCATCCCAGGATTGCCCGTCGCGTCGGCTCAAGAAGTAGATGTCGTAGCTCATCGCGCGATCGTAGACACTCCACTTGCTGGCCACAGTTGACCTGATCTCTCACGACGAGGGGTTGCTCACCAGTCCCGCCACCGGTCCGTGAGCTCGTGCCGGCCGAGCCCGTGCCTGGCGGTCAGGGCCGCGACGTCGACTCCCTGCTCGCTGAGCGCCTCATCGATGTAGGCGCACAACTGCTCGCGCTCATCGGTTTCGAAGGCGCACTCGTCGTGAGCCTCGTTCACGGCGTTCAGGGCCAGAATGACGCGCTCCACTACGGCGAAGATTCGTGTGTCGTCGCCCTCTGCGAGCGTGGGCACCTCGGCATCGAACACGTCGAGGACAGCATCAGTCTCCACCAGGAGCTCTTCGGGAAACAGCTCGACCATGCACGCGCAGTTGGGATCCAGGGTGCCAGCGGAAAGCTCCGCGGCCTCCTTGGCTATGCCCCTGCGCCAGTTCGTCGTCGGTCTCTCAGCCATGGAGCGAACCGTACAGCGCAGGTCTGACAGCAAGACCCATCTTCACGAGGGAACCTCAGCTTGGGAAGCTCAGATTATTCAGAGCTCGTTGTCAGGGCTGACCTGCGGCGGAGCGTCATAGGCGCCTGATGGGCCGTCGACTGTCTCCCCGGTGTTCCCCGTGGATTCCCGCAGCATCTGGCACGCAACTGGCACGGGCTGATGCTTGTGTAGCCATCGGGAACAGTCCCTGGGACGGGGTGTCCCGGGGCGCCGAACTCGCCTACAGATACGCAGAGTTGCAGGTCATGGGCTGTGATACAGTTCTGTTGCTCGATCTCCTCGTACCTTGAGCTGTGGCATCAAGGGGGTGGTCCTATGCCGCCAGAGGATGAATCAGAGCTCGAAGATTTATAAATCCATATCATGAAATCGCAAGCCTGATTTCTTTTCGCGACGATGGCGTATTAGTGCCGGAGTGATTAGAAGTCGGGCTTTTCTTGTTTCGCTGCAGAGAAGGTTAGAAGCTCCACCCGGGAGTTAAACAATCAATGGAGGTGCTGGTGCGCGAATTGTTCACGCAGGTTGGGCAGACGGTCCGGTTCGCAATTGCCGACGAGTCCCGGACCGCCCGCCTGAAGTCCCTGATTACGACGACTGCCATCGTCGTAACCGTGGGCTACTACGTCCTGTTCGTTAGGTAGACGCCTTCTTCGCCAGGACAACTTAAGAGTACGGCGGGCTGCATCCTCGTGGCTACGGCCCGCCGTACTCGGCCCAGGTCCGCTCACGTACTGAGGCACATACTGAAACGGCAGCGGAGCGTGATCGGTAACCCGCCTCACCTGCCCATGACGGACAAAGGTCCCTCTGCTGAGTCCGCTCGTCCTGGGCATGGCTCCTGCCGAGACGTTGAGGTGGGCGACATCCGCTTTAGGAGTTCGATCTACGCCCGCCCCTGATGCCATCGTTGGCTGGTCCGGCGGCCTTCCAGGATCGCAGCTGTGTGCCGCCGTCCGGGCTCGTTGATGTCAGCGTTGGATGTCAACGGAACAGCTCCGGAACCGGGCAGACCTCCAGCGGTTCGGCCGGCCGGTCCGCCCACTGCCACCAGGTGTGCCGGCCAGCACACCGCCACAGAGAGCGGCAGGTCCTCCGGCCGTCTTCGTCTCGTTTAGTCAGCACGAGACCGCCGGACTTCAAGGGCTGGCTGCACTCAGGACAGGCCGGGGTATCGTCGGTCATGCGGCGCACCCTAACGGAGCGACCTCTTCGTCCCGAACTTTCGGCCGGAGGCATTGCGGACTGGAGGGCTGGTCAGTCGGTCATTGACGGCCTTGGTGGTCGCCTGCGGTTGCGGTGGTTGCTGCACTTCGCTGTTGTACTACTGCGCTCACTACAGCCCTCCCGTCTGGTCGTACTCGACTGCCTCAAAGGTGTCGATCAGCATTGCACTAATCGGCGGATTCGATTCCCAAGTCGGCTCGCATGGCAACTTTCTGCTCCCCCACGTATGGCCAGACCTCTTGATGCAGTTCGTCTTCCAGAGCATGCAGCTCGGCCGCACATCCGGACAGAGATGGGCCGAGCTGCTTGATTTTTCCGTATGCGGTGTTCAACCGGGTCTTGGCAACGCTGGATGCTCGTAGCACCGGGCGCGGGGCAATCATCTGGGCTTCCGAATAACTGTCCCGATAGGTCGATCGGCTGGTCTCCAGTTGTGCCAGCGATGCGTCAACGTCAACGTTTTGCCGCAGCGCATGCAGGTAGTTGGTCATCGCCGTCAGAAATTGACGGGAAGCAGTGTTCAGGTCGATGTAACACCTGCGCCTCAGCTCAAGGCTCTCGCGCTGGCGTGCTTGCGCCTGCTCCGCCTGTAGCAGGGCTTCGGCGTGCTGGCGTTCTTCTCGTCGCTGCTCCGCAGCAGCCTGCAATTCCAGACGTTTTGTACGGTCCGCGCGGTTCTGCGTCAGCAGCGCCGCTCCTAGCGTGCCCACCACGCCCACGACGGCAACCGCCAACCCCGCCCAACCACCGCCCACAATCCCTGCCTTCTACAGATGAAGGGTTTCAACCAAACGCACGTCCTAACCTGGGCTCGGGCCTCCCGCATCGCGTCGGCTGCTGCTGTCGGTTAGCACGGGCCAACCTCGGTCCACGGATGGCTAGATCGCGATGCTAGGCAGTGGTCAGGCGTGCCCAAGCTAGCTCAGCGTAGCGGGCGTTTAGAAGATGCGGGCAAGCCTTGGTGGGGCGGTCCAATCGTCTTCCGTTGGCCTCGCGACGGTTCGCTGAGTGCCGCTGCCGTCCGGCGTCGTTGCCGTCAGCGCTGCCGTCACTGCCGTCGGCGGTGCTGCCGTGTGACCACCGCATTAGGAGTTTGATCCGTGCTTACCCGGTGGTGCCAGTACCCAGTCGTGCCGGACCGTTTGGCCGGCCGTGCGCCGGGATCGTGGCCGTCTTTCCGCCAGCAAGCAAGGCGAGTGCTGGACGCGCCTGAGCGCACGCTGAGCTCTTCAGCGTGAACCTCGATAGGCTCGATGGTCGTCAACGCTGTTTTGCTTGGGCGGGGTTGGAGAGCGATGCCTCGATACTTACCAGTCAGGATCGTTACGCCAGAGGAGGAGGAAGCCGATCGGAGAGCTGGCATCGTCCTCGCATCTGTAGCGCTTGCAACTGTTTGTCAGATGGCGGGCATCTTCTACCTCTCCAGGGCGCTGCAAGGCGGGCATCTTGGGCACGCCGTACTAGGGTCGCTCGGTGTACTCCTGGCGGCTTGGGTCGCTCAGCTCGTGGATGCCAAAGGCCGCCGACGTCCGTTCAGAACGCGGAGGTTCATTCTCAGCGTCTGTCTCTCGTTTGCGCTCGTACTTGCCCTGCCCAACCTCTTCTAGGCGGGTGGCGTGTTACTCGCCGAGTCATACATGGCGGGGCCGCTGCAGAGCACCAACTTGGAAGATCGCGTATGCGGACCCGCCCCGACCTGGGTGAACGCTGACCTGCGCGTTCGCAGAGCAGTAACCGGTGTTCCCCGTGGCTGCCCCTGGCGTGCCTCTCGATCTGGCACGCCAGGGGCACGCTCAAGGGATCAGCGCAGGAACAAGACTGCGACGCCGGTTAGCGCTGTGATCAAGCTGGCGAGAGCCGAGATCAGCAACGCTGCCTGGTGCACCTTAGTTGCGTCCTGCAGTCGCGTCGCTGTACTGTCCGGGGTAACCCGTGAACCATTGCATAGCAATGGTGGATCGGTGAGGTTGGGCTTCTCCAAGGGGTTCCTCCTCATAAGGCCATGAGGCGTCGGCGCGCGGTCAGAGGTGTCGCAGACGTCCTTTTGGCATGCCTACAGTGCGTGCGTGGGTACTTTAGCAGGCTCGCGGTCACAACTGGCCAGCGTCGGCTAGCGCTTGGAGTTGCTGGGGCTTGACCTGCTGCGAGGACCGTAGCAGCGCATCCGATCTGCCTGCTTCCGGCTAACTCCACATCTACCTAGTTCCGGCTACCGCAGTCTTTGGATGCCGAAGCTCGTTGGGTCTCGTTGGGTGCGCTATGGCTACACGTTGGGTACTCGTTGGGTACGCACTCGCTACGTCCCCTGGTCAGGGCGCTTGATCCGGAAGTTGGCCGGAAACGCTAGGTCGGTGGAGCGGCTTTGGGCGGGAGCTGCCATGGGGCGAGTGATCATGGCCCCGTAAGCTTCCGGCGCGTCGGGCAGTCTGTGGACCTGCCCGTTAAAGCACGACGTTGGGGCCATGATCTTCGAGGCTCGCCCCATGGTGGCTGCCTAAAGCCGTGGAGCCGACCGCCCCAGCCACGACGTGTTCTGACCTCATGCCCGTGTGCCTATCTCTTGGGCGGGAGCGGGCGGCCGGCGGTGCCGAGCGGGGCGGAGACATGAGCGCGGGCGCCGCCGGCCGCCCGCGCCCGCCCGGAGGAGCGAAGCGACGACGGGTGCTTGAACCAGTAAAGAAGGTTGTAACTCAGGTGGCGTCTGGGATGCGCCAGAGTGGAGCTGTGTACTGCTCCGGACGCCTAGTGAGCAGGAGTTGGCGTAGGTCGCTGCGCTGGGAGCCGTTGAGGTTCAGGACCTCGGTGAGGTGGCGGAACGTCGTGTGTGTGACTCCACGGGCGCGGGCATCCGACTCGAACTCGTCAATCTGGCGGAGCACCGTATCGGCGTCGAGTGGCGCCGGCGCCTGGTCCTTCAGCCACAGGGCCTTGTTGCGCTCGTAGTCGATCTCAGAGAAGCCGCACACCTCGCGACTGTGGGCCTCGACCTCGTCCAGGGTCGTCGTCGCCATGATGGCTCGGGCAAGGGTGTTGTGGCTCAGCGCCTCGTCCAGGTCGACTTCGTGGACACGCGGGCTTTCGTCCGTGAGCGGCACCGGTAGACCGGCGTCGCGTACCTCGCAGATGCCGCGCGTCCCCCGGGCCGTCGCCGCGAGCATCCCCGTGGCCTCGGACGGGTGCCACTCCAGGACGTTGCCGATCGGGGCTACGTCCTCCGCCGTGAGGGTGTGGACGACAGGGCCCAGTGATGGACGGAGATCGTCAGCCGACAGCTCGCCGTCGAGACCGGGGCCGGCGATCAGGAGTCGAACCGGCGCGTTCACTCGGCAGCACGCTGCAAGCGTCACCGCGTCGGCAAGAGGACTCTTCAGGGTCGGTTCGTCGCCGCGGGCGAGGATGTCTCCGCCGACGTCCAGGAGGTCGATCGACTCCGGCGCCAAGTGGGCCAGCAGCTCTTCCAGCTGGCGCGTTACCCCCTCGACTCCATGGGAGGGGTCCAGCAGGGCGAGTGTCTGTGGAAGTTCGGAGGCGAGGCGAGGGAGGGTCGACCCTGCCGGAGCGACTGGGCGGGCGGTCGCCGGCACTGACCACACGGACGGGGTGACGGCCTCCAGGCCGGTGAAGTCGTGCGCGCCGCGCGGACCCGGTACCGGGTCGATCAACAGGCGGTCCCACGCGTACGTGAGGATCACCGCCTGGTCCTCGTCGCCGTACAGGGCGGCGTGAAGCATTGCGGCGGCGACTGCGTCGCCCCCTCCTCCTGCTGCGACGATCAACCGCGTCATGTGGTCAACATTACGGGCTCTGGTATTTACCACTCACCCTATAGTGGCTAGAGGCCATAGCCACTTGGACGAGGAGGGAACGTGCCGCAGATCGAGGAGGCGCAGCCGAAGTATCTTCAGATCGCTCACCACATCCGCGATCAGATCCTTCGGGGCGACCTGCGAGCGGGTGACGAGGTGCCGTCTGAGCGGCAGTTGGCGGCGGACTGGAAGGTGTCCCGTCCGACTGCGGCTCGCGCTCTTGAGGCGCTGAGTCATCAGGGGCTCGTCGAGAAGCGGCAGGGCTCGGGGACCTATGTGCGCAGCCTGGAAGTCAACCGGCGGGCGCGGGAGTTGTACGGCCGGGCCCGTCAGACCGGGAAGATCTACACGCCCGGTGAGTACGCGGTGATTACGTCGGCCGGGTGGATGGACGCACCGGACCACGTCGCTGAGGCCCTCGGGCTGGTGAAGGACCGCAGGGCCGTGCACCGCCGGCGGGTGACCAACAACCAGGACGGTCCGATCACCTTGTCGACCTCGTGGTTCGCCCCGGATGTCGGGCAGCGGGCGCCCAAGCTCACGGACCCCGGGCGGATCCAGGAGGGGACCCTGATGTACGTCGAGAACATGACCGGCCGGCAGGGGAGTTACGCCGAGGACCGGATGTGTGCTCGGAGCGCCACCGAGGAAGAGGCCGCTGACCTGGAGCTGCAACCGGGCTCGGCCGTACTGATCGTTCACCACGTCGTCTACGACATGCAGGACCGGCCGTTGGAGTTCGCCGAGGCGACCTATCCGCCGCACCGCTGGGCGTTCGAACAGGGCTATCCGCTGGTGTGACATGACGGTGCGTCAGTTAGGTGAACTGCTTGCGCGGCGCGAGTGGCTAATGCCACTATCCAGTAAGTGGCTAAGGCCACTTACTGGAAGGGGGCACGGAGTGGCAGGTCGGCGGCCGGATCAGGGCACGCGCGCAGCATGCCGGGGATGCCGGGGGCGCGGTTGGAAGCGCGTCGCTTCGCGTACGTCGGTGGTCCTCGCCACCGCCAACGACCACATCCGTGCCACATCGAAGCGGCGCTGCCTCGACTGCGACGGCAGCGGCAAGGAGTGAGCGCGGATGACCTACCGGTTCAACCGCTTCCCCAGCGAGGAATCACCGTGGCTCGGGGCAATGACCCTGCATCCGGTTCCGGAGTCCGTCCCTCGGGCTCGACGCTGGTTCCGGAAGTTCATCGCCCCGTACAACCCGGCCTGCTCGGTCGACGACTGTGCGCTGATGATTTCCGAGCTGGTCACCAACGCCATCCTGTACGGACGGGCGGACGAGGAGTGGCGTGTGCGCGTGGAGTGGTTCCGGGAGGAAACCTCGCTTCGCGTAGAGGTGCACAACCCCGGCTTCCCGGCGAACGTGCGTATGCGCCGGCCGGGCGCGAATGACGCGCATGGGCGCGGGCTGCTGCTGGTCGACGCCATGGCCGAGTCGTGGCACTCCGGACCCAGTCGCTTCGGTGGGACGGTGGTCTCCTTCGTGATGGCTGATGCCTGGCCCGAATGAGCGGCAACCCCACCCTGGTGCATCTGTGGATGCGTAACGCTAGTCTGGTTGACCAGTTGACTTGGCCAATCGCGACGGGCGGCGTTCATGGGATATGAGGTGGAGGCCCCCAAGTACGTGCGCCTCGCGCAGACCCTGCAAGGTCGCATCGAGGACGGAACGTACCCGCCCGGTACCCGCGTTCCCAGTGAGAACCAACTTGTCCAGGCGTTCGGGATGTCCCGGCCCACGGTCGTGCGGGCCCTGGAGCTCCTGAAGCGTGACGGCTGGCTGGAGTCCCGGCAGGGGTACGGCACCATCGTGCGCGGTCGCCCTGCGGGTGCCGAGGAGAGAGAACGGCGCGGCCGTGACGTGCTCACGCGTGATGAGTCGCAGACGGCCGGGCGGCTCGTACAGGTCGCCGAAGTGGCGATACCGGCCCGGGTGGCCTCGGCCCTCGGGCTGCCGAAGCGTGCCAAGGCTCTCGTGCGTCGCCTCCTGGTCGAGGAGGACGGGGAGGCCGTCGAACTGGTCTCCTCCTACTTCCCCGCCGGCCTGGTCGACGGCACCGATCTGGCGAGTCCCGAGGTGCTGGAGTCCGGTACGCGCACGCACCTGGAGACGCGCAAGAAGGTCCGCTTCGACCACGTGACGGAGCGCGTCTCCGCTCGCCTGCCTGACGCGACCGAACGTGAGCTGCTGGACCTGCCGGACGGCGTACCGGTCCTGAGTGTCCTCGTCATCGCCTGTGACGCCTCCGGGCAGGCACTGCAAGTCTCTGACGTGCTCCTGCCTGCCGACCGGCAGGAACTGGAAGACACCTACCGTCTGAACTGACCTCGGAAGCGGGCCCGTTCACCTCGAATGCCACTTGACAAGTCAACCTGGCATCCCTAGCTTCGAGTTTGCTAAGTCAACTTGTCAGGTGACAGGTTGCGACTCTCAAGAAGCTCAAGGAGACATCTGTGCGTGTGATCCGTATCGACGCCTCGTCCGCCACCGTCCTCCTCACCGAAGCGCCGGCGCCGAAGGTGCGCGACCGGAAGACCGGGGAGATCGCCAAGGACGCCATGAGCGGTGAGGCCCTAATGACGGTCGGCGTCGTCTACATCGACGAGGGCGAGTCGTCGCTGATCCAGGTCACCATCCCGGAGAGCGGAGTCACGGACGGTCTGACCGTCGGTGCGCCCGTCTCCCTGCCCGGCCTGGTGGCTCGTCCGTGGGAAAGCGTCTTCAACGGCCAGCAGCGGCACGGCATCGCCTACCGTGCCACCGCCGTCACCCCCGGCGCCTTCCCGATGGCTCAGGCGGGCTGACCGGCATGACCGACTGGATGACGGTGGCGGAGGTGGGCGGGTCGCTCGCTGCGATAGGCGGCGCGGCCTACGCCCGGCACGCCCACCCTGCCGCGTACTGGTCCGCGGTCGGGCTCCCGGCCTCGGTGGTCCGGTTGCTGGCCTCGTACTCCTCGACCATGGACGCCTGCGGCCTGACCGTCGAACCGCCTCGCTGGCGGGCCGTGGCGGTCAAGGCCACCACCCGCCGGGAGATCCGGCCGGTCCCGCCCCGCCGTGGTCTCATACGGCCCACCGCAACCGGCTTGCGGATGCGGCTTCGGCTGGCGGCCGGGCAGGAACCTGCCGACATTGCCGCCTCGGCGGAGCGGCTGCGGCACGCCTGGGGCGTCCACGCCGTGTACGTACGTGACGTGAAGCCCGGGGTCGTCGAACTGCGGCTCGTCGGTTTCGACGTGCTGCGCGACGTACGGATGCCCCGGCGTGCTCGGGGCGGGCTGCTGCGGGTGCCGGTGGCGCTGCGGGAGGACGCCACCGCGTTCGTCCGGGACTACCGCGCCGTACCGCATGAACTCGTCCTCGGCGCCACGCTGTCCGGCAAGTCCATGTACCTGCGCAACCTCATCGCCGGACTGGCGACTCAGCCCGTGGTCCTGGTGGGCATCGACTGCAAGCGCGGTGTCGAACTGTCGCCCTTCGCCGACCGGTTCTCCGCTCTCGCCGTCGACCAGCAGCAGGCCGCTGACCTACTGCCCGTCCTCGTGGCCGAGATGGAGGACCGCTACGACCTGATCAAGGCCCGGCAGGGCATCGCCCCCGGCACCCCCGACGAACTGATCACCTCGGACATCTGGGGACTGCCCGACGAGGACCGGCCACCGCCCATCGTGCTGTTCATCGACGAGGTGGCGGAACTCTTCCTCGTCGCGAGCAGGAAGGACGAGGACCGGCGCGACGAGATGGTCACCCAGCTCATCCGCCTCGCCCAGCTCGGCCGCGCCGCCGGCATCTACCTGGAGGTCTGTGGCCAGCGCTTCGGCGCCGAACTCGGCAAGGGCGCCACCATGCTCCGCGCCCAGCTCACCGGCCGCGTCTGCCACCGCGTCAACGACGAGGCATCCGCCAAGATGGCCCTCGGCGACATCGCCCCGGAAGCGGTCTACGCGGCCTGCTCCATCCCCGCCGAACGGCCCGGCCTCGCCGCCGTCGGCGACACCTCCGGCGGCTGGTCCCGCATCCGCACGCCGCACCTGACCCTCGCCGAAGCCGCGGCCACCTGCCGCGCCGCATCCCTCCTCGCCCCCGACGTACCGGCCCTCGCCCCCTTCCGGCCGACGATCCCGGCCGTCCCCGTGCAGTCGTCCTGGCCCGTGCCCGCGCCGCACCCGGCCTCGTAGCCCGCACCACTCCCACGGCTGGCGCGGCCGTCCCGCGCCAAGTCCTTACCCCCGCCATGCCTCAAGAAAGGAGACACCCACCGTGTGCCCCGACTGCGAGGACTTCGCCCGTACCGTGCTCCTGCTGGGCCACTTCGCCACGTACGCCGAGACGCCCGGCGCTGACGCGACCTTCGTGGAGGTCGTGGGCCCGGCGCTGGCCGTGTCCCTGTCCGAGCCTCCGCCGGGCCTCTTCCCCGACGAGTCGGCCTGATGGCCCCCCTCACCGCCGTGCGCGCGGACGCGGTCCTCGTCCAAGCCGCCATCGCCGGAGCCCTGTCCTTCGCCCACCTCCACGACCTCGCCGCCGCTGCCGGACAGGACGGATGGAAGGCGTGGGCCTACCCGGTCTCCGTCGACCTGCTCCTCGTCGCCGCCTGGCACCGGCTCCGTACCGGCGGCGCGAAGGCGTCGGCCTGGTGCTGGTTCCTCGTCGCCCTGGTCGCCTCCCTCGGCGCCAACGTCGCGACCGCCGGCCTCCTCGACCTGAACGACGTACCGGCCTGGCTGCGCATCCTCGTCGCCGGATGGCCCGCGGTCGCCTTCCTCGGCGGAACGCTGCTCGCCCACGGAACACGGGCGCTCCCCGAAGCACCGAAGGCACCGGAAGCGGAGACGACCGGGCGCCCGGAGACCGAAGATCCAGCCGCGCCGACAGCCCCTGAGCTGCCTACCGCCCCCGCCCCCGCCCCCGCTTCCGTCCCACCGGCACTCGTCGCCCTGGCCCGCAAGGTCGCCGACGAACACCGGACACGGACCGGAACCGCCATCGACACCTCGACCCTTCGCGCCCGGCTCGGCGTCCCGATGCCGCTCGCCGAAGCCATCGCCGCACACCTCACCTGATCTACGGAGGACCTCCGACCGTGCGCCCGTCCACGCTCCGCGCGCTCAACCGAGCCGCCGAGCTGACCCGTCAGAACCGCCTCACCGAAGCGATGCTCATCGCCGAACCCGTGATCCTCACCGCCGACGCGTACGAGGGCAAAGAGATCCGGCGCTGGCTCCTCGACCACGTCACCGACTTCACCGGCGAGCACCACGAGGACCCGAAGGAGCTGCCCTGATGCCCCGCACCCCGCGCTTCCGCCGCGTTGTCCGCGTCGGCCCCGTCCAGGTCGCCACCTACTACGACGACCGGGGCCGCGAGAAGCACACCGCCGCCTGCACGGCCCCGCGCTGCGGCTTCGCCGCCGACTACGACAGCCGCGCCGCCGCCGAACTCGCCGCCCGTACCCACCGCTGCCGCGTCCGCTGAGGGAGCCCCCGTGACCGTCTCACTGCCGCTCGTCCTGGTCCTGGGCCTCATTGCCTGGGGCGCGGTCCGCTTCTTCGGCGTCCGCGTCTGGATCGTCGTCGTGATCGCGCTCTTCGGCTTCCTGCTCTCCCGGACCGTCCTCGCCCCGCTCATCGACTCCGGCACCCGCTCCGGGGTCGACGTCATCAACGGCACCCACGACTGACAAGGAGATCCGCCGTGTTCCGTCCCAAGCTGCCCGACGTCCCGACCCTGACCGCCCTCGACGGTCACCACGCCCACAACCCGGTGCCCTCCGCTGGCCGCGCCCTCGCCCCCTACGTGGGACCGGTCGCCGCTGTGGTCGTCGTCGGCGTCGTCCTCACCGCGCTCCTGGCGGCGGTCGCCGTCACGGCCGTCTCGGTGGCCGTCGCCGCCGTCGTCCTGCGCTCCCTCGTCACCAGCGCGACCAAGCGCTGACCGGCCACCGGGGCGGCAACAAGCCGCCAAGCATCCCGCCGCCCCGGGGCCGTCCCTCCCAACCGCCGTAACAGCCGAAAGGAACCCCCATCATCACCCGGCAGACTCCGCCCCCGCTGGCGGAACTCTCCAAGCTGGCCTCACTCGGCAACCTCCCCCAGCTCGCCCACCAGCTCTCTGGACTGGGCGGCTGCACCCACCCGATCCGCCTCGACGGCCACCGCACCGAGTACGCCGTCGACACCCGCACCGGCGAGGTCGGCAACCGACTCCACCACCTCGACTCCCGCACCCTCCCCGCCGGTCACCTCCTGGTGCGCTGCAACAACCGCCGTACCACCCGCTGCGCGGCCTGCGCAGAGGTCTACCGCCGTGACACCTTCCACCTGATCACCTCGGGCCTACGCGGCGGCAAGGGCGTCCCCGAACGTGTCGCCGCCCATCCGCGCGTCTTCGCCACCTTCACGGCCCCCGGCTTCGGCCCGGTCCACAACCGCCCCACCGGCCCGGCACGGACCGTTCGCCGCTGCCGCTGCGGCACCCTTCACGACCAGGACGACCCCGTCCTCGGCACCGCGCTCGACCCGGACACCTACGACTACGAAGCGGCCGTCCTGTGGAACGCGCACGCCGGCCTCCTCTGGCGGCGCTTCTCGATCTACCTCCGCCGGGAGGTCGCCAAGCGCGCCGGCCTGACACAGCGGGACTTCCGCGAGTACGCGCGTGTGTCCTTCGCGAAGGTCGCCGAGTACCAGAAGCGCGGTGTGGTCCACTTCCATGCGGTGATTCGCATCGACGGCCCGGAAGGCGGTGACACCCCGCCCCCGGTCTGGGCCACCGCCGAGCTGCTCACTGATGCCATCCGCGCCGCCGCCACCTCGGCCCGGGTCGACGGCCCCGTGATCGACGGCCGGGCGCACACCTTCGCCTTCGGCCGTCAGCTCGACGTCCGCACCATCCGCTCCGCCGACTTCAGCGGCGGCCAGGAGCTGACCGAGCGCGCCGTGGCCGCGTACATCGCCAAGTACGCCACCAAGGGCGCCGAAACCGCGACCGGCGCCCTCGACCGCCCGCTGAAGTTCCTCGCCGAACTCGCCCAGCTCGACATCACCGACCACGCCCGACGCCTCATCCGCGCAGCCTGGACCCTCGGCGCCCGCAAAGACCTCGAACACCTCCGCCTGCGCGCCTGGGCACACATGCTCGGCTTCCGCGGCCACTTCTCCACCAAATCCCGCCGCTACTCCACCACCCTCGGCGCCCTCCGCACCGCCCGCGCCGAATACCGCCGCGCCCAAGCCACAGCAGCAGCCGCACACGAGGACGGTTCGGACACGACCACGCTCGTCCTCGCCCACTGGGTCTACGCCGGTACCGGCCTCACCGACGCCGAAGCCTGGCTCGCCGAAACCCTCGAACCCGCCCCCGGAACCGAAGGGGAGCCCACCCATGGCTGAGCGCCATCTCTCCGTCGATCAGGTCGCCGAACTGCTCGGCACCACAACCCGCTTCCCCCGGCGCCTCATCGAGGAGCGGCGCATCCGGTACGTGAAGGTGGGCAGGCACGTCCGCATCCCGGAGAGCGCGGTCGACGAGTTCCTCCGGGCCCGCACGGTCGAGCCGATCAGGCGATCCCGCTCTCGCTACGGAAGGGCTGCCTGATGGCCAACAAGAAGGGAAGGCGTCGCCGCTTCGGCGCGGTGCGTCAGTACCGCTCCGGTCGCTGGACTGCCTCCTACCTCGGTCCCGATGGCGAGCGCATTCGTGCGGAAGAGACCTTCGAGACGAAGAAGGACGCAGAGGTCTGGCTGTCCCAGGTCGAAGCCGACCTCAGCCGCGGGGACTGGCGCGCACCCGACGCCGGCGCGGTCAACTTCGGCACGTACGCGGAGAAGTGGGTCGAAGAACGAGAGCTGGCGGTCCGTACAGAGGACTTGTACCGCCACCTCCTGCGCCTGCACATCCTCCCGGCCTTCGGCGCCCTCGACCTGGACGAGATCACCGCTCCGCGTGTGCGCGAGTGGCGTGCCGAGCGTCTGCGCACCACCAAGGCCAAGACGACCGTCGCCAAGGCGTACCGTCTCCTCAAGGGCATCCTCGAGACGGCCGTAGACGACGACCTGATCACGCGCAACCCGTGCCGGATCAAAGGAGCGGGCAAGGAATCGGCCGCTGAACGGCGTATCGCCACCGTCGCCCAGGTCGACGCCCTCGCCGACGCGATCGGCATCCGCTGGCGCCTCATGGTCTACCTCGGCGCCTACGGCCCGATGCGCCCCGAGGAGCTGGCCGGCCTCCGCCGCCGGGACGTCGACCTCGACCGCATGGTGATTCGCGTCCGCGTCGCAGAGCCGGAACGGACCAACGGCAAGCGTGCTCCCGGCGAGACCAAGTCGGGTGCGGGTGTGCGGGCCGTCGTCCTCCCGGCCTTCCTGCACAAGGAGGTGCGGCAACATCTCGCCTGGTTCGCCGAGAAGGGGCCGGACGGGTTGGTCTTCGTCGGCGAGAAGGGAGCGCCCTTCCGGCGCACCTCGTTCGGGCGGAAGTGGCGGCGGGCGCGTACGGTCGCCGGTCTCCCCGACGGCTTCCGCTTCTACGATCTCCGGCACACCGGGCACACGCTCTCGACACGCTCCGGGGCCACCCTCAAGGACACGATGGTCCGCGCCGGCCAGTCGTCCGAGAAGGCCGCGCTGATCTATCAGCACTCCGACGAGGATCGGCAGCGCGACGTGGCGGCCGGGCTCGACGACATGGTCCGTGCCGAGCGTGCGAAGAGCCACATCGGCGACCACCCGCACCACAGCGAGATGACCGCCGACGGGTAGCGCGTCCCTATGGTGGGGTTGTGGTGCGCAGCCCGCCCACTGGTCCAGACAACAAACAACCCCCGGGTCGATGACCTGGGGGTTTCACATGGAGCGGGTGACGAGAATCGAACTCGCGCTCTCAGCTTGGGAAGCTGATGTTCTACCATTAAACTACACCCGCGTAATCCGGAGGTCCCGCCCGAGCGGTGTCCGGATGCTCGATCACTCTACCCCATGTCGGGCCCCCGATGTTCAGGCCCGGGGGCCTGATCGTGTTTCAGGGGATGGATGCGGCTGCGCGGGGCAGAAGTTGGGGCGTACGGTGAAGGGGCGGGGTGCCGCCTGGAGGGTCGTTCCTTTGATCCCGTAATGTGGCTTTTGTCGTCAGGGCAGTTCGCCAGACGCGGCCTCTTGGGGAAGGGACTCTTGGACTTGATGGAGCGCACCGTCGTCCGCTGTGCCGATGGGCACGTGTTCACCGCCGCCTCGTTTCCGATGCAGCAGGCCGAGCGACTCGGCCCCGGCCGGCTCCTGCGGTGTCCGCGCTGCGCGCGGCTTCGCAGTGTCGTGCCGGTGAGTCTTCAGAAGCAGTAGCACCGGGCACAGCGACAGCGCGCGGGGCGGCCGATTGTGGCCGTTCCGCGCGCCTTGCGTATCCTCGGGCCCGTGCTTCTCTCTGACAAGGACATCCGGGCCGAGATCGACGCCGGACGGGTGCGTATCGATCCCTACGACGACGCCATGGTGCAGCCGTCCAGCATCGATGTACGCCTCGACCGCTACTTCCGGGTGTTCGAGAATCACCGGTACCCCCACATCGACCCCTCCGTCGAGCAGGCGGATCTGACCCGGCTCGTGGAGCCGGAGGGGGACGAACCGTTCATCCTCCACCCCGGCGAGTTCGTGCTGGCCAGTACGTACGAGGTCATCACGTTGCCCGACGACCTCGCCTCGCGGCTGGAGGGGAAGAGCTCGCTCGGGCGGCTCGGGCTGGTCACCCACTCCACCGCCGGGTTCATCGACCCCGGGTTCTCCGGGCACGTGACCCTCGAGCTCAGCAACCTCGCGACGCTCCCGATCAAGCTGTGGCCCGGTATGAAGATCGGGCAGCTGTGCATGTTCCGGCTCAGCTCGCCGGCCGAGCACCCGTACGGGAGCGAGCGGTACGGGTCGCGGTACCAGGGACAGCGGGGGCCGACGGCCTCGCGGTCCTACCTCAACTTCCACCGGACGCAGGTGTGAGCGGCGTGCGCGAGAACCTCAGCTACGAGCAGTTCGGCGTCGCCGTCCGCGAGCTCGCCCAGACGATCGCCGACGACGGGTACGAGCCCGACGTCGTGCTGAGCATCGCCCGCGGCGGTGTCTTCGTCGCCGGCGGGCTCGCCTACGCCCTCGACTGCAAGAACATCCACCTGGTGAACGTCGAGTTCTACACCGGGGTCGGGACCACCCTCGAGATGCCGGTCATGCTCGCGCCCGTGCCCAACGCCATCGACTTCACCGACAAGAAGGTGCTGATCGCGGACGACGTCGCCGACACCGGCAAGACGCTCAAGCTGGTGCGCGACTTCTGCCTCGACGCCGTCGCCGAGGTGCGCAGCGCCGTGGTCTACGAGAAGACGCAGTCGCTGGTGAAGTGCGAGTACGTCTGGAAGCGCACCGACGAGTGGATCAACTTCCCGTGGTCCGTTTTGCCTCCGGTGAGCAAGTCGGGCGAGTCGCCCAAGCCGAACCTCGAAGCACTGTAGTCCTGGAGCGGCGGTAGAACCCTCGGTCAGGAGGTCGAGGACCCCGGGTTTCCTGGGGCAGCGCAACCGGATCGGCGCGTCGCGCGGCGTCGCCCGTCGCCGCTTCGGCGGTCACCGCCGTCCTGGACCTGGACGTGGTCGTGAAGAGCGCGGAGTGCTCCTGCGATGCCGGTGACGACAACCCCCGCTGACCGACAGAATCCAGTCGGTTCCGTTCAGGCCCCGGCGTCTTCGCGTCGGGGCCTGGGCCCTGACCGGCCGGCCATTAAGGTGCCGCACATGTTCTTCCGCTGGGACTGGCTCCGGCCCGTACTGACTGCGCCGATCGTGCCGACTCTCGGCCCCGTCCACCCCCACGTCCTCACCGTGGATCTCTTCGAGGACACGCTGCGAGCAGCCGTCACTGACCGTTCCTTCCTTCACTACGACAAGGACCGGCGCTGGAGCAGTGAGAAGGACGAGACGGTTCTTCGTGGCGACGTGGTCCACCGATCCGATCACGCCCTCATCCCCACCCTGACCCGGCGTGGACGCGGCACCGTCAAGGTCTTCGCCTATGGGCACCGTGACAGCGTCGTGGACGAAGCGGCCGAACTGTCCGCGAAGCCCGCCACCGTGCATGACGTGGTCAACGCGAGGGTCGTGCGCCCGCTCGGTACCGAAACCGGCTTCCCGCGTGGCACCCGCATCCAGCTCCAGGACTTCACCGCCAGACCCTGCCCCGACCCCGGCGGCCCGGTCCGCCCCGTCACCGACTGGCCGGCCGCTGTGCAAGAGACCTTCGCCCCGTTCGCCACGGCCATGGCCGCCGACGGCCTGTCCTTCCTGCACGGGCAGATGCAGGTCGGCCGGTGCGGACCGGTCCTCGCTGCCGCCGTGGACGGTCGCGTCGTGGGCGCGATCGGCCCGATGGAAGTACGCCCCGATGCGATCGGCCGCCCCCAGCTCATGCCCCAGTACTTCGCCGTCCTGCCCGAGGCCCGAGGGCAGGGCCTCGGGCGTGTTCTGTGGCGGGCCGCGATGCACTGGGGTCAGTCGCACGGCGCCGCTTACCAACTCCTGCAGACCGAGATCGGCGGCCCCTCGGACAGGCTCTGTCAGTCCGAAGGACTGACCTCCCTCGGCTTCAGCCACACCACGCGGGCGTAGGGGGATCACGGTCCGACCTGCGACGGTCCTTGGCCTCGAATTCCTGGACGCCTGAGAGTGGCACAGGAGAAAGAAGGGGGGCTCCCGGCGCCGGGAGCCTCCCTTCTTCTTGCGGCAGGTGTCAGAACGTGCCCAGCTTCACGATCGACAGCAGGGCGGCCAGCTGGATCGCCGAGGCGCCCAGGGCCTTCGGCCAGGGGAGGTCGTGGGAGCGGCTGACCATGAGGGTGAGCAGGGCGCCGGCCGCCACCCAGGTGGCCCAGCCGAGGATCTGGACGAAGGCGGCGTCGCCTCCGGCGAACATGGCGAAGACCAGGCGGGGCGCGTCCGTGAGGGACATGATCAGCATGGAGAGGCCGACCGTGGGCTGCCAGGCGCCGTCGCCGCCGAGCTGGCGGGCCAGGGTGTGGGTGACCACGCCGAGGACGAAGGCGCTGAGCACCATCGCGACGGCCGTCGTCAGGACGATCGGGACCGCGTTCGACAGCGTGGCGCTGATCGCGTCCTCGCGCGCGGTGTCGAAGCCGAAGACGGCGAGCAGGCCGTAGAGGAAGGTGACGATGAGGGCGGGGCCCCACATCGTGTAGTCGCGCATCCGCAGGAACGTCGGGGCGGGGGACAGGACGATGCCCTTGAGCAGGTCCTTCCAGTGCAGGCGGGGGCCGACCGGGCCGGCGGGCGGGGCCGCGTCGGCGCGGTAGGTGTCGCCCTGCTGGTAGGGGTCCTCGTTGATCGAGAAGGCCTGGGTGTGGCCCGGGTTGTTGGCCGCGTACGGGTCGTGCGGGGCGCCCTGGGCGCCGTGTGGGTACGCGCCGTCGCCGAAGTACTCGGGCTCGCCGTGACCGCCGGGTCCGCCCGGGCCGCGGTTCGCGTGCGGCCAGGGGCCGGTGCCGCCACCGCCGTACGACGGCTGCGGCGGGTACGGCTGCGGCGCCTGCGGGTAGCCGTACGACGGCCCCTGCGGCGTCTGCTGCCCGTGCGGGGGGTGTTGCGGTCGCGCGTGAGGAGCGCCGTTGTTGTTCCGGCCGCGTCCGATCCTGAATCCAGCCACGTCATCGAACGTACCTGGTCCCGGGCGCTCGTGTGCCGGGCCCCGGCGTTCGGGCCCGGCTTTGCGGCCGAGCTGTGACATCCCCTAAGGGGTCGTCAGCCCCGTGCTCCGTCCTCCGTAGGGGCCCGGGGGTGCCGGGTCCTCCGGAGGACGGACGACGCGCGTCGTTCAGTCGGCGAAGTTGGAGCCGAAGTACGGCCTGCCCGTCGTGGAGACGCCCGAGGTGCCCGGGGAGACGGAGCGGGCGCCGCTCGCGGTGATCTTCGAGCCGTTGGACGGCAGGTAGGTGATCGCGCCGTCGCCGTCGTTCTCGGCGGAGCCGACGATCAGGTCGGCCTTGCCGTCGCCGGTGACGTCGTCGAGCTTGACGTCCAGGCCGAAGCCGTCGTTGTCCTCGTTGGAGCCCGGGACGCCCGCGGTGTCCTGGGAGAAGGACTGGGCGCCGGAGGCGGTGTTCAGGCCGTCCGCGGTGCCGTAGAGGAGGGTGACCGTGCCGGTGTCGGTCGCGGAGTCGATGTTCTCGCCGGCGACACCGATGGCGAGGTCGAGGAAGCCGTCGGCGTTGATGTCGCCGAGGTCGAGCTCGTAGCCGAAGTAGTCGTTGCCCTCGGACGTGCCGGGCACGTTGCCGGTGTTCTGGGTGATGCCGACGGCGGAGCCGGTGAGCGGGCCGGTGCCCGAGCCGTAGGTGACCCAGACCTTGCCGCCCTTGGCGGAGTCGGGGATCGGCGTGCCGTCCTCGATGGTGGAGTTCCAGTAGGCGCCGCTGACGATGTCGCCGTAGCCGTCCTTGTCGATGTCGCCGACCGCGGTGATCACACCGGGCTTCAGGGACTTGGCCGCGGACGTCTTCAGACCGCTCGCGGAGCCGGGGATGTAGTAGTTCCGGTTCCAGCCGTACTCGGAGGAGGTCTCGTAGCCGTCGACGATCAGGTCGGTCGCGCCGCCGTTGACGTCGCTGGCGGTCAGGTTCACCGGGCCGTCCGCCTCGCCGCCCATGATCGGGGGCGTGATGGTGTAGCGGCCGCCGGACTTGCCCGCGGTGGTGAAGCCGCCCTTGTAGACGTGGATGGTGGCGTTGTCGCTGCCGACGGCCAGGTCGGCCCTGCCGTCGCCGTCGAAGTCGCCGGCGGCGAGGTTCTTGCCCCACGTGTCGTGGGAGGAACGGGCCGGGTCGGTGACGGTGATGCCCTTGCCGGTGATGCCGGAGGCCGAGCCCCACAGGATGGCCAGGGTGCCGCCGTCCTTGTCGCCCTCGACGTCCTCGTACGGGGAGGAGACGGCGACGTCGTCGTAGCCGTCGCCGTTGAAGTCGGCGTACGCGTGGTCGTAGCCGAAGTTGTCCCCGGCCTCGGCGGTGCCGGGGACGCCGCTGCTGTTCTGGCTCAGGGTGTGGCGCTTGGCGGAGGACACGCCGGTGGACGTGCCGTAGAGGACGGTGAACTGGCCGGCCTGGGCCTTGCCGGAGACGTAGGCGCCCGTGACCGAGGTGGCCAGGTCGCCCCGGCCGTCGCCGTTGAAGTCGGCCAGGGGGACGTGCGTGGAGTCGGCGGCCGTGGCGGGCGTGGCGACGAGGGTGAGCAGACCGCCCGTCAGCGCGGCGGCGGTGGCCGTGGCGAGGGCGAGTCGGGGGTGTCGGTGCATGCGGGTTCTCCTGCGGCATGCGGGGGATGCCTGGCGGGCATCCGGAGTCGATGAGGTGCCGGGACCGTCCTGGTTCGCCGGGGGTTGCTCCGCGGTTCACCGGACGGTCGGCGATCAGAAGACCGGCGTCGGCACACGAGGGTTGTACGTGAGTCCGGGGTTTTTCGTGCCGGGTGTGACGGACGGGACCGGCCGCTGTGCTCAGTCGGCCAGCGTCCCCCCGAAGAACGGGCGTGCGCCCAGGCCGAGTTCGCCGGGGGTGAGCAGGTCCGAGCCCGTGCCGGTCGGGCCGGAGGCGGTGCCGGGCAGCAGGTGGAGACGTCCGGCCTCGTTGGCGGTCGCGACCAGTTCGGCGCGGCCGTCGTGGTCGAAGTCGTTCAGCAGGACGGAGGTGCCGAGCCAGGCGTCGTTCTCCTCGGCGGGGTCGCCCTCGACGCCGGTGGTGCCGTAGTCGTACTGCCGGGCGCCCTTCCCGGTGATCCCGCCGGAACCGCCGCGCAGCACGGTGAGCGCGCCGGTGCGGAACAGGTTCGACCCGATCACCTCGCAGGGGACGCCCACCGCCAGGTCGGGGTAGCCGTCGCCGTTGGTGTCGGCGGCCGACACGTCGTAGCCGAAGAAGTCGCCGGACTCGCGCACGCCGGGCACCCCGGAGGTGTCCTGGGTGTACGACTTCGCCGTGCCGAAGCCGGTGGAGCCGCCCTTGAGGACGTGGACCGCGCCGCCCTTGCCGGAGCGGGAGACGCCGACCGCCAGGTCCCCGTGGCCGTTCTTGTCGAAGTCGGCGATCACGGCGCCGGAGCCGACGAGTTCGGAGGAGGCCGGCAGACCGGTCTTCTTCGACGGCTTCCCGGGGCCGGTGGAGCCGCCCCGGTAGAACCAGACGCGGTTGCTCCGGGTGTCCGTGTCATATCCGATCACCGCGAAGTCGGCGGTGCCGTCCTTGGGGACCTTGCCGGACACGACCAGACGCGGGTTGATGTCCTCGCCGTCGACGGGGTCCAGGTTGGTGGCCTTGCCGCGGGAGCCGGACTTGGTGAAGGGGCCGCGCAGGAACCAGACGTACTCGTCGTCGACCGCGGTCACGTCCGGGCGGCCGTCGGCGTTGAAGTCGCCGACCGCGACGTCCAGGGCGAAAGTGACCTCCTTGCCCGCGGGCGCCGCGTACGAGCTTCCGCCGGAGATGCCCGACCCGGAACCCCAGAGGATGGTGAACATGCCCCGGTTGGTGCCCGTCTCCTCGCCCGAGGAGGTGGCGACGATGTCGGCGTATCCGTCCTTGTTCATGTCCGCGGTGGTGATCTTCGCGCCGAAGTGGTCCCGGGTCTCCGCCGTGCCCTCGACGCCCGCGCTGTTCTGCGTGATCACGGTTCTCCTCGCGGGGTCCAGCCCTTTGGCGGTGCCCCAGACGACGACGACCGCGCCCGCCTCCTTCTTGCCGCCCGCGGTGGCGAGCCGGTCGCCCAGGGCGAGGTCGCGGTGCCCGTCGCCGTTGAAGTCCTCCTTGTACGTGGCGGTCGCGGCGTCGGCCGGGGCGGCCAGGGCGAGGGGGGTCAGGCCCGAGGCGAGGAGGGTGGCGGCGACGAGGAGGGAGGTGCGGGTGCGCAAGGGAGGGCTCCGTGGGTCCGCGGGGTCGGGTGTGGATGACGCGACTGTCGGACAGCGGATGCGGGCGGAAGGTTGTACGTGGGCATGACGAAGGGGCCGTCCTGCCGGACGGCCCCTTCGGTGGTGTGTCGCGTTACTTCACCGGCTCCGGCTCCGGAGCGCTCTCGCTCTCCTCGTCGTCCGCCGGGCCGGCCGGGGTCTTGACGGACTCCAGCAGCAGCTGGGCGACGTCGACGACCTGGATGGACTCCTTGGCCCTGCCCTCGTTCTTCTTGCCGTTCACGGAGTCCGTGAGCATGACGAGGCAGAACGGGCAGGCGGTGGAGACGATGTCCGGGTTCAGGGAGAGGGCCTCGTCGACGCGCTCGTTGTTGATGCGCTTGCCGATCCGCTCCTCCATCCACATCCGGGCGCCGCCCGCGCCGCAGCAGAAGCCGCGTTCCTTGTGGCGGTGCATCTCCTCGTTGCGCAGGCCCGGGACCTTGCCGATGATCTCGCGCGGGGGCGTGTAGATCTTGTTGTGGCGGCCCAGGTAGCACGGGTCGTGGTAGGTGATGAGGCCCTCGACCGGGGTGACCGGGATCAGCCTGCCCTCGTCGACCAGGTGCTGGAGCAGCTGGGTGTGGTGGATGACCTCGTAGTCGCCGCCGAGCTGCGGGTACTCGTTGCCGAGGGTGTTGAGGCAGTGCGGGCAGGTGGCGACGATCTTCTTCGCCGACTTGGGCTTCGCCGACTCGGGCACGACCTTGCCGTCGTCGTCCGTCTCCTCGCCGAACGCCGCGTTCAGCGACATGACGTTCTCCATGCCGAGCTCCTGGAACAGGGGCTCGTTGCCGAGGCGCCGCGCCGAGTCACCGGTGCACTTCTCGTCGCCGCCCATGATCGCGAACTTGACGCCCGCGATGTGCAGCAGCTCGGCGAAGGCCTTGGTGGTCTTCTTGGCGCGGTCCTCCAGGGCGCCGGCGCAGCCGACCCAGTACAGGTACTCGACCTCGGAGAGGTCCTCGATGTCCTTGCCGACGACCGGGACCTCGAAGTCGACCTCCTTGGTCCACTCCAGGCGCTGCTTCTTCGCCAGGCCCCAGGGGTTGCCCTTCTTCTCCAGGTTCTTGAGCATCGTGCCCGCCTCGGACGGGAACGCGGACTCGATCATCACCTGGTAGCGGCGCATGTCGACGATGTGGTCGACGTGCTCGATGTCGACGGGGCACTGCTCGACGCAGGCGCCGCAGGTGGTGCAGGACCACAGGACGTCCGGGTCGATGACGCCGTTCTCCTCGGCGGTGCCGATCAGCGGGCGCTCGGCCTCCGCGAGGGCCGCGGCGGGCACGCCGGCCAGCTGCTCCTCGGACGCCTTCTCCTCGCCCTCCATGGTCTTGCCGCCGCCGGCCAGCAGGTAGGGGGCCTTGGCGTGCGCGTGGTCGCGCAGGGACATGATCAGGAGCTTGGGGGAGAGGGGCTTGCCGGTGTTCCAGGCGGGGCACTGCGACTGGCAGCGGCCGCACTCGGTGCAGGTGGAGAAGTCCAGCAGGCCCTTCCAGGAGAACTGCTCGACCTGGGAGACGCCGAAGACGTCGTCGTCACCGGGGTCGGTGAAGTCGATCGGCCTGCCGCCCGACGTCATCGGCTGGAGCGCGCCCAGGGCGGTCCCGCCGTCGGCCTCGCGCTTGAACCAGATGTTCGGGAAGGCGAGGAAGCGGTGCCAGGCCACGCCCATGTTGGTGTTGAGCGAGACCACGATCATCCAGATGAACGAGGTCCCGATCTTGATCATGGCGACCAGGTAGACCAGGTTCTGCAGCGTGGCGACCGACAGGCCCTTGAAGGCGAGGACCAGCGGGTACGAGGCGAAGTACGCCGCCTCGTAGTGGTCCACGTGGTGCAGTGCGCCCTCCAGGCCGCGCAGCACGTAGATCGCCAGGCCGATGGTGAGGATGACGTACTCGACGAAGTACGCCTGGCCCGCCTTGGAGCCCGCGAAGCGGGACTTGCGGCCCGGCCGCGACGGCAGGCTGAGCAGCCGGATGACGATGAGCACGGCGATGCCGAGCACGGTCATCACGCCGATGAACTCGATGTAGAGCTCGAACGGCAGGAAGCCGCCGATGACCGGGAGCACCCAGTCGGCCTGGAAGAGCTGGCCGAACGCCTGGGCGAGGGTCGGCGGCAGCGTCAGGAAGCCGACGGCGACGAACCAGTGGGCGATGCCGACGACGCCCCACCGGTTCATGCGGGTGTGGCCGAGGAACTCCCGCACCAGGGTCACACTGCGCTGATAGGGGTTGTCGGTCCGGGCACCGGCCGGGACCGGCTGGCCCAGCCTGAAGTACCGGACGAACTGGCCGATCGCGCGTGCGAGCAGCGCAACGCCGACCACGGTCAGGACCAGCGACACGATGATCGCGGCGAGTTGCATGGGGGCTCCTCGGGCCTGCGAGGGGTTTGGAGAGGGACTTTCGGGACGTCGACGGGGGCTCCACTGCGGCTTCCCCGAAATTACTAAGCGGTAACTTATGCAGTCCGTTCGAGACTACCCCCATCTCCGGTCGCACTGTAGCCGGGCGCGGGGTGATCTGAATCGCTGAGGGTCGCCTATGGCGGCGCCCCCGGGGGCGTCTCGAATGGCGTCCGGGATCTGATCGTGTTATTCGCGCTAAATCGGTCCATACGCCCCTAACTTATATCCGTGCTCTACGGGATCGCCGCCGCCGCCACCGCGCTGCTGCTCTCCGCCCTCCTCGCGGAACTGCTGCGCTCCCCCGCCCTGCGCCTGGGCGTCCTGGACCGCAGGCGCCGCCTGGCCGTGCCGCTGTCCGGGGGAACGGCCGTCGTACTCGCGACCGGGCTGGTGGCGGGGCTCGGCGACCGGGCGGGACTCGCCCCGCTCGGCACCGGGATCGGGCGGCTGCTGGCCGCCGGGGCCTGGGTCGGCCTCCTCGGGCTGGCCGCCGACGCGTGGCGGCTGCGGTGGTGGGTCCCGCTCGCCGGTACGGCCGTGGCGGCGGCGCTCGTCGTGCCGTACGCGGAGACCGGGACGCCGCAGGGGGTGCTCGCCGTGGGGTGGATCGTGGCGGTCACCGCCGCCTTCCGGGGGCTCGACCACACGGACGGGCTGGCCGGCACCGTGGGGGCGGTGACCGCGTTCGGGGTGGCGGCCTGCGCGGCGGCCGAGCTGATGGACGGGCTCGCGGTGCTGCTGAGCGTGCTGGCCGCCGCGCTCGCCGGGTTCCTGCTGCACAACTGGCATCCCGCGCGGGCCGGCCTCGGGGCGGGCGGCTCGCTGTTCGCGGGGTTCGTGGTGGCCTCGGCGGCGGTGTTCGTGCGGGCCGGGCAGGGAATCGGGACCGGCGCCGGGGTGTTGTCCGCCCTGACGGCCGTGGCGTGCGCCGACGCCGTGCTGGTGGTCCTCGGGCGGCGGCTGTCCCGGTGGCCGCTGACCCGCGGCCGGCCGGATCACCTCGGCCACCGGCTGCGGCGGCTCGGACTCGCCCCCCGCGCGGTGACCGTACTGCTCGGCGTGGCGGCGCTGGGCGGGGTACTCGTGGGGGTGGCCGCGCACACCGGGCGGGTGTCCGGGGGCGCGGCGGTGTGGGTGGCGGCGGTGGCCGCGGTGGTCGTCCTCGCGCTCGTACGGCTTCCCGTCACCCCTGTTTTTCGGCCCCGTCAGCGGTCTTCCGAGGCATCGTCGCAGGTCACAGGGCGGTTGCGCGTAAGGAACGGATAAGAGTTGAGTCTGCTCGACTCAGCTCTGTTGACCCCGCGCCGGGTGTCGTGCATGCTTGAGTCCGTTCCACTCAAGTCAGCTGGAGGAATCGAAATGGCACGTGCGGTCGGCATCGACCTGGGCACGACTAACTCCGTCGTCAGCGTTCTGGAGGGCGGCGAGCCCACCGTCATCACCAACGCCGAGGGCGCCAGGACCACGCCGTCCGTCGTCGCCTTCGCCAAGAACGGTGAGGTGCTGGTCGGCGAGGTGGCCAAGCGTCAGGCGGTCACGAACGTCGACAGGACCATCCGGTCGGTCAAGCGCCACATGGGCACCGACTGGAAGATCGAGCTCGACGGGAAGCCCTTCAACCCGCAGCAGATCAGCGCCTTCGTGCTGCAGAAGCTGAAGCGCGACGCCGAGGCGTACCTGGGCGAGAAGGTCACGGACGCGGTCATCACCGTCCCGGCGTACTTCAACGACGCCGAGCGCCAGGCGACCAAGGAGGCCGGCGAGATCGCCGGTCTGAACGTGCTGCGCATCGTCAACGAGCCGACGGCCGCCGCCCTGGCGTACGGCCTCGACAAGGACGACCAGACCATCCTCGTCTTCGACCTCGGTGGCGGTACCTTCGACGTCTCGCTGCTGGAGATCGGCGACGGCGTCGTCGAGGTGAAGGCCACCAACGGTGACAACAACCTCGGTGGTGACGACTGGGACCAGCGCGTCGTCGACTACCTGGTCAAGCAGTTCCAGTCCGGCCACGGCGTGGACCTCGGCAAGGACAAGATGGCCCTCCAGCGCCTGCGCGAGGCCGCCGAGAAGGCCAAGATCGAGCTCTCCTCGTCCACCGAGACCTCGATCAACCTCCCCTACATCACCGCCTCCGCCGAGGGCCCCCTGCACCTCGACGAGAAGCTGACCCGCGCCCAGTTCCAGCAGCTGACCGCGGACCTGCTCGAGCGCTGCAAGACGCCGTTCCACAACGTCATCAAGGACGCCGGCATCCAGCTCTCCGAGATCGACCACGTCGTTCTCGTCGGTGGCTCCACCCGCATGCCCGCCGTCGCCGAGCTCGTCAAGGAGATGACCGGCGGCAAGGAGGCCAACAAGGGCGTCAACCCGGACGAGGTCGTCTCGATCGGTGCCGCTCTCCAGGCCGGTGTCCTCAAGGGCGAGGTCAAGGACGTCCTGCTGCTCGACGTCACCCCGCTGTCCCTCGGCATCGAGACCAAGGGCGGCATCATGACCAAGCTGATCGAGCGCAACACCACGATCCCGACGAAGCGCTCCGAGATCTTCACCACGGCCGAGGACAACCAGCCGTCGGTGCAGATCCAGGTCTACCAGGGCGAGCGCGAGATCGCCGCGTACAACAAGAAGCTCGGCATGTTCGAGCTGACCGGTCTGCCGCCGGCGCCGCGCGGCGTCCCGCAGATCGAGGTCTCCTTCGACATCGACGCCAACGGCATCATGCACGTGACCGCGAAGGACCTGGGCACGGGCAAGGAGCAGAAGATGACCGTCACCGGCGGCTCCTCGCTGCCGAAGGACGAGGTCGACCGGATGCGCCAGGAGGCCGAGAAGTACGCGGAGGAGGACCACGCCCGCCGCGAGGCCGCCGAGACCCGCAACCAGGGCGAGCAGCTCGTCTACCAGACCGAGAAGTTCCTCAGCGACAACGCGGACAAGGTCCCCGGTGACGTCAAGACCGAGGTCGAGACCGCCGTCGCCGAGCTGAAGGAGAAGCTCAAGGGCGAGGACTCCGCCGAGATCCGCACCGCCACGGAGAAGGTCGCGGCCGTCTCCCAGAAGCTGGGCCAGGCCATGTACGCCGACGCCCAGGCCGCCCAGGCGGCCGGTGGCGCGTCCGCCGGCGAGGCCAGGGCCGACGACGACGTCGTCGACGCCGAGATCGTCGACGAGGACCGCAAGGACGGTGCGGCGTGACCGAGGAGACCCCGGGCTTCGACGAGCAGTCGCAGCAGCCCGACGTCCCCTCCGACGAAGCCGAGCCGAAGGCCGCCGCCCAGCCCTCCGCGGAGGAGGCGGCGGCCCCGGCCGGGGACACGGGCCAGGAAGCGGCCCTGGTGGCCCAGCTGGACCAGGCGCGCACGGCGCTCAACGAGCGCACGGCGGACCTCCAGCGCCTCCAGGCCGAGTTCCAGAACTACCGGCGCCGGGTCGAGCGCGACCGGATCGCGGTGAAGGAGATCGCCGTGGCGAACCTCCTGAGCGAGCTGCTCCCCGTGCTCGACGACGTCGGCCGCGCGCGGGAACACGGCGAACTGGTCGGCGGCTTCAAGTCCGTCGCGGAGTCGCTGGAGACGGTCATCGCCAAGATGGGCCTCCAGCAGTTCGGCAAGGAGGGCGAGCCCTTCGACCCGACGATCCACGAGGCGCTGATGCACAGTTACGCGCCGGACGTCACCGAGACGACGTGCGTGGCGATCCTGCAGCCGGGGTACCGCATCGGCGAGCGCACCATCCGCCCCGCGCGGGTGGCCGTCGCCGAGCCGCAGCCCGGCGCGCAGACGGTCAAGCCGGCCGAGGAGAGCACCGAGGCGCAGGACGGCTCGGAGAACAAGGAGAGCGGTGGCCCGGACGAGGGCTGACGCAGGAGTTGACGCAGGAAAGGAGGGACGTCGGGGATGAGCACCAAGGACTTCATCGAGAAGGACTTCTACAAGGTCCTCGGCGTCCCCAAGGACGCCACCGAGGCCGAGATCAAGAAGGCGTACCGGAAGCTCGCCCGCGAGTTCCACCCGGACGCCAACAAGGGCAACACCAAGGCGGAGGAGCGGTTCAAGGAGATCTCCGAGGCGAACGACGTCCTCGGCGACCCCAAGAAGCGCAAGGAGTACGACGAGGCGCGCGCGCTCTTCGGCAACGGAGGCTTCCGGCCGGGGCCGGGCGCGGGCGGCGGCACCTTCAACTTCGACCTGGGTGACCTCTTCGGCGGTCAGGCCGGCGGCCAGCAGGCGGGCGGCTTCGGCGGCGGCCTCGGTGACGTCTTCGGGGGCCTGTTCAACCGCGGCGGCGCGGGGACCACGCGTACCCAGCCGCGGCGCGGTCAGGACATCGAGTCCGAGGTGACGCTCAGCTTCACCGAGGCGATCGAGGGCGCGACCGTCCCGCTGCGGATGTCGTCGCAGGCGCCCTGCAAGGCCTGTTCGGGCACCGGCGACAAGAACGGCACGCCGCGCGTGTGCCCGACCTGCGTCGGCACCGGCCAGGTGGCGCGGGGCTCGGGCGGCGGCTTCTCGCTCACCGACCCCTGCCCCGACTGCAAGGGCCGCGGTCTGATCGCGGAGGAGCCCTGCGAGATCTGCAAGGGCAGCGGCCGGGCCAAGTCCTCGCGGACCATGCAGGTGCGCATCCCCGCCGGTGTCAGCGACGGCCAGCGGATCCGGCTGCGCGGCAAGGGCGCGCCGGGCGAGCGCGGCGGCCCCGCCGGTGACCTGTACGTCGTCGTGCACGTCGGCGCCCACCCGGTGTTCGGCCGCAAGGACGACAACCTCACCGTCACGGTCCCCGTGACGTTCGCCGAGGCCGCCCTCGGCGGCGAGGTCCGGGTCCCGACGCTGGGCGGTCCGCCGGTCACGCTGAAGCTGCCGCCGGGCACGCCCAACGGGCGCACCATGCGGGCCCGGGGCAAGGGCGCGGTCCGCAAGGACGGCACCCGCGGCGATCTGCTGGTCACCGTGGAGGTGAGTGTTCCCAAGGACGTGTCGGGGAAGGCTCGTGACGCGCTCGAGGCGTATCGCGAGGCGACCGCGGACGACGATCCGCGGGCGGAGCTGTTCCAGGCCGCGAAGGGAGCTTGATTGCAGATGGACGGCCGTCGACGCAATCCGTACGAACTGACCCACGACACACCGGTCTACGTCATCTCGGTGGCGGCCCAGCTCTCCGGTCTGCACCCGCAGACGCTGCGCCAGTACGACCGGCTGGGTCTCGTGTCGCCGGACCGCACGGCCGGCCGGGGCCGCCGTTACTCGGCCCGTGACATCGAACTGCTCCGTCAGGTGCAGCAGCTGTCGCAGGACGAGGGCATCAACCTGGCCGGAATCAAGCGCATCATCGAACTGGAGAACCAGGTCGACGCGCTCCAGGCCCGCGTGGCCGAACTGGAGGGCGCCCTCGACGGGGCGGCGGCGGCGATGCGCCAGCGCGAGGCCGCGGTGCACGCCTCGTACCGCCGTGACCTGGTGCCGTACCAGGAGGTGCAGCAGACCAGCGCGCTGGTGGTGTGGCGGCCCAAGCGGCAGCAGCAGGACTGAGGGCGCGGGTGTGAGGCGCCGCGGGAGGCCCGGAGGCCGAGTGGACCTCCGGGCCTCCCGGCTTATCCGCACAGGCGCGTGTGTGACTATCGTATGGCTGCGTGTCCAGATGATCCTCGCCTGACGTCCGCGGGTCTCTCACGAGTTCGGCACATCATGCCGTGTCCATCTCGTTAAGCGGCCGCCCTTGACGCCGGTGGGGGCTGAAGCGTTGGCTTTTCAGTCACATGGGCCGCAAAGCTGTGCCCACGTCCGAAACGCACCTGAAGTGAGCCTCCGCATGCGTCGTATCGCCATATCCGTGGCCGCCACCTCCATGTCCGTCATGCTCGCCGGATGCGGCGTGCTCAACGCGACAGGGAGCAGCGACGACGCGAGCCCGGGCAAGGGCGACGACGTCACCGTCGGGCTGCTGCTCCCGGAGAAGGCCAACACCCGGTACGAGCAGTTCGACTACCCCATCTTCAAGACGAAGGTGGAGTCGCTCACCGACAAGAAGGGCACCGTCGAGTACGCCAACGCCGAGGCGGACGCCGACAAGCAGGCGAGCCAGATGCAGCAGATGATCGACGACAAGGTCGACGTCATCGTGCTGGACGCGGTCGACGCGCACGGCATCGCGGACAGCGTGCAGAAGGCCAAGGACGCGGGCATCCCCGTCATCGCCTACGACCGTCTCGCCGAGGGCCCGATCGACGCGTACATCTCCTTCGACAACGGGCTGGTCGGCGAGGTGCAGGGTCGTTCCCTGCTGGAGTCCCTCGGGGACGACCTCAGCATCACCGACAAGGTCGTGATGATGAACGGCTCGCCGACCGACCCCAACGCCAAGCAGTTCAAGGCGGGCGCGCTCTCCGAGCTCAAGGGCAAGGTGACGATCGCCAAGTCCTACGACACCAAGGACTGGAAGCCGGAGAACGCCCAGGCCAACATGACCGAGGCGATCAACGCGATCGGCGCGGGCGAGATCGAGGCGGTCTACTCCGCCAACGACGGCATGGCGGGCGGCATCGTCAAGGCGCTGAAGGCCGCCGGCGTGACCGAGCTGCCCCCGATCACCGGCCAGGACGCCGAACTCGCGGCGGTGCAGCGGATCCTCGCCGGCGAGCAGTACATGAGCGTGTACAAGTCCTACCCGGACGAGGCCGAGAGCGCCGCGGAGATGGCCGTGGCGAAGGTGCAGGGCAAGGACATCCAGTTCGACGCGCTGACCCGCGAGCGGGTGGACAGCCCCACCGACAAGGACATCCCGGCGCAGCTCGTGCCCGTGGTCGCGCTGACCAAGGACAACATCGAGGACACCGTGGTCGCCGACAAGATCTACGAGGTCTCGGACATCTGCACCGCGGAGTTCGCGGCGGCCTGCGAGGCGGTCAAGCTGAAGTAGCCGCCCCGTCGATATTCGGCCACCCGCCGGTCTCCCGACCGGCGCCGGGCCCTGCCCATGTTGCACAGCCGGTTCCGGCCGCGCATAGTTGCGCTGCGGAAAGTGGCTGAACCGGGGGTGGGACGGGCGATGGCCGGGCACGGGACGGACGGGCATCCACACGGTGCTGACCGACTGTGCGACGCCGGGGATCGTGTGTACTCCCGGGCCGTGCGGCGCGGACGGCTGCCGCGCCGGGACGCGGAGCCGGTGCCCTGCCTGCTGGAGCTGGCCCTGCTGCACCCCGATCCCGACGACATGGACTGGCTCGTCCCCACCTCCCCGCAGGAGGTCATGACCCGGCTGCTGCGCGGGATGTACGACGAGGTGAGCGCCAGTCAGCGCCGGGTCGGCTCGGCCGTCGAGGCCTTCGAGTGGTACGCCGGGCTGGGCCGCCAGGTGCCCGCCTCGCGGTCGGCGGCGGAGGGCCCGGCGATCCGGGTGCTGGACGGGCTCGCCCGCATCCAGGCCGCGATGGACGAGGCGACCCAGGCGTGCACCACCGAGGTGCTCACCGTCCAGCCGGGCGGCATCCGGCGCGAGGCGGAGCTGTCGGAGGGCCTGCACCGGGCGATGGCGCTGCGCGGCCGGGGCGTGCGCATGCGGGACCTGTACACGCACGTCGCCCGGCACGGGCACGGCCTGCTCAGCTATCTGGAGCTGATGGGCGACGCGGTGGAGGCGCGCACGCTGGACGAGGTGATCGAGCGGCTGATCCTCTTCGACCGCACGGTCGCCTTCATTCCCGCCAACCCCGAGCGCACCATGGCGCTGGAGCTGCGCCACCCGGCGCTGGTGGAGTACCTGGGCACGGTCTTCGACCGGCTGTGGCGGCTCGCCATCCCGCTGACCGCCCCGCTGCCCGAGACCGGCATCGAGGGCATCTCGCACCGGGAGCAGTCCATCGCGTCCCTGCTCGCGGAGGGCCACCAGGACGCGGTGATCGCGGAGCGCCTGGGCATCAGCGTGCGGACCTGCCGGGCCCACATCGCCCGCCTGTCGGAGACGCTGGGCGCGGCCAGCCGCACGCAGCTGGGCGTCCGCATCGCCCAGGCCGGTCTGGACGGCTTCCGGCGCCCCGCCGGCACCCTGCCCGGCCGGGGACCCCGGACCGCCCGGTGAGACGGCCCTGCCGCCCCCGCGCGGTCACTGAGGTGCTCCCTCCTGGTTGAGGATCCCGGACTCCGCGATGAGGTAGCCGAGCTGGGCCCGGCTGCCGCTGCCGAGGGTGGCGGCGAGCTTGGCGATGTGGGCGCGGCAGGTCCGTACGTTCATGCCGAGGCGGCGGGCGATGGCCTCGTCCACGTGGCCCTCCACCAGGAGCTTGGCGATGGAGTGCTGGATTTCCGATATGCCGTCGGGCGCGGTCTCGTAGGGGGTGCCGGCGGCCAGCGGGACCGCGCGGCTCCACATGAACTCGAAGACCTTGATCAGGTAGCGGACGAGGCCGGTGTGCCGCAGCTCCAGGGCGACCTGGCGGTCGTCGCGCACGGGGATGAAGGCGACCGTCTCGTCGCAGATGATGAGGCGTTCCACCAGCTCGTCGATGGTGCGGTACTCCGCCCTGCCGTTGGCGAACTGCTCGACGTAGGAGAGGCGTTCGGGGTTGAACCGGGCGGTGTGCTGGTAGAGGGTGCGTATGCGCACGCCGCGTTCGATGAGCAGCCGGTCGCGCTCGAAGCCCTGGAGCAGGCTGCGTTCGGGCCGGTGCCCGCTCGGCTGGATGGTGAGCATCTCCGTCCGGCACTGCGCGGTGGCCAGGTCCAGCGCGCTGTTGATGCGGTCGTTGCCCTCGAGCACCGTGATCGAGTGGGTGGGGGCGATCTCCTGGGCACTGAGGGACATGAACGGCTCGAAAGCGTCGGCGAGTTCTATCGAGAGCCGCCTGCGTTCGGTGATCTCCCGTTCTATGGGGCTCAGCCGCTGGGCCAGCGCGATCGAGGGGAGCACCGGGCGCAGCCACTGCGCGTCGTCGGGATCCGGGTGAAGGAGGGCGAAGTCCATCAAGCAGGGCGCGGGCTCCACGTCGGCGCGGGCGATACGTCCCGCGCGCAGAGCATTCGCGTACAGTCGCACCCCCTCCTCGCACAGCTCAGTCACCGCATGAGGATGTCCCGTTCTAGACCGGTTCGTTTCCAAATCTCCACCCCCCAGGGTCCTGAACATGCAGGAACATGATGCACCGATCGTGTGGCCATGACGTGCCCGAATGAGCCATCGTCGTACTCGACGGGGGACAGAGGGGACCTTCAAGTGAGGACGAAGCCGACTATGGGTAAGAAAATGCTTCGCTCGGTGCTTGTCGCCGCCTTCTCCGTCGGTGTGGCCTTCGGGGTAGCGGGCGGCCTCTCCGAGGCGGGGGGAGACGTCCGGGCGGACAGCGTGTGGCCGCCGATCGTCGCGCAGGACGCGCCTCCGGGTGACAGCGTCTGGGCGGCCGGCCCGGTGCGCACGGATGACAGCGTGTGGGCGTGACATGACTACTCCACCCGACGACCGCTCCTTCCGCCGGGAGATGGCGACCGCCTACCGGTCCGGATGGCACTTCATCGACCTGGTCACCGCCATCCCCCACAGTGGTGACTCGTTGATGGTGACCGTCTTCGGTGAGCCGGTCGTCGTCACCCGTGACGAGGACGGTGACGTACGGGCGTACCGGTGCCTGCGGCGGCCCAGGGGGGCGCCGAAGCCCGTACGGTGTGCCATCCGGTACGGAATGATCTTTGTGAACCTGGACCAGCGGGACCATCGGCAGGTGGAGTCCGACTCCCCCGCCGCCCGGACCATCTCGGCCACCCCCCGCAGTGCCTGACGCGATTCCCCCGTCGTAAAAGATCGCGCAGGTGCTTCCCCCCGCAGCGGCGTCACCGTGACCTGAACACGGTGACGCCGCTGCATTTTTCCCGGACATGTCCCGGTATCGTCCCGGCCGGGTGATGGCCGGAAGCCGCCGCTCGCCTCACGGAACGTGAGGACGTCCTCACCCGCGGCCCATCGCGCGCGTGAGCGTGATCTCGATGACCACCCGTGACGGGTTCGGCCGCGGGGTCCGCCCGTAGCGCTCCGTGTACCGCCGCTCCGCCTCCGCGACCCGCTCGGGCTCCGTGCGGACCACCGCCCGCCCCTCCAGCGTCGCCCACCGCCGGCCGTCCACCTGGCAGACCGCGACGGCCGCGCCCTCGGCCCCCGCCGCCCGCACGTGGCGCGCCTTCGCGCTCGTCCCGCTGGTGATCACCCGGGCGAGCCGCGCCCCGGGGTCGTACGTCACCCCGACGGGTACCAGGTGCGGGGTGCCGTCCGGGCGGAGGGTGGTCAGCGTGCACAGGTGCTTCTCGCGCCAGAAGCCGAGGTACGACGCGTCCGGATCGCCCGGATCTACCGAGTACGTGGTGGTCATGGACCGGAACTTAGCCGCCGTGGCCCTCCCGTGGCACACCTTGAGTGGAATAGACTCAAGTTTGTGTACGTTGACCGAGTCAGCCGCGAAGGCCGCTGAAGGGTCACCGCAAAGAGGAGAACGGATACGTGGACGCCGAGCTGACCAACCGGAGCCGGGACGCGATCAACGCCGCCGGAAACCGGGCCGTGACCGAGGGACACCCCGACCTCACCCCCGCCCACCTGCTGCTCTCCCTGCTCGCCGGGCAGGAGAACGAGAACATCACGGACCTGCTCGCCGCGGTCGACGCCGACCAGGCCGCCGTACGCTCCGGGGCCGAGCGCATCCTCGCCGGCCTGCCGAGCGTCACCGGGTCCACCGTCGCACCGCCGCAGCCCAACCGTGAACTGCTCGCCGTCATCGCGGACGCCCAGGCCCGCGCCCGCGACCTCGGCGACGAGTACCTCTCCACCGAACACCTCCTCATCGGCATCGCCGCCAAGGGCGGCGCCACCGGCGAGGTGCTGTCCCGGCAGGGCGCCACCGCGAAGAAGCTGCAGGACGCCTTCCAGAAGACGCGAGGAGCACGCCGGGTGACCACCGCCGACCCCGAGGGCCAGTACAAGGCACTGGAGAAGTTCGGCACCGACCTCACCGCCTCCGCCCGCGAGGGCAGGCTCGACCCCGTCATCGGACGCGACCAGGAGATCCGGCGCGTCGTCCAGGTGCTCTCCCGCCGCACCAAGAACAACCCCGTCCTGATCGGCGAGCCCGGCGTCGGCAAGACCGCCGTCGTCGAGGGCCTCGCCCAGCGCATCGTCAAGGGCGACGTCCCCGAGTCGCTGAAGAACAAGCGGCTCGTCGCCCTCGACCTCGGCGCCATGGTCGCGGGCGCCAAGTACCGGGGCGAGTTCGAGGAGCGGCTGAAGACCGTCCTCGCCGAGATCAAGGACTCGGACGGCCAGATCATCACCTTCATCGACGAGCTGCACACCGTCGTCGGCGCGGGCGCCGGCGGCGACTCCGCGATGGACGCCGGCAACATGCTCAAGCCCATGCTCGCCCGCGGCGAACTCCGCATGGTCGGCGCCACCACCCTCGACGAGTACCGCGAGCGGATCGAGAAGGACCCGGCGCTGGAGCGCCGCTTCCAGCAGGTCCTCGTCGCCGAGCCGTCCGTCGAGGACTCCATCGCGATCCTGCGCGGGCTCAAGGGCCGCTACGAGGCCCACCACAAGGTCCAGATCGCCGACAGCGCCCTCGTCGCCGCCGCCACCCTCTCCGACCGCTACATCACCTCCCGCTTCCTCCCCGACAAGGCCATCGACCTCGTCGACGAGGCCGCCAGCCGCCTCCGCATGGAGATCGACTCCTCGCCCCTGGAGATCGACGAACTCCAGCGCGCCGTCGACCGGCTGAAGATGGAGGAACTCGCCCTCGGCAAGGAGACCGACGCCGCCTCGCTCGAACGCCTGGAGCGCCTGCGCCGCGACCTCGCCGACAAGGAGGAGGAACTGCGCGGCCTCAACGCCCGCTGGGAGAAGGAGAAGCAGTCCCTCAACCGGGTCGGCGAACTCAAGGAGAAGCTCGACGAACTGCGCGGGCAGGCCGAACGCGCCCAGCGCGACGGCGACTTCGACACCGCCTCCAAGCTGCTCTACGGCGAGATCCCGGGCCTGGAGCGCGACCTGGCGGCCGCCTCCGAGGCCGAGGAAGAGGTCGCCAGGGACACCATGGTCAAGGAGGAGGTCGGCGCCGACGACATCGCCGACGTCGTCGCCTCCTGGACCGGCATCCCGGCCGGCCGCCTCATGGAGGGCGAGACCCAGAAGCTGCTCCGCATGGAGGACGAACTCGGCAAGCGGCTCATCGGCCAGATCGAGGCCGTGCGCGCCGTCTCCGACGCCGTACGGCGCTCCCGGGCCGGCATCGCCGACCCCGACCGCCCCACCGGCTCCTTCCTCTTCCTCGGCCCGACGGGTGTCGGCAAGACCGAGCTGGCGAAGGCCCTCGCCGACTTCCTCTTCGACGACGAGCGGGCGATGGTCCGCATCGACATGTCCGAGTACGGCGAGAAGCACAGCGTGGCCCGGCTGGTCGGCGCCCCGCCCGGCTACGTCGGCTACGAGGAGGGCGGCCAGCTCACCGAGGCGGTCCGCCGCCGCCCCTACAGCGTCGTCCTCCTCGACGAGGTCGAGAAGGCGCACCCCGAGGTCTTCGACATCCTGCTCCAGGTGCTCGACGACGGCCGCCTCACCGACGGCCAGGGCCGCACCGTCGACTTCCGCAACACCATCCTGGTGCTGACGTCCAACCTGGGCAGCCAGTACCTGGTCGACCCGCTCACCACCGAGACGGAGAAGAAGGAGCAGGTCCTGGAGGTGGTCCGGGCCTCCTTCAAGCCGGAGTTCCTCAACCGCCTCGACGACCTGGTCGTCTTCTCGGCGCTGACCAAGCCCGAACTGGAACGCATCGCGCGCCTCCAGCTCGACGGCCTGGCCCGCCGCCTCGCCGAACGCCGCCTCACCCTGGACGTCACCCCCGAGGCGCTGGCCTGGCTCGCCGAGGAGGGCCTGGACCCCGCCTACGGCGCCCGCCCGCTGCGCCGCCTCGTCCAGACCGCCATCGGCGACCGCCTCGCCAGGGAGATCCTGGCCGGCGAGATCAAGGACGGCGACACGGTCCGCGTGGACCGCTTCGAGGACGGCCTCCTGGTGGGCCCGGCCACCGGCAAGACCCTGTAGCCCCCCGGGTCCCGCCCCGGCCGGGAGGCCGGGGCGGGACCCGGCAGTCACACCGGCGGCCGATTCGACGGCGGCCGTCGGCCGGGGCAGGTTGCCCGGCACGGGGCAAGAGAGAGAGGGTGGGATGTACGTCTGGTCTCAGCGACGGCCGGACGCCAGACGACGTAGGAGTGTCCCAGTATGACCATCGACCCGTCCTCGATTCCGAATTTCGGGGGCCAGCCCGAGCCGCAGCCGCAAGGACCGGCGGGCCCCGTCGTCCCGGATCAGGACCTCGTGAAGCAGCTCCTCGACCAGATGGAGCTCAAGTACGTCGTGGACGACGAGGGCGACCTCGCGGCGCCGTGGGAGCAGTTCCGCACCTACTTCATGTTCCGTGGGGAGGGGGACCAGCAGATCTTCTCCGTCCGGACGTTCTACGACCGGCCGCACCAGATCGACGAGAAGCCGCAGCTGCTCGAGTCCGTCGACGACTGGAACCGGCGCACCCTGTGGCCCAAGGTCTACACCCACACCCACGACGACGGCACGGTCCGCCTCATCGGCGAGGCCCAGATGCTGATCGGCATGGGCGTCAGCCTGGAGCACTTCGTCTCGTCCACGGTCAGCTGGGTGCGGGCCGCGATCGAGTTCGACAAGTGGCTCGTCGAGCAGCTCGGCCTCGAGCAGGAGATCAACGAGGCGGACAAGCCCGAGGACGACGAGTAGCCCGTCCCCGGGTACGCCGTTTCGGCGAGTACGGCGACGACGTACCCGCCGTGCGTGAGGAGAGCCCGGCCCGGACAGCCACTGTCCGGGCCGGGCTCTCGCGCGCTCAGCGGGTTCCGGCGGCCTTCAGGCGGCGGGCGGCCTCCTCCAGTACGGACCGCTGCTTGCAGAAGGCGAACCGGACGAAGGGGGCGCCCATGTCGCGGTGGTCGTAGAAGACGGCCGTGGGGATGGCGACGACGCCCGCGCGTTCCGGCAGGGCGCGGCAGAAGGCGATGCCGTCGCTCTCGCCCAGGGGGCGGATGTCGGCGGTGATGAAGTAGGTGCCGGACGGGCGGTGGACCGTCAGGCCCGCCTCCTCCAGCCCGGCCGCCAGGACGTCCCGCTTGGCCCGCAGGTCGTCCCGGAACCCGGTGAAGTACGTCTCGGGCAGGGCGAGGGCCTCCGCGACCGCGTACTGGAAGGGGCCGGCGGAGACGTAGGTGAGGAACTGCTTGGCCGAGCGGACCGCCGTCACCAGCTCCGGGGACGCCGTGATCCAGCCGACCTTCCAGCCGGTGAAGGAGAAGGTCTTGCCCGCGCTGGAGATGGTCACCGTGCGGTCCCGCATGCCCGGGAAGGTGGCCAGGGGGAGGTGCTCGGCGTCGTCGAAGACCAGGTGCTCGTAGACCTCGTCGGTCACGACGAGCAGGTCGCGTTCGACGGCCAGCCCGGCGATCACCGCCAGTTCCTCGCGGGTGAGGACGGTGCCGGTCGGGTTGTGCGGGGTGTTGATCAGCAGCAGGCGGGTGCGGTCGGTGACGGCGTCGCGCAGTTCGTCGAGGTCGAGGCGGAAGCGTCCGTCGCGCGGGCGGAGCGTGACGGGGACGCGGGTGCCGCCGGCCATGGCGATGCAGGCCGCGTAGGAGTCGTAGTACGGCTCGAGGGCGATCACCTCGTCGCCGGGCTCCACCAGGGCGAGCAGCGCGGCGGCGATCGCCTCGGTGGCGCCCGCGGTGACCAGGACCTCGGTGTCGGGGTCGTACGAGAGGCCGTAGCGGCGCAGCTGGTGCGCGGCGACGGCGGTGCGCAGTTCGGGGACGCCGGGGCCCGGCGGGTACTGGTTGCCGCGGCCGTCGCGCAGGGCCCGCACGGCGGCCTCCCTGACCTCCTCGGGGCCGTCGGTGTCGGGGAAGCCCTGGCCCAGGTTGATGGATCCGGTCCGCAGGGCCAGGGCGGACATCTCGGCGAAGATCGTCGTCCCGAACTCGGCGAGCCGGCGGTTCAGGAGGGGGCGCGCGCTGGAGGTCATGGCGGTCATCCTGCGCCGAAGCTCTGGAGTTCCTCAACTCTGCTTTGGCCCGCGCGGGCGGAGGGCATCTCCCGGTCACACACGTGAGCGAGGCGCCCACGGGGGGCCGCTTCGGGGGATCACGGGGGAACGAAAGGAGGGTGGCGCCATGGTCTTCGGCATCATCCTGGCCGGTTTCATCCTGATGTTCGTGGTGTCCGGCGTGGTCGGGAGGCGCAGGGCGGCCCGCAGGGCGGCGTTCCGTCCGGTGCGCCGTCCCGCCGCTTCGTCCGGCGGCCGTAGCGGCCGGAGCCGTGACAGCTGGTGGGCGGGGGACGGGGGCAGCGGCGGGTCCTGCGGCTCGTCGTCGGACTCCGGCGGGGGATCGTCCTGCGGTGGTGGCTCGTCCTGCGGAGGCGGGTCGTCCTGCGGGGGCGGCGGCGGGTGCGGCGGAGGAGGCGGCTGACACGGGGCAGCCCGCCTCCCCCGCGGGGGACGACGCATCCGCGACAGCGGGGTCCGCACCTGGGCGGGCCCCGCTGTGCCGTGCCGGGGGGGACGGCGCACCGGCGTGTGCCGTCACCTCGGGGCGCGCGCGGCGGTTGAACAGTTGAGCTGGGGAGCCCTCCAGGGGATGGAAAGCCCACGAAGTTGGGTAAAAACCCTGTGGCGGCACCACAGTTCATGATTGCCTGTAAAACACCGATGCAGCCCTCGGGCTCCCCGCGGACCCTTCCTCCGGCCGGGTGACCGGGCTGACGGGCCGAGTCCCCCGGAGCGACCGGGGTGCGCGGACCCTTCATCTCCCTCTCCTTGTGTGCTTGCGGAGCCGATCCATGCTCACGACCCTGAACACCGCCTACTCCGACACGCGCGCGGCCGATCTCGCCTGGGCGCTGGGACGCGAGCCGCTTCCCGCGCTGGCCGCACTCGATCTCGAACTGGCGGGGATAAGGGTTCAGTTGAGGCTGCTCGGCGCGTCCCACCAGGTGCTCCTCGAGGAGGAGCGGGGCCTCTGCTCGGAGACGGTGGCGTGCATTCCGGGCAGCAGCACGCCGCTTCCGCTGGGCGTGGCCAAGCGGGTGGACGACTGGGAGTACGAGTTCGCCGCCCGGGTGGAGGTGCTCTCCCCGGGGTCCTTCGCGGGTCGCGCCCAGGAGTTGCTGGCCCTGGTCTCCGACCATCCGCAGGGTCTCGCCGGGGTCTTCCCCGGCAGTCCGCACGCGTTCACGGCGATGCTCGCCCAGCGCCACGAGGGCCAGGTGCACTGGCGGACCTGGCACGCCTACCCGCAGGAGGGGCAGCTGGTGGCGACGCGGACGAGGGTGGGGGTGCGGGTGAGGTCGGCGGCGTGAGGCCGGTGGAGTGAGGGCGGCGGCGTGAGACCGACCGAGGGGGCCATCGCTCCTACCGATATCGGGCAGACGTAAACAAAGAACACACGTGTGGGTGACGTACTGCGGTGGAGGCGTAACGTAACGTCGCTGGGGTGATCGAATCGCAGGCCCCCGCACCGCCCGGCTCCGCGCAGTCCTGGGACGGTCCGGGCGGCCCCGGCGGCGACGCGGGAAGCACGCTGCGGCTGCCGGTGCGGCAGGGCACGGGGCGGTTCCTGGTCCTCGCGGGGGTGTTCGTCTGTGCGGCCTGCGGACTCGTGTACGAGCTGGAACTGGTCGCGCTCGCCGCGTACTTGATGGGCGACTCGGTCACCCAGGCGTCGGTCGTGCTGTCCGTGATGGTCTTCGCGATGGGCATCGGGTCGCTGGCCGCGAAACGGCTGCGGCGGCACGCGGCGGCCGGGTTCGGCGCCGTCGAGGCGGCCCTCGCCCTCGTCGGCGGGTGCAGTGCGATGGCGCTGTACGCCGTCTTCGCCTGGACGGGTGACTGGGGCGGTGTGTGGGCGAGCGGCCCGCGCTCCCTGCTGGTCGTCTTCTCCTTCGCCACCGGGCTGCTGATCGGGGCCGAGGTTCCGCTGCTGATGGAGCTGATCCAGCGGATCCGCCGGCAGGACGCGGGGGGCGCGGTGGCCGACCTGTCCGCCGCGGACTACGTCGGCGCGCTCGTCGGCGGGCTCGCCTTTCCCTTCCTCCTCCTGCCGCTGCTGGGCCAGTTGACCGGCGCGCTGATCACGGGGACCGTCAACGCGGTCGTGGGCGGGGCGCTGGTGCTCGGGCTGTTCCGGCGGGACCTCACGCGCCGCGCCCGCCGGCTGCTGATGGCCGCCAACGCGTGCGTGCTCGTCGTCCTCGCCTCGGCCGCCGTCCTCGTCGACGACTTCGAGCGGGCCGCCCGGCACGCCATGTACGGCTCCGACGTACGCGTGGCCCTGCGGACCGATGTCCAGGAGGTGCTGCTCACCGGCGGGCGGGACGGGCGGCCCCTGAACCTGTTCCTCGACGGACGGCTGCGGGTCGGCGGCCGGGACGAACTCCGCTACCACGAGGCGCTGGTGCACCCCGCGATGACCGGGCCGCACACCCGCGTGCTGGTCCTCGGCGGAGGTGACGGGCTGGCCGTCCGCGAGGTGTTGCGCCACCCCGGCGTGCACCGGGTCGACGTCGTCGAGATCGACCCGGGCGTGGTGCGGCTGGCGCGCCGCGATCCGGCGCTGTCCGCGCTGAACGCGCACTCCCTCGACGACCCGCGCGTGCGGGTGACCGCCGCGGACGCCTTCGACTGGCTGCGCGGGGCGCCCCCGGCGGCGTACGACGTCGTCGTCTCGGACCTGCCGCACCCCGGGATCACCGCGAGCACCAAGCTGTACGCGCGGGAGTTCTACGGACTGGCCCGGCGGGTGCTGGCGCCCGGCGGGCGGCTCGTGGTGCACGGGGGCGCGGTGGCGTCCCGCCCCCGCGACTTCTGGACGGTGGACTCGACGCTCCGCGCGGCGGGGCTGCGCACCGCCGCGTACCGGGTGAGCGGCCGGCGGGCCGGTTTCGCCGCCGGACCCGACCGGGGGGCCACGGCCACCGCCCACGCCCCCCGCGACTGGGGGTTCGTCCTGGCCGCCCGCGCCCGGCCCGAGCCGCGCCTCGATCCCGCCGGACCGCGTCCGCGCACGCTCACCGACGCCTCCCTCGCGGCGGACGTCCGGGCGGCGGAGCGCACCCGGGTCACCGGTCTGCCGCCGTCCACGCTGGTGCACCCCCGGTACACCGGTTGAGCCCCCTACTACGTTCCGCGCCGACGCGCCGTGACTTCCCGCCGACGGAGGTGCAGCCCGGCGCCGCGTGGGTAGGCTCCGCACTCATGGAGCACGAGGTGTTCGTTCCGGTCGAGGCGGAGCGGCTCAGGGAGGTGCTGGACGACCCCGCGCGGGTCGCCCGGGCGGTGCCCGGGCTCCAGCACGACGCCGGTGCGGATCCCGTCGCCGGGCGGCTGAAGGTCCGGGTGGGCAGCCACTCCGTCACCTATCGGGGTGCCGTACGGGTGTCCGCGCGGGACGACGGTTCCTACGCCGTCGAGGGCGACGCGGCGGAGACCCGCGGCAGCGGCTCGGTGGAGTTCGCGCTGCGGCTGCGCCTGCGGGACGCGGAGGGCGGCACCGCCCTCATGGCCGAGGGCACGGCGACGGCCGACGGCCGGATCACCGAGCTCCCGCCGGAGGCGGTGGCCTCGGCGGTCTCCCGCCTGCTGGACCGCTTCGCGGAGAACCTGGGCGCCGACGCGGCGGAGCGGACCTCCGGCCCGGAGTCGCCCGAGCTCCTGTCGGCGGGCGACTTCGAACCCCGGGCCACCACCGACTTCGAGACCACCCCGGACGCGGACGACACCCCACCGCCGGCGCCCACCCCGGACACGGGCGACGTCCCGTCGCCGGCGTCCGCTCCGGACGAGGGCGCGAAAGCCGGGGACGCGGGTGACGCCCCGTCGTCGGCACCCGCTCCGGATGAAGGCGACGCCCGGCCGTCGGCGTCCGCCCCGGACGAGGGCGTGAAAGCCGGGGACGCGGGTGACGCCCCGTCGTCGGCACCCGCTCCGGATGAAGGCGACGCCCGGCCGTCGGCGTCCGCCCC